>NZ_JBTWMV010000014.1:0-219741 GCF_054850255.1 Streptomyces sp. 7R007 | reverse complement strand
GCGGAAGTTGCCGGAGGTGTGGAAGAACTTCTTCGGCACGATCGGCGCCCGCAGCGTCACGTCGGCCAGGGCCAGCCGCTCCCCGCTCTCCCTCACCCGGCCGTCACGCTCGAAGTACTCCCGCGTGCTCGCCACCTCCAGTGGAAGCACCAGCCGCTCTTCGAGTTCGAGCCTTGCCACGCGTCCGTCGTCGAACGTGATCAGCTTCATCATGCTCCGCTTTCGGTCTGGGGTCGGGCGCAGGAGCCGTCTGGTTCTTCTCCCGCGAAAACGCGCAACTGCAGGGCCAGCAGGGCGTAGTAGCCGACCAGGGACGTGAGCTCGAACAGTCCCCGCTCTCCCCACTCGGCCACCGCGTGGTAGTACTCCCGGTCGTTGAGAACGCCGGCTCGGGTCAGCGCCAGCGCCGCGCGCAGGGCAGCGCGCTCGGCCGGGTCCGAGAGGACAGGCAGTTCGCCTGCGCGCAGTGCGCTCAGTTCGGAGTCGGTCAGGCCACAGCTACGGCCAACCGCCTCGTGGGCCTCCCACTCGAAGGTGCTGTTCCAATGGGCGGCGACGACCAGGATCGCCATCTCGCGCACGCGGTCGGTCAGGACCGACGCGTAACGCACCGCCGCCCCCACTTCCTGTAGGGCCATTCCGACCGGCGGGCTGAGCAGCATGGCGTTGAAGGGTCCCCTGAGCCGGCCCTCCTGGTCGGTGAGGGGGAACACCTGCGGTCCTGTGGCCCGGGCGCCGCCCGTGATGGCCCGGTACACCTCTGCCTGCTGCTCGTCCAGTTCACCGGGCAGACGGCCGGCGATGCGTGCGGGCATCCGCACTCCCTTCCGGGTTCAGCCAAAGAGGGCAGGGCGTCACACGAGCGTGCGGCCGCCGTCCACGTAGAGCACCTGTCCCGTGATGTATGAGGCGCGGGGGGAGGCGAGGAACAGGGCGGCTCCGACCACGTCCTGCGGCTGTCCCAAACGCCCGGCGGGAACCAGGCTGGTCATCTCCTCCCGCATGCCGGGCTGTGCCAGGTATGCGCGGGTCAGCTCGGTCTCCGTGTAGCCCGGGGCAACGGCGTTGACGGTGATGCCGTCGGCGGCCCATTCACGCGCCATGACCTTCACCAGCTGGTCCAGGCCGCCCTTTGAGGCGGCGTACGGGCCGTGATGGCGGTGGGCGAGCAGCGAGGAGACGGAGGAGAAGAACACCATGCTGCCGTGTCCGGCCTCGCGCATCAGTCGGCCCGCGGCGCGTCCCGTCCAGAAGGCGGTGGACAGGTTCAGCGTCAGGATGCGGTCCCACACCTCGTCGGGCGTTTCCACCACGGGACGCCGGTCATTCGTGCCCACCGCGTGCACCAGCACATCCAGGCCACCGAGCTCGCGGGCCGCCTCGGCGACCGCCCGCTCGCACGCCTCGGAGGAGGTCAGGTCCGCGGTGAGGGTCCGTACGACGGCGGCCGCGCAGGCCGGATCGTCGCGCAGGGCCTTGAGGCGGGCCTCGTCCGCGTCGACGACCGTCAGCCGTGCCCCGGCTTCCGCCAGACCCCGGACGCAGGCAGCGCCCAGTCCGCCTGCTCCGATGACGAGCGCACCGCGCCCCTCAAGGCCCAGCCACCCCGCGGACGGCCTCTGTGTCTGCGTCGACACGGCCATCACCTGGACTCGATTCCCGCGGCGGCAGCCACACGCTGGTAGTCGGTCCCGACGTCCTGCAGGCACGCCTGCAGCATGAGGTCCGCCAGCGCGTTTCCGCTCTCGCTGAGACCGCCGTCGTGGATCGACACGGCACTGCGGGGCTTGATCTCACGGGCGTAGTCGATGACTTCGCCCGTCTTGGACCACGGGCCGTGCACGGGCAGCAGGAGGGTGTCCACCGGGCGGGCGGGCACGGTGAAGGCGTCGCCCGGGTGGAAGACGCCCGCGTCGCCGTCCCCCACCAGGAAGCCGACGTTGGTGACCCGCGGCAGGTCGGGATGGACCACGGCATGAAGTTCTCCGTGCACTTCGACGCCCACGCCTTCGATGTCGAAGGCGTCCCCGTCACCGACCACCGTGACCCGGCCGCCGCCGAGCCCGGCCAGCTGGTCCGCGACGGCTCGGTCGGCCCAGATCCGCAGGCCGGGGTCGGCCTCCGCGGCCGCACGCAGTACAGGCTCGGCGAAGTGATCCACGTGTTCGTGGGTCACGAGCACGGCGTGGGCACCGTCGAGCGCGCGCGGGTCGGCGTAACTGCCGGGGTCGATGACGATGACGACGCCGTCCTGCTCCAGCCGCACGCAGGCGTGGCCGCACCTGGTGAGTCGCATGGACGTGCTCACCTTCCCAGTTCGGCCGCCGGCACCCAGGTGCCGTGGAAGCCGTACCGGAGCCGGAAGGGGATCTTCACCGTGGCGATCGGGCCGGCGGCGATGTCGAGGGCGTCCAGGACGACCAGGTCGTGCCGCATCTGATCGCGCCGGCCGACCAGCGCCAGCAGATAGCCCTCGCCCTCGGCGGCGTCCGCGGACTTGGGTACGAACACCGGCTCCTCGGGCGCGGCGTGCTCGCCGGGGGTCCAGAACGCCGTCGCGCCGGTGCTGTCGTCGCGGTGGATGAGGGAGTTGAAGGGCGGGCCCATGGGTCCGATCGCGGCCATCGGCACATCCGGGTGCATGCCGCCGACCCAGGCGTGCCGGTTCTTCTCCATCAGCACGCGCGGGTCGACCCGGGGCATGTCACCGGGCGAGGAAAGCAGCTTCTCGCTGCGGTAGGTGTCGGTGGCGTCGTCCCAGTGGGAGGCACCCTGGGTGAGGTCGAAGGTCCAGCGGTGCAGGAACGGCGGCTGTTCGGGCAGGAAGCCCACGGTCGTCTTCGGGAACTGGGAGAACCAGCCCGACGTGGTGGTGAAGTGGTCGGCGACCAGCGTGTCGCCGTCCGTCCAGGCGTTCAGGGAATGAGTTTCCATGAGCTGCTCGCTGCGGAACCACTTGATCCCGCTCACGCCCTCGTCGCGGGGGATGATCGCAACGTAGGTCTCCCGGTTCGGGTCCCAGACGAAATACTGCTCCTCCCTCTTCAGCTGCTCCGGGTCGGCAACCATGGGCGAGATCGTGAAGACCAGGTGATCCCGCGTGACCAGCCAGTCGTGCACCATGGACGAGTACGGCACCTCGAAGGTCTGGGTCCGGGTGACCTTGCCGTCCGCGGCGATCTGGTGGATGTGAATCTCCTTGTCCGGCAGGCCGCTCGCGTTGTAAGCGAAGGCCATCAGTTCGCCGGTGCGCGGATCGTGCTTGGGGTGCACGGTGAAGGTACGGCCCGGGATCTGGCCGGAGAAGTCGTAGACGCCCTTGGTCTCCAGCGTGGCCGGATCCAGCTCGTACGGGAGGGCCGCCTCCTTGAGCGCGAGAAGCTTGCCCGCGTGCCAGATGATCGACGTGTTGGCGTTTCCGTCGTCGACGCCGGCCACCGACGGATCGTCGGTGTAGGGGTTGCGGTAGGCACCGAACAGGGCCTGGCGGGCCTGGCGTTCGAGCTGGAAGCGCTGGGTGCGGACGTAGCGCGTCTTCAGATCCGCGTGGCCGTTGTCGAACCGCACCATGTGGATCATGCCGTCGCCATTGATGTACACGTCGTTCGCGAACCGCGGAGGGTACTGGGTGTCCGCGGCGGCGCGGTAGAAGGCGCCGTTCAGCTCGGGGGGTATACGGCCCTCGACCTCGAGGTCGTAGACGTCCGCCTCGATCCGCGACGGGGCGAAGAACCCCTGGAAGTGCCGCGTGTCCGGGAACTGCATGGTGTCCGGAGGCGGCTGGGTGCTCACGGGCTGCTGCCCGGGTGTCCCGTCGGGCTGCGTCGTTGCAGTGGCCATGGCTCTCTCCCCTGTGGCAAGGTCGGATCAAGCGAAGAATGTGATTGATTCCTCTGGGCGACCGAGCACCGGAATCCGATGAAGGCGATTCGACGAGCTCGTGCTGCCCATCATGTCCAGGTGGCGCGTCCGGCGTCCAACACTGAAACACGCACGAAATGATCGGAGAATGCGATGGATCTGCGGCAGATGGAGTACGCGGTGGCCATCGCCGACGAGCTCAACTTCACCCGGGCCGCCGCGCGCTGCCGCATCGGCCAGTCCGGGCTCAGTCACCAGATCACCCAGCTCGAACGGGAGGTGGGGACCCGGCTCTTCGAGCGGACGAGCCGCAGCGTCCGCGTGACCCAGGCCGGGCAGGTCTTCGTCGCCTGCGCGCGGCGGGTGCTGACGGCTGTCCAGGAGATGCACGCCGAGATCTCCTCGCTCGACGGGCCCGTGCGCGGGCGGCTGCGGATCGGCTCGGTGACGCTCACGGCGGGGAACATCGACCAACTCGGTCTGCTGCGGGAGTTCCAGGAAGCCTATCCCGCGGTCGAGGTCACGCTCTTCGACTCCGACGGTGTGCACGCCACCTCCCAGCTCCTCACCGGTGAACTGGAGATCGCCGTCGTCGCCCTGCACGAGCACCAGCTGCCCCCGGGCATCGCGTACCACCTGCTGAACGTGGTGCCGCTGGTGGCAGTCGTGGGCCGTCGGCACCGGCTGCGCGGGGCCGGTGTCACCCACCTGAGCGAGCTGGCCGACGAACGCTTCCTCGAATGCGTTCCCGACACGGGCCTGCGCGCACAGGTGGACGCCGCGTTCGAGCGCGCGCGGGCCCGTCGCCGGGGTGTCTGCGCATTGCGCAGCGCGGGCGACCTCGCCTCGCTGGCGTTCGAGGACATCGGGGTGACCGTCGTACCCCGCCCGGTGGCGGACGCCATCGTCCCGGCCGATCACGCCGACTGCATCCTGCGCCTCGACGACCCACAGGCCCTCCAGCCCCTGGCCCTGGCCCATCGCGACCCTGCCCCGGCCTCTCCCGCCGCCCAGGCGTTCCTGCGTCTCGCGCTCACCCGCCTGCCCGGGCGGGGAGCACCGGGGTTGGAGGAGGTGCCGGCCGCGACCGGGGCCGGCGAGCGGTAACGGACCGCTGTCCGAGCCTCGCGTGGTCGACGTCGTGACACGGCCGGGCCCGATCAGGTGGCAGCGCGGCGAACCGACCCCAGGAACCGGCCGCCTGACCACGGCGTTTCGGAAAAGCGAACGTCCGCGTACCCGGCATCCAGGAACCGGATGATCCGCATGACCGATCTCGATCGGACGAGGGCTAGGCAGGCCCTCCTCGGTGCCCGATAGTCGTCTCAACCCGACGTCCTAGCCGCAGTGTCAGCCGCCGCCGGGACCGCGCCCGGCGTCGCGGCGAGCCGGCCCGCCGTGACATCGGGCTGTCATCGGCGCCGCTCACGCCAACCTGCTCACAGGTATCCGGCGGCCAGGCCACCACGGCCGAACCATCCCGTCCCCTCCCGACACCCCCCGTGGAGATCACGCATGCCCGCACCCGTGCCCCCGCCCCCGCCGTCCAAGGCGGACGCGAACGCCCCGTCCGAGCAGGTCGTCTCCGGCCCCGGACACCGGCTGCGCCTTCTGCTGCTGATGGCCGGCGCCTGTCTGCCCATCCTGGGGGCCGTGCTCATCGCCCCCGTCCTGCCGCAGATGCGCGATCACTTCGCCGACGTCCCGGGCGTCGAGGTGCTCGTCCCCATGGCACTGACGGTCCCCGCCCTGTCGCTGGCCCTGCTGGCCCCCTTCGCCGGCGTCCTCGTGGACCGGCTCGGCCGCAAAGGCATCCTCGTCACCGCCACCGTGGTGTACGCCGTCCTCGGCACCGCTCCCCTGTGGCTGGACTCCCTCGTCGCCATCGTCGCCAGCCGTGCACTCGTCGGCGTCGCAGAAGCCGCGATCATGACCTGCTGCACCACACTGCTCGGCGACTACTACTCCGGCCGGCAACGCGACCGCTACCTCGCGATGCAGACGATGTGCGCTGCGATCTCCGCCACGGTCTTCTTCGTACTCGGCGGTGCGGCCGGATCGGCCGGCTGGCGCATGCCGTTCTGGGCCTACGCCGTGAGCCTGCTGCTCGCGCCCGCCATGGCCGCATTCCTGCCCCGGCCCAGCCAGGCCGGCGCTCACCACACCCTCCCGGAGCCGAGAGCCAGGCGGTCCTTCCCCTGGCGCCCGCTGGCAGGCACCTGCGCGCTGACCGTCTTCGGCGCCGTCCTCTTCTACACCCTCCAGGTGGAGATGGCGTTCCTCCTGGACGACATGGGCGTGAGCAACTCCGGCGTGATCGGGCTGGCCACCGCCACCACCAGTGCCGCGATCGTGGCCGGCTCGGCCCTCTTCGCCAAGGCCGGCCGCAACCCGCAGGCGTGGTTGCCCACCGCATTCGGCCTGTGCGCGCTCGGCTTCGCAGTGGTCTGGCTCGCCCCCGGCCCCGTCGTGCTGACCCTGGGTGCCGTCATCACCTGCCTCGGGGGCGGCATCATGCTGCCGAGCCTGCTCACTCTCGCCATGTCCAAGCTCGACTACGCCGACCGCGGCCGCGGCACCGGCTTGTGGACAGGGTCCTTCTTCCTCGGCCAGTTCCTCTGCCCGCTCGTGGCCCTCGCCCTCACTTCCGCCGTCGGCACACTGACGAACGCCATGGGGGTGCTCGCCCTCGCCGCAGCCGGCGCCACCGCCGCACTCGGCCTCGCCGCCCGCCGCCGGACGGCGGCCGTCCCGGAGCCGGTACGGCAGATGGCCGCCTGAGCCGCCCGTCCAGGTCGGTACCGCGGGGTTCACGCCTGCGGTACCACCCTGCTTTCCTTCCCGAACGGAGAACGATGCTGACCCTGATCGCCGCCATCCGCCGCAAGCCGGGCATGACACACCGGGCGTTCCTGCGGCACCTGCACCATGTGCACGGGCCGCTGGCCGCCGCGAATCCCCTCCAGATCAGGAGCTATGTCCAAAACCATGTGTTCGACGCGTCCTTCGGCGTCGAGGGGGACTTGTCCTACCTGACCGTATTCGGCCGGGACGCCGTCACCGAGCTCCGATTCGACGACATGGGCGGGCTGGCAGCCACGATGTCCGACCCGTACGCACGTGACGTCATCGGCCCCGACGGCGCCCGGTTCAACGACCTGCCCAGCGCCCTGGCCCTGCTGACGCGATCCGAGGTCCTGGTGCCGCCACCAGCATCCGACAACGGCACAGCCCCCGTGAAGGTGCTCCACTTCGTTCGCGGAGCACCACAGCTGCAACAAGACGACGTCATCGACCTTTGGCAGACCGCTCATGAGCAAGTCATTGCCGAAGAGAGCCCGCAGGCCAAGACGGTACGCGGATGGGTCCGGCACCGTCAGGTACCGGGAGCCGAGGAAGCGTTGCGCCATTTCGGCGGGACCGAGACCGTCTACGCGGGAGTCTCCGCTCTCTACTACGCCTCCGAGGACGAGGCGCTCGCCCACTTCCCCTCGTACGAGCGCTCGCTGCGGGAACGGTCCGACGAGACCGGCGGCTTCTATGACCCCTCCCGCTCGTTCGCCCTCTACTGCCGCGAGGCGACCATATTCTGAAGCGCCCTGTGCTCACGCCCCTATCACGTGGCGGATGCAAGCTGCCGGAGTTTACGGACCGGCACCGTGTGGTTCACGGTCGCTGCCGCACCGGCTGACCAGCGCAGGAGCAGGGAACGGCCGTCGACGTCGACCAGATCCGGTTCGCCGAGGCCGGCCGGCTCCCCGGCGACCTTCACCTCGACGCCGAACTGGTTGGTCCAGAAGTACGGGGGCAGCGACGCCACGGCCGCTTCCTCTCCCAGGAGCGCGTCCGCCGCGACGCGCGCCTGCTCCACGGCGTTGGTCCAGTGCGGGCGGCGGCCTGCCCCACGGACGACCGCCGCGTCCCCCGCCGCGACGATGCCGTCCGCGACGCGGCCGCGGGAGTCGGTGACCACACCGCGGTCGAGCGCCAGGCCGGAGCCGGTGAGCCAGTCGACAGCGGGTACGTCCCCGACCGCCGACACGATCACGTCGGCCGTGAGAAGGTCACCGTCGGCGTCGACACCCTCCAGCGTGTGGGATCCGACCAGCCGCACGCCGCCGGGCACCGTCCTGAGTACCACTCCGTGCTCCCGCGCGGCATCCGTGATCACTCCGGCGAGCACGGGCCCGAGCACCCGGCGCAGCGGAGGGTCCCGGTCGACGACCGCGACCTGCAGGCCGAGGGTGCGGCACGTTGACGCGATCTCCATGCCCAACAGCCCCGCTCCGACGACCAGGACGCTGCGAGCGCGTGCCAGGTCCTCGCGCAGCGCCACGCAGTCGGCGAGCGTGCGCAGCACCCGTTCACCCGACATGCCGGAAGGACTCAGCCGCCTGGCCCGCCCCCCGGTGGCGATCACGAGGCCGTCGTAGGGCACCGGCTCGCCGTTGTCGACGACCACCCGACGGGCCTGGGTGTCCAGCGAGACGGCCCGGGTCCCGAGCCGCACAACGACGCTGTCGTCGAGGGGCGGCAGCGCGGTGGAGGCATCCGTCGCCTCACCGGACAGCACCGTCTTGGACAGGGGGACGCGGGTGTAGGGCTGTTCCTTCTCCGCGCTCAGGAGTGTGACCGTCCCCTCGAAGCCCCGCACGCGCAGCCAGCTCGCCGCGGTCACCGCCGCGATCGAGCCACCCACGACGACGATCCGCTTCATGACGTGGTCCGAAGCGCCGCGACCGGGCAGGAACGCACCGCCGCCAGGGCGGCTGCGTCGTCGTGGTCGCCGCCGGCAACCAGCTGCACCATTCCGTCGTCGTCCACCCGGAACACCTCCGGTGCGATGGCCTCACACACAGCGTGTCCCTCACAGCGGCCAGGAATGAGTTCGATGCTCACGGTCACACCCTTCTGGTGGTCACGGTGACCGGCAGGCTGTCCAGCCCGCGGATCACATTGTTCAGGTGCCGGCGTGGCGGGCCGGCGAGTTCGATGCGGTCGACGCGGTCAAGCAGGGCGGGAAGACCGCCTGCGCCTCGATGCGCGCCAGGCCCTGGCCGGCGCAACCGTGGACGCCGTATCCGAAGCCGACATGGTCCATCGGCGCTCGGTCGACCTGGAAGCAGTCGGGGTCGGTCCACTTGCGGGGATCCCGGTTCACCGATCCGAACAGCAGGCTTACCTACGCCTGCTCCGGGATCACCACGTCCTCGTACGTGATGGGCCAAGCCGACGGCGCCCGGTTCAACGACCTGCCCAGCGCCCTGGCCCTGCTGACACGAGCTTGCGCTCCTCTCGCGGCCCGCCACGCCTCGGGTCTCTCCGCGAGCAGTCACAGACCGCTGCCGATGGCGTTGGTTGTCCCGGGTCGGCGACGACGGTCACGGGGAACATGCGGGCCAAGTCCCCGACCACGTCGAAGGTCTGGCGTCCACGAGCGGAGCGACGAGCGCTTCGGCCCGGCGGCCGATGTCCGTCCGCAGTCGGCGAGGGCGCGGGGCCAGGCTCTCCGACAGGACACCGCGCAGCACGTCGTGCTCGGGCGGGTCGGAGGCGAGAGGCCCACCGCGGCCGCCGCCGGTTCAGAGCCGGTTCCAGGCCGACGCTGTCGACCGGGGAGAACCGTTCGTGATCCCCCAACGCAGCGCGTACCTGCGCGTACCGCGGCAGCACCCAGCAGTCGTGGCGCGACAGGTAGACCGCCGCCCCGAGATCGCGCACCTCTTCGTACACGAGGTAGGGAGCGTTGCGCACCTGGTCGTCGAAGAGGTGACATCGGAGACGGGTGCGGTGGTCGAGATCATCCTGCTTCCTGTCCGCTGTGCGGTCAGCGCGCCCGCGACGGGCCGGCCCATGTGGCCGGCCCGTCGCCGAACGCTCAGAAGGGGTAGGAGGCGTGCTGGGTGGCCAGAGTGATCCAGCGCGTGTTGCTGAAGGCCTCGATGCCCCAGCGGCCTCCGAAACGGCCGTAACCGGAGGACGCGACACCGCCGAACGGCGCTTGGGGATCGTCGGCGACGGACTGGTCGTTGATGTGGACCATGCCGGTCCGCAGCCTTCGGGCCACGCGCAGGCCGTGCGTGCCGTTCTCGGTGATGATGCCGGCGGTCAGTCCCTGGTCGGTGTCGTTGGCTTTCGCGACGGCCTCGTCGTCGGTAGCGAAAGTGTCGATGACGCAGAGCGGCCCGAACGTCTCCGCGCCGTACAGGTCGGCGTGGGCGGGGACCGCGCTGAGGACGGTCGCCTGGTGAGAGGCCTCCTTGATCTCGCCGCCCACGAGTACGGTGGCACCCTTGGCGACCGCGTCCTCGACCAGGGCGGCGACACGGCGAGCCGCGTAGAGCCCGCATCGCTGGTCGGGGTCGGTGTTGACCAGCGGGCCGATCACCGTGGCCGGGTCGGTGGGATCGCCGAACGGCAGGGCGGCGACCTTGGCCGTGAACTTGGCGGTGAACTCCTCAGCGAGCGACGCGTGGACGAGGATCCGGTCGGCGGACATGCAGATCTGCCCGGAGTTCATGAACGCCGCGAAGGCGGCGGCGTCGACCGCGTAGTCCACATCGGCGTCGTCCAGGACGATGACCGCGTTCTTGCCGCCCAGCTCCAGGAGCGCGGGCTTGAGATGGCGCGCGGCATGGGCGCCGATGATCCGGCCGACGTGCGTCGAGCCGGTGAAGTTCACCGCCCTGACCGCCGCATCGGTGATGAGGGCTTCGGCGATGTGCGGAGCGTCGGCGGGGTCGTTCGTGATGACGTTGAGGACCCCGTCGGGCAGTCCGGCTTCACGCAGCAGGTCCCCGATGAGAAGCCCGGCGGACAGAGGAGCCACTTCGCTCGGTTTCAATACGACCGTGTTGCCGGCGGCGAGAGCGGCGGCAACCGCGCGGGTTCCGAGAATGACGGGGGCGTTCCAGGGCGAGAACGCGGCTACCACGCCCAGGGGTTCGCGCACCGCGAGGCTGAGGGTGCCGTCGTGCTGGGTGGTGAGCACCTCTCCCTGCGGGGCCGTGATCAGAGCGGCTGTTTCGCGTAGCAGCGCCGCAGCCAGTGTCACGTTGAACGAGGCCCACACCCGGGTCGCGCCCACCTCACCGGCCATCAGGTCCACGATGTGCTCGCACCGCTGCTCCATCAGGTCGGCGGCCTTGCCGAAGATCGCCCGACGCGTGTACGGGTCTGTCTTCGCCCAGTCCTCGAACGCGGCTTGGGCGGCGTCGACGGCGCTGCTGACGTCCTCGACGCCGGCCGCGGCCACGGTGGCGTACATCTGTCCGGTGGAGGGATTGATGACCGGCGTGGTGCGCCCGGATCGCGCACCCTTCTCCTTGCCGTCGATCAGCAGTTCACGGGTGATGGGCATGGGGGCGGCTCCATAGTCAGGAAGGTGGCGGCCCGGGCACGGTCCGCGAGGTCGGGTTTTCGCACCACCACACGGCCCAGGTGACGGTGGTGCGGATCTCTTTGTCGTGCATGGCGGTGGACTGCGGGCCGGGGCCGCTCGGGCGGTCGAGGCAACTTCGTCCGTCTTGGAGCGACGGCGGGAATCGAATCCATGCGCAATGAGGCGAAACAACACTCTCGACGGATCCCGCAGGCCGTCTGTCCGATGTTGCTGTCCCTCGCTGATGATGCTGCTCAGCGGGCCCTGAAGTCCAACACGGATGCTGGCACACAGCCATCGAAGATGACGATTGACCAGCTCCGGTCAGCAGCTGCGCTGTTGCCGCCATGGGACATCGATGAATCGCAACCTTCGATTATTACGTGCGCGATTCGGTGTTGGACCCCGGCCCATGGCGGTGCGCATGATCGAGGGAACAGCGAGCGCCATGCGAAGCGGCCGGCCTCCCCGTGCCGCCACGCCCGGACAAAGCACGGCACTCACAGCGGATGCACCCCGTGACAGCCGCGCCGGCTGACACGGCGGCCGTCGACCTCGGAGCCGATGATGCCCCCAACGACCCTGCCCTCAAGCGACGTCGACCTCTTCGCCACGGACACACTTCTCGATCCCTATCCGGTGTATTCACGCCTGCGGGACGCGGGACCGGTCGTGCGGCTCAACCGGTTCAACGCGTGGGCTTTGCCGCGCTACGAGCAGGTCAATGCCGCGCTGCGTGATCACGAGACGTTCAGCTCCGCATCCGGTGTGGGCTTCACGGCCGAAATGAACGAGCTCATGGCCGGCGGCGTGCTGGCCTCAGACCCCCCTCATCACACCACCCTGCGCGTCATCCTCTCCCGGATGCTGATGCCCCGGGCGCTGCGGGACCTCGGCCCCTCGGTGACCGCCGCGGCGGAAGACATCGTCGACCGCTTGGCGACGGGTGCGGAGTTCGACGCGGTGTCCGACCTCGCGGAGGCATTCACTCCGAGGTTCGTCGCCGATCTCATCGGCCTTCCCGAGGAAGGCCGCGACCAGCTCCTTGAGTTCGGTGCCTCCACCTTCGAGGGCCTGGGTGCCTTCGGAGAGCGGACACCTGCCGCGATGCGACAGCAGCAGGCTCTGCTGCGCTACGTCAGCACCACCGCCGCCAGGGACCGGCTTGCCGAGGGCGGTCTCGGCGCCCGCGTCTGGGAAGCGGTCGATTCGGGCGAGATCGACGAGAACGCCGCGGTCACCCTCATGATGGCGTTCCTCGCCACGGGCATGGACACCACGATCCTCTCCCTGGCGGCCGCCGTCCGGCTGTTCGCCGAACACCCCGACCAGTGGGACGCCCTGCGGGCCGACCCCTCCCTGGTGCCCGCCGCCTACCTGGAAATCCTGCGCATCGCGTCACCGGTCACCGTTTTCAGCAGGGTGACCACCAGGGCGTGGGAGTGCGACGGTGTCACCATCCCCGCGGGTGATCGTGTCGCCGTCATGTACGCCTCCGCCAATCGCGACGAACGCAAGTGGGGTGACCCGGAGCGCTTCGACATCATGCGGAAGCCTTCCGATCACCTGACCTTCGGCGTCGGCATCCACGGCTGCGTCGGCCAGAACCTGGCCAAGCTGGAGGCACACGCCCTCCTCACAGCACTCCTGGCACGGGTACGCCGGTTCGAGATCGGCCGGCCCGAGTTCATCGTGAACAACACCCTGCACGGGCTGAGCAGGCTTCCCTGCCGGATCGTCACCTGAACGAGTCGTGCACTCGGCCCCCTCCGCCCGAGCGCGTCTACCGCAGCGCGGACGGATCGACAGCGTTGGCCATGGCCTGCATTCCGGCGTCGTGGGGGTGCACGTGGTCGCCGCTGTCGCAGGCCGGGAAAAGGGCAGCATCGTGCCCCCTATGATCCGCACGCCGGCCGCCTGCGCCTGCGCGAGGGCGTCCTGGTACCCGGGGACCAACTGGTCCGCGGTGCGGGAGGGATCGTTGTTGATGTCGTTGACGCCCGCCATGAAGATCACGTCCCGTACGCCCCGTCTGCGCGCACCATGTTGCCCTCGATGCCCGCGGCCACGACAGACAGCCACTGGCCGCCGCCCTGCTGGCCCCCAATACCAAGGACGCCCACCCGCACCACCCCGGTGTCACCGGAGCGATCACCACTGCCGTGGCCATCGGCACCCTGGTCTTCGCCATCATCGAGGGCAATGAGCAGGGCTGGACCGAGCCCGTGGTGATCGGCGCCTTCGTCGTCACGGCCGCGTCCTTCGCCGCCTACGCCTACCTCGGTCTGCGCACCGAACACCCGCTGCTGGATCCCGCCCTGTTCGGCATCCGAGGCTTCAGGGCCGGCGCCATCACCGTCCTGGTGCAGTTCATGGCCGTTTTCGGTTTCTTCTTCGCCGGCCTGCAGTACTTGCAACTCATCCTGGGCTACAGCCCGTTGAAGGCAGCCGTCGCCCTCGTCCCGGTCGCCTTGGCGGTGCTGCCCACATCCATGGTCACCCCGCATCTGGTCCACCGGGTCGGCATGAAGGCGGTCATGTCCGTCGGCCTGTTCCTGCTCGCCCTGGGCCTGTACGTCATCTCCTTCCTCGGCGTCGACTCCGGCTACCTGCCCTTCCTCGGCGGCCTGATCCTGGCGGGCTTCGGTATCGGCCTGAGCGGCGCCGTCGGCACGGCGGCCATCACGGGCTCCCTGGGCCGGGGGCAGCAGGGTGTCGCGTCCGCCATGAACGACACCACCCGCGAGATCGGTTCGGCGGCGGAATCGCCCTCATGGGCTCGATCTACGGAAGCCACTACCGGTCCTCCCGGCCCGGCTCCGTCGACCAACTTCCCACCGGGGCCGCCGAGTCCGTACGGCACTCGGCAGCCGCCGGCCTTCACGTCGCCGATCAGCTCGGCGGCCGGGGTGCGGCCCTCGCCGACGGCGTCAAGGGCGCTTTCATGGACGGCCTGTCCGCTTCCCTGATCGCCATGGGCGTCGTCGTGGTCGCCGCGGCGATCGGCGCCCTGCTGCGGGCACCGAAGACACCGCCGACGGCCGGCTGACTCCCTGCGACACCAGGTCAGTGGGGTGCGTAACCGCACCCCACTGACCTGGTGTCCGCGGCGACGTGATCGAGGGACTGCGGGCCGCGTCCTCCGCTCTCGGGAGTAGCCGCCCGACGCAGCATCGAGGGCGTCAGGCAAGCCGCGGTGCCGGTCGAGGCTCATTGCCCAGCCGCGCCGGTGCTGGATGGGGCGCCTTCGGCGTCCCCTGGCTGTATTGACCACAAGCGTTGTTGACGGGACCAGTGCGGCTGAGGCGTCGGCCGAAGCGGCATGTTGCGGACAGAGAAATCGGACGGAGTTCTTGGTCCTGATGCCGGGTGTGCTTGCGCTGTGGGGCGGCCGTGGTCGAGCTGGGAGTCTGCGCTGCGACCTGGGCGCAGAAGCGCCCGAACTGGTGCTGCGAGGGCTCCCCTCAGCCTCGTTCCGCTGGCGATTGAAGGTGTATTGCGAGCCAAGCCTGCAATGCCTGACACCCAGGGCAAGGGTTCATAGGGCTCGGGAGTTGTGGTGGTGCGTCATTGTGGGGGCTCAGTGTCCTGCTTGCGTGCCGTGGGGTGATAGGCCGAGCAGGGGGAGCCACACCGTGTCCACGATCTCGACGATCTTCTCGTCCGGCACCGCGCCCATGGTCATCAGCATGTCGTGGCGTACCAGGTCGAAGGGCAGGTTCACCACGCGTTCGGGGCGCGGCACATCCGTAAGCTCGCCGCGCTCGACGGCGCGGTGGACGAGCGTCGCGAAGGGGGGCTGCTGGTCCGTGGGGTGGAGGCGGCTGCGCAGGTCGCTGAAGTTGGTGCCGGTCTCGCGGAAGTAGTCCGCCAGCTGGATGCGCAGGAGTATCACCGTGCGGGCCCGCTCGGCGTTGACCGTGCGCAGCAGGGTGAGGGCGTCTTGGCGCAGGCTGCCGGTGTCGGGGATGTCGAGTGGACGCCAGTGTCGGATGAGTGTGGCGATGAGGAGGTCCTCGCGTTGTGGCCAGCGCCGGTAGAGCACCGGTTTGCTGGTTCCGGCGCGTGTTGCGATGACCTCGTAGGTGAAGCCGTTGTAGCCCTGCTCGACGAGCACTTCCCAGGCGGCATCGGTGATCGCGTCCTCCAGGGCTGCGCCCCTGCGCCGTGTGGGAGTGCCCGCCGTACGCCGCTCACTCACCGCTACCCCCGCATGTCCGTTTTCACGGCATTTCGCCATGCATTTAGATTCGCTTGCGTATCTTAACCCGTCGCCGTACGCTTGAGGCAATAAGAAACCACTTCGTATCTTATCGGAGTCGTGCACCAAGCAAGGGAAACGCGCATGTCCATGATCAACGCCGCGCTCGTGGAGTCCTTCGACGAGCCGCCGCACTTCCGCTCCGTCCCCGCCCCCGAGGCTGCCCCCGGCCAGGAACTGGTCGACGTCCTCGCCGTCGGTGTGCACCGCGCCACCAAGGGAATCGCCGCGGGCAAGCACTACACCAGCCCCACGACGCTGCCCGCCCTGGCCGGCGCCGACGCCGTAGTCCGCCGGGCCGACGGCAGCCTCGCCTTCGTCATGCCGATGGGCGCGGGCTCTCTGGCCGAGCGCATCGCCATCGACCCGGCCACCGCCATCCCCGTCCCGGACGGAACCGACCCCGCACTCCTGGTCGCCACCATGAACCCGGCCCTGTCCTCGTGGGCAGCGCTGCGCACGCGCGTCCCGTTCCAGGCCGGGCAGTCGGTCCTGGTGCACGGCGCCACCGGCAACGCCGGCTCGATGGCCGTCAAGGTCGCCAAGCACCTCGGCGCGGAGCGCGTGATCGCCGCCGGCCGCAATCGCGCCCGCCTCGACGAACTCACCGCCGAAGGCGCGGACGACATCGTCCAACTCACCCCCGACCAGGACGCCACCGCGGCCGCGCTCGCCGAGGCCGCCGCAGAGGTCGACGTGGTCCTCGACTATGTATGGGGGCCGCCCACCGAACTCGCCATGCGCGCCGTCCTCGAGGCACGTACCCAGCACACCCGCCTGCTCGACTGGGTACAGATCGGCGGCATGGGCGGAGACACCATCACACTGTCCGGACACGCCATGCGCTCCAACGCATTCCGCGTCCTGGGCAGCGGCATCGGAGCGGTCCCCATGGACGTCATGCAGCGGGAGTTCACCGAACTCGTCGCCGCGATCGCCGCGGGCGGCATGGCCGTGCGCCCGCACCCGTTCCCGCTCGACCAGGTCGAGGCGGCCTGGGCCCACGAGGACGCACCCGGCGAGCGCACCGTCATCCTCCTGTAACACACGCGCCGCCGGCTGACCGGCTCGATGCCCCGGCGCCGGCGGCGTGCTCGACCACCGCGGGCACCGAGTCGCCGGGCGGCCGGATCAGCACCCCGATGATCATGTGTGTCACGACCAAGCCGGACTGCTGTCGCACACCCACTCCACACAACCCACCCGCGCCGACCCACCTGCGCATGACACCACTTTGATGAGGCCCTCGTTCGCACCCGAACGCCCGGCTCACCGTCCACGACAGACGCCCCCTGATCGGCCGGGTACGAGCCAGTCGCCCTGTGGCGCACGTTTGCGGCCGAAATGGGCATCTCCCGCACTACCGCCCACAAGTGGGTCCGGCGCTGGCGCGCCGAAGGCGACGCGGGCCTGTATGACCGCTCCGGCCGCCCGCGGAGCACACCGCATCGCACCCTCAAGGACGTCGAGAAGCGCGTCTGCGAGCTGCGGCGTGATTGCAAGCTCGGCCCCGCACGCATCGGACCGATCCTGGGTATAGCCGCCTCAACGGTCCACCGCGTCCTGACTCGCCACGGCCTGAACCGCTTGCGCTGGATGGATCGGCCCACCGGCCAAGTCATCCGCCGATACGAGCGCGAGCGTCCCGGTGAGTTCGTCCACGTCGACATCAAGAAGCTCGGCAACATCCCCGACGGCGGAGACATCGGATCATGGCCCGCCAGCAATCGGCAGGCCACCACCCACGTCCGCAACAGCCGCAGTCCCGTGATCGGTTACAGCTTCGTCCACACAGCCATCGACGATCACTCCCGGCTCGCCTATAGCGAGGTCCTGACCGACGAACGCAAGGAGACCGCTGCCGCCTTCTGGGAGCGCGCGAACGTGGCCGACGGTGAGCGTCCGTCGAGTCCGGTTGGCGGACCGGAGCCCACTGTCGTCCCTGAACAGGTCCTCACGGATGGTCGACGCCAAGCCGTGACCGGCCCAGGCCTACCGGGACCTGACGCTGTGGCCTCGGCACTCCGCTCTCGCTGTTGTGCCGGATGCCCTCCCCTCACGCGAGCCTGCCCAGGAGGTAGGACCCTGGGCAAGCTCGCGATCTCGGCTGCGGCTGTCGGATTGTGCACCCGGACGGATGTGTCCCTCTCCGTGCGTTCGGCGACTGATCGTCCGTCAGGGACCAAGCCCGCAGGGAGCGTTCTCTGAAAGCTCTGGTAGTTCCTCTTCGATGTGGTCGCCGGAGGTCCGCACCCCCGCTCCGTGCGCCGCTGTCACGTCCGGCACGGTTCACGTGTTGTCGACGACGAAGCGGTAGGACCCCGATCCGACCTCGAACACGGCAGCCCCGTGCTCCATCCGGAGAAACCGCGCTCCCCTGGCCTCGCCGGCCGGACGGCCGCCTTCGGTGACCGCCCACCGGTTCTCGGCCGGGACGTGGACCTCCGCGACCGTGTTGACCGGAACCGTCACCCGCAGATCGAAGACGCCATGGTCGGTGTTCCAACGCGACGACAGGAGGCCGTAGACGGTCTTGAGGCTCCCGGAGCCCTGCGTCAGGTCTCCGCCGGGTGCCGGCGCGATCCGGGAGCGCTTGTAACCGGGCTCTATCGCGGAGAGGCCGCCGATGTTCTGGAACATCCAGTCGCCTACAGCGCCGTAGGCGTAGTGATTGAAGGAGTTCATCTCGACCGGGCCGAAGCTGCCGTCGGGCATGATCGAGTTCCAGCGTTCCCACATGGTCGTGGCGCCGTTGACGACCTCGTAGCCCCATGAGGGGTAGTCCTTGTGCAGCAGCATCTTGTACGCCAGGTCGTCCCGGCCGATTCTGCTGAGCGCCGGCAGCAGCAGCGGTGTGCCGATGAAGCCGGTGCGCAGGTGGTTGTCGGTGAGCGCCAGTTTGGCCACGAACTTCTCGCCGACCTTCTCGACCAGTGCGGGGTCCGGGACGAGGTCCATGGCGAGGGCCATCGCGTATCCCGTCTGCGAGTTGCCCTTCACGGTCCCGTCGGCGGCGACATAGGCGTTGGTGAAGGCGGTTCGGACGTCGGCGGCAAGCTTGCGGTAGTCGGCGGCCGCCGCTTCGTCCCCCAGGGCTTTGGCTGCTTCGGCCATCATGCGGGCGTCCTCGGCGAAGTAGGCCGTCCCCAGGATGCCCTGCTCGGTCGGGTCGTCGAGGTTCAGCCAGTCGTTGGTGAAGAAGGTGGTGCGGCCGGGTTCGAGCAGGTCAGGTCCGGCGCTGTCGCGCACGAACTGGAAGAACTTCCGCATGGCGGGGTAGTTCTCGCGCAGGATGCGGGTGTCGCCGTAGGAGTGCCACACGTGGTAGGGCACGGTGATCATCACGTCGTCCCAGCCGACACCGCTGTCGCTGAACTGTCCCTGTGGGGTCGGTACGACCGCGGGCAGGTCACCGTTGGCGTACTGGGAGTTGCGCACGTCCGCCATCCAGTGGGACAGAAACGCCCGGGTGTCGACCAGGTAGTTGGCGGTCGGCGCGAACAGGCTGATGTCCCCTGTCCAGCCCAGGCGCTCGTCGCGGGCGGGCGTGTCGGTGGGAATGGAAAGGAAGTTGCCTCGCTGGCTCCAGGAGATGTTGCTCACCAGTTGGTTGAGCATGCCGTCCGAGGTCGTGAGCGTGCCGGTGCCGGCGAGGTCGGATCCCCAGACAACGCCCCGGACGTCGGAGAGGGTGGGAGGCTCGGTCACCCCGGTGATCTCGATGTAGCGGAACCCGTGCTGGGTGAAGGTGGGCTCATACGTCGATGTTCCGGTCTCGGCGAACGTGTAGCGGTCGGTGACCTTGGCCGTGCGGAAGTTGTCGGTGTAGAGCGTGCCGTTCTTGTTGAGCACCTCCGCGTAGCGGATCCTGACGGTCTGTCCGGCCGCACCGGTGAGGGTCAGCCGTGACACCCCGACCATGTTCTGGCCGAGGTCGTAGACGTAGGTGCCGGTGGCGGGTTCAGTCATCTTGCGGGCTTCGAGCACCTGCGTCTGACGCACCGGCTCGTCGCTCTGCGGGACCAGGAGTGAGGTGTGCGACTCCAGGAGCGCGGCGGACTCCCACCGGCTGTCGTCGAATCCCGGCCGGCTCCAGCCCGAGGGCGCGAGACGGGCGTCGTAGGTCTCGCCGTCCTGCAGGTCGGCCTTCACATAGGGACCTTCGGCAGCCTTCCAGGAACCGTCCGTATCGATCCACTGGACGGAACCGTCCGTGTAGGCGATGCGCACCTTGGCCACCAGAGCGGGGGTGTTTCCGTACTGCCGGCTCCAGCCGATCCCGACTTTGCCGGACCACCAGCCGTCCGCGAGGGAAGCGCCGATCGCGTTGTCGCCGTCGCCGAGCAGTCCGGTGACGTCGTAGGTCTGGGACTGGATGCGCTGGTGGTAGTTCGTCCAGCCCGGGGCGAGTACCTGGTCACCGACGCGCTTTCCGTTGAGCTCCAACTGGTAGATGCCGAGCGCCGAGGCGTAGATGCGCGCCGAGGCGACCTTCTTGCCGGTCTCGGTGGTGAACTCCTTGCGCAGCAGCGGCAACGGGCGCGGCGCAGGTTCGTACAGCGCGTCGGTGGTGCCGGACACCACAAGGGCGGAGCCGACGATCTCGCCGCCGTTGAACGGATTGCGTCCGGAGGCGAAGTCGGTGTTCAGCAGGGTGCTTCCGTCGGCGCCGGTGACCACGGCGTCATAGACCGTGCCCTTCTCGCCGCAGCACGCGTGCGTACGGAAGCCGATGTAGCCCTTGGGGAACGCGGAGTCCGTGAAGGTGTTGACCAACGTGCCGTCGAGGGTCGTGCGGATGGTGCCGCCCACCACGTCGTAGCGGACGCTGTGCCGACCGGTGAGGAGGTCCGCGTCGGTGAATCCGTAGGGGGCGAGATCCACCTCCTGAAGCACGGAGTAGCCGCCGTTGACCTGCTTGTGCAGCCTCAGCATCGGGGTCGGACCCGTGACGTTGAACTGCCACATGTAGCCGTTGCTCGCATCCGGGGCGCGCAGGAACATGCCGAAGGCGGCGCTGTCGAGCTTGAAGTCGACGGTGGCCGTGTAGTCGGTCCACTTGTCCAGCTCGCTCGGAGCCGCGGGACGCGTGACCCACTGGGCGCCGTCCCAGTCGCCGGGGTGCAGCAGGCCGGTCTCGAAGTAGGCGTCCGAACTCCACCGGGTCGCGGCTCCCTTGTCGTCCCAGGCCCGGACGCGCCAGTAGTAGCGCGTGGCCGCCTTGAGGCCGGGACCGCCGTACCTGACGTCGACCTGCCGGTTGGAGGCCACCTTGCCCGACTCCCACACGTCGGCTGAACCCGGCGTGTGCCCGACCTGGATCTCGTAGGCTCGCTGTGACGTGGCCCGCCGGGCGGACGCCAACTGCCAGCCGAAGACCGGGTCTTCACCACCCATGCCCAACGGGTTCACTCGGCCGTTGGTGGTCAGATTCTTCGCGGCAAACGGCGCATCCGGCGTGGCAGCGGTCGCAGGGGACACCGTAGTCGGCAGGACCGCCACTCCTGCCACCACCGCGAATATGACTGTGCCCCTGAGGAGTCCGGACAGGAACGCGCATTTGCGGAGCACGGCATCTCCATCTTGAAACGTTTCAAAAGCTCGGATTTCGGGGACCATACTCAGGTTGTGAGGGACACGTCAAGAACCGGGACACCGGTTGCCGAAATCCTGGATCACGAAAACAACGGCACAGGCGATGCTCTGTCTGAGCAGGACGCGGGACGGCAGGCCGTGCTGATCCGGTACGGGCGGCCTCCACAGCCCGTCACGGAGGAATCGCTCGGGCTGACCTTCGCGCTCTGCGGTGCGCTGCTGACCACGCTGGCCGCGGTGGCCGCGCTGCTCACCGGCGCCACCACGCTCCAGGGACGTTACGTCGTGCGGAACAACCGCTGGGGCACCGGTGCACCTCAGTGCATCTCCGCGACGGACTCGGGCTTCAGGATCAGCCAGGCCGACGGCTCGGTGCCGACGAACGGCGCCCCGAAGTCGTCCCTGTCTGTATACGACGGCTGCCACTCCACCAACTGTTCGCCGGGCACGAACCTCCCGGCCCGGCTCAGCTCCATCGCAAGCGCGCCCAGGAGTACCTCCTACAGCTCTGTGAGCGGTGCGCGGCCTACGACGCCGCCTACGACGTCTGACTGGATCCGACACCGCGCACCGACGGCGTGAACCGCACCGAGATCATGATCTGGTTCAACCGTGTGGGATCCGTCCAAGCGGTGGGCTCGCCGGTCGGTTCCGCCACGGTGGCTGCCGGACATGCTCGCCGAGGCTCGCTTGCCGACCGTGATGCTGGGGCGCCGCTCGGGCGACGAGTGCGTCAGTTACGTCGGCGCGGACAACGTGGGGACGCCCGCAGCGCAGTCTCCCACCTCGTGTCCCGGGGACCCTGGACGATCTGGACAGCGAGCGGACCCCGGTCGCCGAAAGTCACTTCACGCAGGACAGCGGGCGCCGCGCCATGACCGAACTGCTGGCGCGGCATCCGGACATCGACGGGGTGCTCGCCGCGTCCGACACGACGGCCGCGGGGCTCTCCATGCCGTGCGCACGGCAGGACGACACGTGCCGCAGGACGTCGCCGTGATCGGCTTCGACGACTTCTCGCTGGCCCAGCGCACAAAGCCACGGCTCACGACGGCGCGTCAACCGCTGGAGGAGATGGGCCGGGCCATGTTGCGGCTGCTCCTGGAGGACGTGGAGGAGCCGTCCGTGGCCTACCGCCACGTCATCCTCCGGACCGCCCTGGCCGTCCGCGACTCGGCCTGAGCACGCCCGCCGCTCTGCACCGGACTTGACCGCCCAGGGCTCGAAAGCGCTCCCGGCCTGAAGGCCCGCTCGTACGCGCGCCATCGCGCGCCTGGGCCCCGCAAAGTCGTCGGCAACCTTTTCGCCGTGGGCGGCCACTGACCAGTGCACCATCGGCTCGATCCCGAACGGACAAGTAATCATGACGACGAGGCAGGCCGCGCGGCAGCGCAGACGCAGACGCAGACTCGTGCTGGGCGCCACGGTGGCGGTCACCGCAGCAGGCGTTCTCGCATACCTGGTCATGGCGTTGCTCCCTGGCCACGAGGTCGACGCGGGGCCGGCCGCGGCCACCCCCCTCGTGACCACTCAGCCAAAGACCGCCGACTCGGCGGCTGTCAGCGCGACGCCGGGCCGGTCGTCAAGTCCGAGTGCAAGCGGCTCGGCCAGCCCGAAGACCACCGCGACCCCCAAGGCGTCGAAGTCCGCTGCCAAGGGCCCGCAAAAGGCGTCGCGCGGCTCGAGCACGCCCCCTGCGGCAGGGCGGATCCGGCCCCATACCTCCTACCAGGGTGTCGCGACCGCCTACGAGGCCGGTGTCGGGGACGGGGCGTGTCTCTTCGGCCCGAGTCCGGACATGATGATCGCGGCGATGAACACCACCGACTATCAGACCTCCAGGGCCTGCGGCGCGTACGTGCTCGTGCGCGCGGCCAACGGCAAGTCGATCACGGTACGGATCACCAATGAATGCCCTCTGCCCTGCGCCCCCGGGCAGATCGACCTCAGCCAACAGGCTTTCGCCAAACTCGCCGACCTCAAGGTCGGCCGGCTCCCCATCACCTGGAGCTTGGTGAGCCCCCGCTCCATCGGCACGATATCCATCCGGTACAAAACCGGATCCAGCGCCTACTGGTGCGGCATCCAGGTCATCGGTCACCGCAACCCCGTCGCACGGCTGGAGGTCCGCACCGAGGGCGGTTGGCGGGAGTTGCCCCGCACCAGCTTCAACTACTTCATCTCCGCCGACGGCAAGGGCTGCGGCAAGGCGATCAGAGTCACCGACCTCTATGGCGAACAGCTGACCGTCAGCGGACTCGCGGTCCTGCCGAACGTCGTACAACCGACGCGGGCCCAGTTCGCCCAGCACTGATCTCACCAACCGTCAGCGCTGCCTGCGGTCCCGAAGTGGCGTTGCGTGGGCGGTCACACAGACCTCTGTGCGACCGCCGTGGTGGTGGCGAGTGGGAAAGCAGTGCCAGGTGGGAAGCAGGAGCAGGCGCAGCAGGTGGCGCGGAGGAGTTCGAACGGACGCGGTCGCCCTCGTGCACTCCTGCGGGAAGACCGTCACCGAGGTGGCCCGGGAACTCGTGGTCAGCGCAGAGCGACTGCGCGGCTTGGTCAGGCAGGATGCGATCGGCCGCGGGCAGGGGTCGCCGGGAGAACTGACGACGGCGGAACGTGTGTCAGCCTTGCGCAGAGAAAGGGATGAAAGCATCAGAACCGCTGGTGTTCGCTCTGCTTGCCGCGGTCGGCAGCCGCGCAGGCGCCGTGACCGGGTGACCGACCCACTGTTTGTCGGCGCGCAGGCCCATCCTCAAGCTCAGCTGCCGGGTGCTCAGCTAGGGGACGGACTCCAGTCCCGAGGGTCCGGCGTGCGCGTGGCCGGCGCTAGGCGAGCTGGGTGATGTTCACTCACCACCAATTCGGCGATGAAGCCGAGGCCCTGCAGCCGAGATCCGGGTTGCTCCGAAGTCCGGGAACCTCGCGCCGCAGGCATCGCGCCACGTCGGCGATCACTTCGTCCGCCATCGGTCCGCAGTCACCTGCGGCACGCGACACAAGGCCGGCGGCCGTGCCGGGCCCCGCACTTGGGCACTCTGTACTCAGACACCCACCGATGGCAGGAGCAACAGCCTTGGCCTGATCCCTGCGCTCGGGCCGGAAGGAGCTCCTGCAGCGGGCGAGTCCGGCGGTGCGGTCAGCTCGGCCCACCGCACGCTCCGACCGCGGTGGGCACGGCTGCCGCACCGCGTGGAAAGGGCGTTGACGATTTCCAGGCCGCGGCCGTGCTCCTCGGGATCCTTGCGGCCCAAGGACAGGTGGGGACGACAGGCCAGGCCCGAGTCGGTGACCTCGATCCGCACGATGCGGCGCCCATCGGCTTCCGGAACGGACAAGCGGAGGTAGGCGGGCGGCAGTGCGTGGCAGAGAGCGTTCGTGGTGAGTTCGGAAATCACCAGGAGCGCATCATGGACGGTGTCCTGGGGCAGGTCCTCCGCTTCGAGGATCGTGCGCGCGCGGTGGCGCATCGATCGAACGGCCTCGGGCGTGGGCAGCAGCACGAAGACGTGTTCGACGGTGGTGGGAGGGTCAGGCGTCGCGGGCCTTCGCTCCTCGGCCGAAGCATTCATGATGGGCCACCTCCAGGTGTGGTGTGGTGTGCTGGTTTGCGTTGGACGGGAACGGTGTGGAACAAGTCATTCACTGGTCTGGGTCGTTGGCCTGTCACAACCGGCGGAACATGGCGGCAAGGGCTTGCCCGCCGCCGATGCACAGTGTGACGACGCCGAGCTCGAGGTCGCGGCGAACCAGATCCTGCGCAATCCGCAAAGTCAAGATCGCACCGGTGGCGCCGACCGGATGACCGAGCGCGATCGCACCGCCGTGGGGGTTGACCCGTGCCGGATCGAGCTTCGCGTCGCGGATGCAGGCGACAGCTTGCGCTGCGAAGGCCTCGTTGACCTCGAATACGTCGATGTCGGAGGGTGCTGTGCCGGTCTTCTCGAATAGCTTGCGCAGCGCCAGCACAGGCGCGTAGCCCATCAGCTCGGGTTCCAGTGCCGCAGCCGCGACGGCTTCCAGTGCAACCAGGGGGCGGAGGCCACGTGTGATAGCCGCGGTTTCGCGGGCGACGACCAGCGCGGCGGCACCGTCGTTGATGCCTGAAGAATTGCCCGCAGTGACGGTGCCGCCGGCGCGGAAGGCCGGCCGGAGCGCCTGAAGGGTCTCGAGAGACGTTCCGGGACGGGGGTGCTCGTCCTGGTTGACGATCTGTGTCCGGCGACCTGCGATCTCGACCGGAACGATCTCGTCGGCGAAGATGCCGCTCGCCGAGGCGGAGGCGCACCGACGCTGCGACTCGACGGCGAACTCGTCTTGCTCCTGCCGGGACACGTGGTACTTCTCGGCGACGTTCTCGGCGGTGATTCCCATGGGGACGTGGTGAAAAGGGTCGGTCAGCATCATGAGCGTGCCGTCGGTGAGTTCACGGTGGCCCAGCCGGTAGCCGCTGCGAGCGCCGAAGTCGTAGAACGGCATACGGGACATCGACTCATCCCCGCCCGCGAGCGCGATCTCGGCGTCGCCGCAGCGCACCTGCATGGCAGCCGACCACACTGCCTGCAAGCCCGAGCCGCACAGTCGGTTGACTGTGTACGCCGGCACGTGGGTGGGCAGGCCGGCGGCCATGGCGACGCGGCGGGCGTTGAAGGTGTCGGCGCCGACCTGGCCGACGCAGCCCATGACGACCTCGTCGACCTCGGCGGGATCGACACCGCTGCGGCGCAGCGCCTCGCGAGCGGCCGTTGCTCCGAGCTCGTGGGCGGGGACTGAGCTCAGGGTGCCGCCGAAACTTCCGATAGGCGTGCGTGCGCCATTGAGGATGACGATCCGCTCGTCGTGCATGACGCCTCCTTTCCGAGGACGGATCCGATTCATGCGATGCGGGTCGAGGCCCGAAGGGCGGTCTTCGACAGCTTGCCCGTGCCGGTCTTGGGCAGGGTGGACATGAAAATGAACTCGTCGGGCAGCCACCACTTCGCCACCATGGGAGAGATGTGCTGCAGCAGGTCCTCAGCGCTGGTCGCGCTGCCCTCGCACAGGGCGACGTAGGCGACAGGTCTCTCCGTCCAGCGCGGGTCCGGTCGGGCGATCACAGCGACTTCCACGACGTCGGGGTGGGAGGCGATCGCAGTCTCCAGCTCGACCGAGGAGATCCATTCACCTCCGGACTTGATCAGGTCCTTCATCCGGTCCACGATCCGCAGGTAGCCGTCGGCATCGATGGTGGCCAGATCGCCGGTGCGCAACCATCCGTCTTCGGTGAAGCTGTCGTCTGCCTCGACACGGAAGTAGCCACCTGCCACCCAGGGACCGGCGACCTGCAGTTCGCCGACGGAGTGGCCGTCACGGGGCAGCTTCTCGCCGGTCTCGATGTCCAGGAGCCGCATGTTCACCAGCGGGAGCGGCTGGCCCTGGGCGGCACGCACAGCGGTTTGCTCCTTGGCACTGAGCGGCCGGTGCTGGCTGCGAGTGCCGCCGATGGCTCCGACGGGGCTGACCTCGGTCATCCCCCATGAGTGGGTGATGGGCACGCCGACGGCAGTGCGATATGCCTCCGACAGCGAGTCCGGGACCGCGGAGCCGCCGCCCAGCAGGAAGCGCACGGCGCTCAGGTCGTGAGCCGAGAGCTCAGGAGTCAGGCTGGTCCATACGGTGGGCACTGCTGCGGCGATGCTCACCCGTTCGGTCTCCATGAGCTGGAGCAGATGCCCGGGTTCAGCGGACAGTCCCGGCAGCACGAGCGAGGCCCCGGCCATCATCGCGCCGTAGGGCAGACCCCAGGCGTTGGCGTGGAACATCGGCACGATCGGCATGACGACATCGTTCTCGCTCAGGCCGATGAAGCCGGCAGCGAGGGTGCCCAGGCAGTGCAGGACCGTCGAACGGTGGCTGTAGAGCACGCCCTTGGGCGGTCCTGTGGTACCGGAGGTGTAGCACAGGCCTGAGGCAAGGTGCTCGTCTGCGAGCGTGAAGGTCTCCTCGAACGAGCCCGCGAAGGCATCAGCACCGGAGATCAGTTCGTCGTAGTCACAGATGCGCGGATCCGCGGGGATCGCGACGTCGCTGCCGTCCGGGAGCACGACCCAGTGCCGCACCCTTGGCATCCGTGCGACGCTGGGCCAGATCCGTGGCAGGAGCGCCCGGTCGACGAAGATCACGTCGTCCTTGGCATGGTTGACGATGAACTCGATGTGGTCAGCGCTGAGCCGGATGTTGATGGTGTGCAGGACCCGCTTGGTGGCCGGCACCGCGAGATAGAGCTCGAGATGGCGCCGGTTGTTGCTCGCGAAGGTTGCGACCCGGGCGCCGCGGGGCACTTCGAGCTTGTCCAGCACGGTGGCGAGGCGCCGAGCGTGGTCGGTGACATCGGCGTAGGTGAGTTGCTCGGTGCCGGCGCTGACGACGAGCTTGTGGGAGTACAGCAGCTCGGCGCGTTCCAGGATGTGCGCGATGGTCAGCGGACGCGGCTGCATGAGTCCCGTCATGACGTCGCTGGGGCCGAGGTTGTCGTCTGCGCTCAGCATCGGGGACCACCCGCGACATAAAGGGTCTGACCGGTGGTGAAGGATGCCTCGTCCTTGACGAAGAAGGACACTGCTGCGGCGATGTCGTCGACCGTGCCCGTGCGGCCGACCGGGATGTCGCCGGCGAACTCGGCGAGCAGTTCGTCGTACGACTTGCCCATGCGTGCTGCGGTGGCCTCGAGCATGTCGGTGGCGATGAATCCGGGGGCAATCGCGTTGACGGTGATCCCGAAACGCCCGAGCTCAATGGCGAGGGTTTTGGTGAAACCCTGCAGACCGGC
This sequence comes from Streptomyces sp. 7R007, assembly GCF_054850255.1. NCBI lineage: Bacteria > Bacillati > Actinomycetota > Actinomycetes > Kitasatosporales > Streptomycetaceae > Streptomyces > Streptomyces sp. 7R007. The sequence goes on along the minus strand of NZ_JBTWMV010000014.1, from coordinate 191,832 downwards.
CTTGGCCGCCGCGTAATTGGCCTGACCGCGGTTGCCGAGGGCCGAGGTGCTCGACATGGAAACGATCCGTCCCCATCGCTCCTGGACCATCCAGCGCTGTACCGCCCGGCTCATCAGGAAGCTTCCACGCAGGTGGACACTCATCACGCTGTCCCAGTCCGCGGTGGTCATCTTGAACAAGAGGTTGTCGCGAGTGATGCCGGCGTTGTTGATCAGGATCGTGGGTGCACCGAGCCTCTCGGCACACTCCTGGACCGCCGCGTTGACAGCCGCCTCTTCACTGATGTCGGCTCCCAGCCCGATGGCGGAGCCGCCGGCAGCGACGATGGCGTCGACAACCGGTGTGCAGGAGGCGGCATCGAGGTCGACTACGGCTACGCGGTGGCCGTCTCCGGCGAGGCGTCGGGCAACGGCTGCACCGATACCGCGGGCGGCTCCGGTCACGATCGCGACGCGGGACTGGTCAGGCATAGGTATCTCTTTCGGTCAACGGATACTCCCGAGGCACGGCACGGAGTGATAGCCAGCTGGGAGTGATCAGGGATATGAGGGCTACGGTCGGCCGGGGACGTCGACGCGGACGGTCTCGATCCAGCCCTGCCGTTCCTCGGTCTCCGCGGGCTGCCAGCTGTTGGAGGTGAGCAGATAGAGGCTGCGCCCGTCGTGGCCGCCGAGTACACAGTCAGCCGCACAACGGCCTGGCACGTCGACGACGTTGGTGACCTCGCCGCCGGCCACGACGCGGATGAAGCGACCGTTGACGATGCACGACACCCACACACCGCCCTCGACATCGACGCACAGGCCGTCGGGCGTGGAGCCGGCCGGCAGCGGCGCCCACAGACGCTTCCCGCTCAACTCGCCGTCCTCGCCGATGTCGAAGGCAGTCAGACGCGCTGCCCAGGTCTCGGCCACTACGAGAGTCCTGGTGCCGGGCAGGATCACTGAGCCGTTGGGGAAGACCATGTCGGATTCCGCCACGCACGCCTCCCCCGCCGGCGAGATCGCGAAGAGGGGACCGGGCTCCTGCGGCGCGCCGGCGTACAGGTCGTAGCCGAAACCTCCGAGGTAGGCGGTGCCGGACTCGTCCACGACCATGTCGTTGATGGGTGCGTCCGTCATCGCGGACAGATCGGCGTGGACACTCTGACTGCCGTTCAGGTCGTCCTTGAGCACGACTCGGCGCAGCATCGAGCTGATCAGCAGGGATCCGTCAGCCAGCCAGCCGAGGCCGGAGGGCTGGTCGTCGATGCGGGTGACGACTTCCGGTAGCTGGCCGCCGCCCGGATCGACGCGGAAGATCTCTCCGGTGTGCATGTCGGAGAACCAGAGTCGACCGTCATGCCAGCGGCCTCCTTCGGGAAAGCGGAAGCCCGTATAGAGCCGGGTGGGTGTGGTCATGATGCGACCTTTCTCGAGTCGGTCGGCCGGGCGAGGTCCGCTGAGCGGCGTGAGTGCAGCCTGACGGAGGATCGGGTCCAGGCCCGGCGTAGACCCGGCGCTTCGATGGCGACGATGAGGAGCAGCAATGCGGCGTAGAAGAGCTGGGCGAGGTAGCTCTGCAGGCCGGCAGCGGTGACGATCTGGGCGAGCAGGGACACCGTCAGTGCCCCGGCCAGGAGGCCGGCGACACTGCCCCGGCCGCCGGCCAGTGAGACCCCGCCAAGCAGCGCGCCGACAGCGGCCAGGATCAGCGGCTGGGTTCCAGGATCGGGGTTGGCCGCGCCCAGGCTGAAGTTGAGCAGGGCGCCGGAGGCCGCGGCAAGCACACCCGAGGTGGCGAACAGGCCGATGAGCAGGCGGTCGGCGCGTACCCCGGAGACCCGGCTGGCCCGGCGGTCCGATCCGATGGCGCGGATTTCTCGTCCCCAGCGTGAGCAGCCGAGAATCAAGCCGACGACCGCGAAGGCGGCGAGCACGAGCAGGCTTCGGGGCGAGAAAACTACGGCGATCTGCCTGTCGACCCACAGCGTCACCGAGATGTTGTCATAGGTCTTGCTCAGCCCGCCGGAGATCGACTTGGTCAGACCCAGGAGTGCGATGTAGGTCCCCAGGGTGACCGGCATGGAGGAGATGTTGAACCGGGCGACGATGGTGCCTTGGACAGCGCCGATCACGGCGCCGGCCGCGAGGGCGACGGCTATGCCGATGACCCAGTGGACGCCGCCGTACTGCACTGCGAGCATGCCCCCCAGGGCGTAGGTGCCGACGATCGAAAGATCGAACTCTCCGGCGAACATCGTGAGCCCCAGGCCCAGCACCAGTGGGGCGAGGCGTGCGAAGTACTGCAGTGCGTTGAAGGTGTCGAAGGCCAGTGGCGGCCCGCCTGAGTAGAGGGGCAGTGCCAGGTAGGCCAGCAAGGCGATGCCCAGTGTGCTGGTCGGCAGCAGGCGCTGAGGTCGGCTCAGGAAGGACCGGGCGATCCAGGTTCGGGACATCATCGGGCTCCTTGGCGAGACCGGAGGTGGACCACGACCACGATGGCGAGCACGATCAGTCCCTTGACCGCGACCTGTGCCCCGGTGCTGTAGCCGCGCAGAAGCAGGACGTCGGAGAGGGCGGCGATCAGCACGGCTCCGCCCAGTGTGCGGACTGCTGAGCCGCTTCCTCCGGCGATCGGGGTGCCGCCGGCGAGGACAGCGGCGATCGCGTCGAACGTCAGGGTGCCTCCGAGGTTGATGTTTGCGGTGGTGTTGAAAGCGCCGCTGAAGGAGGCCGCGACCGCGAACAGGGCGCCGGCCAGAAGCCAGGCGATGGTGATGGTGCGTCCGACGGCAAGGCCGGCCGCAGTGGCCGCGCGCCGGTTCTCACCCGTGAGGTAGAGCGTCCTGCCGAAGCCTGATCGGCGGAGCAAGAGTTCGAGGAGGATGGTGAAGGCCACGAGTACGTAGACACTCAACGCAATGCCGCCCGGCGTCGCATTGAGGTGGATGTACCCCGCGCCCTGAGGAGCAACCGAGGTGCCTCCGGTGACCCAGGTCGCCACGCCGACCAGAGCGAAGCCGGCGGCGATGCTCAGCACGATGGGGTTGGCCTCACCGTATCCGACTGCCAAGCCTTGCAGCGCGGTGATGGCCGCGCCGGCGGCGAGCGTGGCCAGCAGCGAGGGAACCAGGCCCCACGACTGGGTCGCGAGGAACACCATGGCGCACACCGAGGCCGTCTCGGAGATCGCGAGGGAGACCGACGTCCCGGCGATCACGATGAGGGTCAGCCCGAGAGCGGCGATGCCGACGAGGCTGGCAGAGGTGAGTACCGCACGTAGATTGTCGAGGGTGTAGAAGCGGTGCGTCGCCGCGCCAAGAGCCAGAAGGGCGACGAGAGCAAGGGCGGCGACAGCATCGCTCCAGGCGACCGCGCGCCGGGTGCCTCCCGTGGCTGTGTCCGCGGTGTCCAGGGGTGTCTGCACAGTACTCACCGGGCGCCTCCCACCTCGTGCACGGCGGTGCCGTGGGTCATCTCGAAGAGCAGCGCGTCCCCGGAGGCCACGCCGTCGTGCCGGGCGACGACCTCGCCCTTGTAGAACGTGACGACGACGTCGGCGAGCTCCACAAGCTCGTCGAGCTCGGTGGACGCGAACAAGACCGTCATCCCATCAGCCGCGGCCTGGCGGACGAGCCGGTGGATGGCCGCCCGCCCGCCAACGTCCACGCCGCGGGTGGGTTCGTCCAGGAGTAGCACTTTCACGTCCGGGCGTCCGAGCGCCCGTGCGACGAACACCTTCTGCTGGTTGCCACCGCTGAGGTCGCCGACCGCGACCCCCAGGCGCTCCTGCAGTCCGCAGGACGCCGCAAGCCGGCGCTCGCAGTCTCGCCACGCCCGGCTACGGATCGCGCCGGCTCGGGTGAAGGCCGGAATCCTCGTGGCCATGAGGTTCGTGCCGACGGGGCGTCGCAGGAACAGGCCCTCGGACTTTCGGTCGTTGGAGGCGAACGCGATGCCGCCTTTCGATGCAGCGACGGGATCACCGGCAGTCAACTGCCGTCCGCCGACGCTGACGCGCCCGCGCATCGCCGGCTCAAGACCGGCTATGGCGCGCAGCACCTCGGAAGCACCTGAGCCCACTTGGCCGGCCAGGGCGTAGACAGTCCCGGCACGAGCGTCGAGGGAGAGGCTCTCGAACCGTCCGGGCACAGCGATCGCCTGGAGTTGCAGCGCTACCTCGCCGACGTCCACCGGTCGCTTCGGACCGTTCTCCGGCGTCTCGCCAAGGATGTGCCTGATCAGGCTCTGGACGGTGAGTTTCGCTGTGTCGGCCACGCTCACGACGCGGCCATCGCGCATGACCGTCACCCGGTCGCACAACTGGAGCACCTCGCCGAGCCTGTGGGAGACGAAGAGCACGGAGCAGCCAGCGGCGGCTACGCGGCGTACGGCCGCATAGACCCGCTCACTCTCGACATCGCTGAGCGTCGCGGTCGGCTCGTCGAGGATGACCACGCGGGCACGCTGGCCCATGGCCCTGGCGATTTCGACCAGTTGTCGCTCGCCGAGTCCCAGCGAGCGGAGTGGCTGGTCGGGGTGCACGTGCGCGAGCCCCATCTCGTCGAGCATGTCGCGAGCACGAGCCCGTTCCTGCCGGCGCCGGTACAGCCACCCGGCGCTGCGATCGCCGAGAAAGAGATTCTCGGCCACCGTCAGGGCCGGCACGACGCTGAGCTCCTGATCGACCAGCGCAATGCCCGCCAGCTGAGCGCTGCCCCTGTTGCGCAGCTCGACGACCTCGCCTTCGATGCTGATGGTGCCGGCTTCGGGGCTCTCCTGTCCGGAGAGCATCTTGACGACCGTGCTCTTGCCTGCGCCGTTGTGCCCGCACAAGGCGTGCACCTCACCCGCCCGGAGCACGAGGTCGGCGCCGTGCACGGCCACCGTGTCGCCGTAGGTCTTGCGCAGGCCGGTGAGGCTCACCAGTGGAGGGCCGGCCGGAGAGTCGTAAGGCTGGGCGCTCATGCGTGGCTGCACTGGGCGGTGTACTGGTCGACGTTGGCGGCGGTGATCCGCTCTTCCTTGACGGTCTGCTTCCGCGGAGGGTTCTTGCCGCTGAGGTAGTCCAGGACGTAGGCCGCCGTCTGGTTCGCGATCGTGCCTGGGTCCTCGGTCGCGGTGCCGTAGAGGGTGCCCTGCTTGATCGCATCGATGCCGGCCTTGAAGCAGTTGCTGCTGGTGACGATCAGACCGTGCTTCCCACCGACCCCGCAGCCGGCCTGCTTGGCCGAGGCGATGATCGGCAGTGCCATGTAGTCCGCCATGCCGTAGGCAGCCTGGATCCCGTTGCAGCTGTGCTTCGCCAGCAGCTGGGTCGCGATCTGGCCCGACAGCGTGGGGTCCCAGTTGCCGTCCTGGGTTTCGATCACCTTGTAGCCGGGAGCGGTCGCCATCTCGGCGTTGAAGCCCTGCATACGATCCTGGGTCACCAGCGAGGAAGCGGTGCCGGTGACGACGACCACGTTGCCGGAGTTGCGCCCCTGAGCCTTGAGACCCTCGATGATGTTGTCGGCAGCGGCCTTGCCCAGTGCGACGTTGTCGCTCACGACCTGACGCACATCACCATCGACCTTCGGATCGGGGCGGCCGTCGAAGACCAGCACCGGTACACCGGCCTGCTTCGCCTTGGCGATCGGAACCGCCATCGACTTCGTGTCGAGCAGTGCGGTCACGATGAGGTCGGGCTTGTCCGCGATCGCCTGATTGAAGTTCTGCACCGCGGTACCTGCGTCCATGGTGGTCAGGTCCTTGAGCTTGACGTCGGCGGCCTTGAGTTTCTTCTCGAAGATGCCGTTGAAGTACGCAGCCCACTGGTTGGTGTTGCCGTAGCCGATGAAGTCGACGGTCTTTCCCGAGGCGCTGCCGCTGTTGCCCGTACCCGACGATCCGGCGGCTGTTGACGATGAGCCCGTGCAACCGGCGGCCAGTGCCGCCATGGCAACCAGGGATCCAGCCAGAGCGATCTTGTGAGCCCGCTGACGGCCGGTCTTTCTGAGGGTGGTCTTCCCGCCTGTGGCCAGGCGCGTTTCAAGCTTCATGGGTTTCCTCGCAGGCACCTCGATGTGTCTTCCGTCATGCGTCACATTAGGTACAGTTCCTTCAGTAGAAGAGGTATGAAAAATCCACTCCTATGCGCCACGTGGTGCATGTTTCCAACACCGCTCCATGACGGTGGTGTGACGGGAGGATGTGAAGGAGATGACGTCGACAGCGTCGCCTTCCCCCGCCGACGAGAGCTCGCAGGCCTATCATCACCGGCGCAAGCGCGAGCTGTCGTCGCTCTACGCGACCGCCAGGTCACTGACTGCGCTGGGTGAGCTCGATGATGTGCTTCGGTCGATCGTGCGCCACGCTCACGGACTCATCGGCACGGACTTCACGTACCTGTCCCTGCTCGGTCCTGACAACGCACTGTCGGTCCGCGCCTCGGAAGGCACCATCTCCGCCGACTTCCTGGCCGCCAGCATTCCTCCTGGCACCGGACTCGGAGGACAGGTGATCGAGCGGCGCAAGCCGATCTGGGTCAGCAACTACCTCGTCGCCGACGAGCTCAATCACGTCCACGCCTTCGACAGGCTCGTCGCACGCGAAGGCCTGGTCGCGCTGCTCGGGGTGCCCTTGCTCGTCCGCGGCCAGGCGGTCGGCGCGCTGTTCGCCGCCGACCGCTCGGAGAGATCGTTCAGCTCGGAAGAGATCGCACTCTTCAGCGCATTCGCAGATCACGCCGCGATCGCACTCGACAACGCTCGTCTGTACGACCAAAGCCGCGCCGCCCTGGAGAAGCTGCAGTCGGCCTACCGTGTCATCGAAGAGCACGTTGCCACGATCGAACGCTCGCAAGCCGTTCACGAGGCGCTCACCGATGTCGTCCTCACGGGCGGTGGACCGAAGGACGTCGCCCGCCACCTAGCCGATCAGATGGGTGGGGCGGTGATCTTCCTCGGCCGCGACAACACGCTGTTGGCGAGCGCAGGCGTCGACCAGACGCTCCATGACAGCGACAGTCCGGCGTGGCCCGGCATCATGCAAGCCCTTGAGGGCGCGCGTCGCACGGGACGATGCATGACCCAGAAGGACGCGTCCGTCACGCACAGCGTCGCCGTCGTCCAGGCTGGAGACAGCTACCTCGGAGCTCTTGTTTGGAGTCGGCCTGCCAGCCCGAGTTCGGCTGACTTGCGCATGCTGGAAAGAGCCACACACATCGTCGCGCTCATGATTCTCAAGGAGAACGCGGTCGCTGACGCGGCCGAGCGACTCAGCGGCGAGCTGATGACAGAGCTGCTGGTCAACAGCCCCGCCGTCAGCGCGGCTCAGCGGGCGCGAACACGCGCGCGCGGCATCGATGTCGACGCGCTCAACCTCCTCGTGGTCGCCGACTCCACGACGGTTGCCACTCTTGAGCTGTCACGCCAACTCCACGTGTACGCACACAAACACGCGGGCCTGGCCGGTGAATACCTGGGCCGAGCCACCATGCTCCTGCACGCTGACGACGTCGACAAGGCTGTCGCGGACGGACACCGTGCCATACGCCAGCAGCTCGACCGCGACATCAATCTCATAGGCGAAGAGGTTCAGGACCACGACTGGGCCCGAGCATTCACGACGGCGAGCAGGTGCCTCGACCTGGCACTCGCTCTGGGCAAGACCGACCACGGCGCCACAACAAGTGACTATGCCCTCTACTCGCTCCTCTTCGCCCCTGACCGCATCAACGAACTGGACCGCTTCATCTCAGCCACCATAGGTCCCCTCCTCGCCTACGACGCACAGCGCTCGACTGACCTCGTCACCACGGCCGCGACCTACTTCGCGAACCGTGGAAGCCTGGCTCAGACCGCACGGGCCCTCCGCGTCCATCTCAACACGCTGCTCAAGCGACTGGACCGCATCGACCTCGTACTCGGCAGCGGCTGGCGGGAGTCGGAGGCGCTCGACACCCAACTCGCGCTCCGTATGCACCGACTGCGCATCTCAGTGGGCATCTAGAAGATGTTGTCCTTCCGGAGGTGATCGACGCGTTTCCGCCGCTGGGGGATGGGAGGGTGCGCCGTCAGCCAATCACCGATTGTCCCCAGCCGCATCGGGTTCCCGGACACCGAGCTGCGATTCGTGGCCCGCGTCGCGACCAGCACAGGTGGGCGAACGCGGGCTCGACTCCGTGGGCCATCCGCCTGAGTGCGACAAGAGCGATGGCGTCACACGCCTGCCACATGGCCCGTCTCCGTCAAGGGCGTGACTCTGGGCAGGCGCCTGGATGGTGAAGGCGGCCCGCCTCCTGGACGTGTGACTCTATCGGCCTGTGCCCGAGGCTCTGCCCGATCGGCGGGTCGCGATCGTCACCTACGGCTGCACTGTGCTCACCCCGGACCGGGAGCCCGCGCTGAGTCACGAGCACAAGCAGGTCGGCATGTTCGCGGCCGACGAAGTGCGCGGCCCCGACGCCCACATGGCACCAACTGCGCCCGTACGCCCGCCCTGTGCTCGTGAGCGGGCCGCAGCCGAAGGCAGGAGAGGGTGTCGGCCGAGCAGCCGGCGGACCCACCACGCATCGGCCGGTTCACGGGGTGGCGGAGGCAAGACCCACCCGGTAGGCCAGGACGACCGCCTGGACCCGGTCGCGCAGGGCCAGCTTGGCCAGGATCCGCGAGACGTAGGTCTTGACCGTCTCGGGGGTGATGTACAGCTGCGCCGCTATCTCCGCGTTCGACAAGCCCTCGGCCATCTGCCGCAGCACCTCCAGTTCCCGAGGCGTCAGCGCGCGTACCACGTCCTCCCTGGCCGGCCGGGAGGATTCGGCCGGGCGCAGGTGCTCGGCGTAGTGGCCGATGAGGTGGCGGGTGACGGCGGGCGCCAGCAGGGCCTCGCCCCGGGCGACGGTCCGGATGCCGTTCACCAGCTCCGCCGGCGGCGCGTCCTTGAGGAGGAAGCCGCTGGCTCCGGCGCGCAGCGCGTCGTAGACATGGGCATCGACGTTGAAGGTGGTGACGACCAGCACTTTCGGCGGCTCCTGCGCGCCGGGGCCGGCCAGCTGCCGGGTCGCCTCGATGCCGTCGAGCAGGGGCATCCGGATGTCCATCACGACCACGTCGGGGCGCAGCCGCCGCGCGGCCTCCACCGCCGCGTGCCCGTTCTCGGCCTCGCCGACCACCTCCATGTCCGGCTGGGCGGAGAAGATGGTGACGTAGCCGGTCCGCACCAGTTCCTGGTCGTCGCAGACGAGCACACGGATCGGTGGGGGCGCATCACTCACAGGTCACTCCTGAACGGGCTCGGGTTCGGGCTCGGACGGAATCGTGGCACGCACCTCGAACCCGCCTCCGGGCCGGGGGCCGGCCTGCAGTTCCCCGTCGAGCATCCGCACCCGGGCCCGCAGCCCGGCCAGCCCCCGTCCGCCCTCAAGACCCGGCTGGCGGCGAGCCGGCACGGCCGCCGGTGACGTGACGGGGCCGTCGGTGGTCACCCCGATCTCGACGTGCTTCTCGCCATGCAGCAGAAAGAGCCGCGTCGGCTGCCCCCTCGCGTACTTCATCGCGTTGGTGAGCGCTTCCTGCGCCACGCGGTACGCGGCCAGCTCCACATCCACACTCCGGGGCCGCCGCTCGCCCCGTTCGCTGAACTCGATTGGCTGGCCCGCCTTGCGAGCCTGCTCGACGAGGTCTGCCACCCGGCCGAGGGCGGGCCCGCGGCTGCTGTGCGCGCAGTCGTCAGGAGTGGGGACCCGGCTCGCGGAACCGTCGGTCGTGGACTCGCCCGTCGCCTCCAACACCCCCAGCAGATAGCGCAGTTCCGTCAGGGCCCGCCGGCCGGTGTCGCTGACCGAAGCCATGCCCGTAGCGGCCCGCTCCGGCGCGGAGGTGATCAAGAACTGTGCCGCGTCCGCCTGCACCACCATGGCCGTGACGTGATGGGTCACCACGTCGTGCAACTCCCTGGCGATGCGCGCCCGCTCGGCGGCCGTCGCCACCTCGGCGGCCAGCCGCCGCCGTTGCGTCTCCTCGCCGCGCCGCCGGCGCACACCGCTGCCCACCAGCCATACCGCGGCCAGCACCAGGTAGAACGCGAGATAGTCCGTCACGTGCTGCGGGGAGCCGAACCGGTGCAGCACGACAGCGAGCACCGCGTACCCCGCACTCGCCACGCCCGCCAGCCCTCCCCGGAAGCGCACCTGGTGGGCTCCGGCCGAGTACAGCGCCAGATACAGCCCCACGCTGCCGAACGTCGTCGCGAACCCCAGCGCCTGGTGCACGGCGAACGCGACGGCGACGACGGCCAGACAGCCCGCAGGCAGACGGCGTCGGGCCGCCAGGGGCAGGGTCTGGGCCAGGACCAGTCCGACGCCCAGCACGTTCGCCGGTCGCTCTCGCAGATCGCCGATCTGCGCCCCGATGGCCGACAGGGTCGGTACGAAGGCCAGCAGCGTGAGCACCAGGGCGAGGACACCGTCCTTGGCGAAGGTGTTGCGCTCCTGCCACCGTACGAGCACCCCCCTCAACCACGGCGCCCGCGCCAGGCCCTGACGAAACATCACGTGCCCCTCCCCCTCATCACCCGGTGCCCGGTGAGCTGCCGTCTCTCAGCGCCGGACGAGACGCCGGGACCGCAGACCGCCGCTGCGGCCTGCGAGGACGATCATCCGTACGCTGAGGAGCACCCCGATGAGAACGGGCACCATCGACGCCTCCAGGCCGAAGGTCCCGCCGTTGAGCATCGCGGAACCGTGGGCGTCAACGGTGAACAGGCCCTCGGGCGTGTGTCCGGAGACCGGGATGCCGAGCAGTTGCTCGGCGGTGTTCCAGGCGAAGTGCAGACCGGCGACGAACCAGATGTTACGCCGCCACAAGAACGCGGCGCCCAGCATCACACCGGCCTCCACGGCGATGGCGAGCGCGCTCCAGACGCCGGCTCCCGGGGCACCCAGGTGAGCGACGCCGAAGAACAACCCGGTGATCACGATGGCGGCACGGCTGCCCCACAGCTGTTCCAGAGCCTGCAAGGCAAAGCCGCGGAACATCAGCTCCTCGGTGACCGCGGCGCCGGCCTGCACGATCGCGGCTGACCACAGGACGGAGAAGAAGCCGTTGCCCGCCCAGGAGAACGAGTAGCCGCCGCACACCGTGATCAGCAGCACGGAGACCAGGACGAAACCCAGGCCGAACGCGCCACCGCGCAGCGCCTCCCGACCGGCGCCCTGCCGCGCGATCTCCGGCGTGGAGCGTCGTGCGACCCGGCGCATCACCACGACGTACAGGGCGATGGCGGCGGCCGCGCCCACAACCGGCACCGGCCCCGGCCCGGTCGCGGTCAAGGCCGAGACCAGGCCGACGCCCACCATGCCCGTCAGCATCCAGCCGAGCGGAGCGCGCACGATGCGGCTGAGACGACCGTCTCGGTCGCCTCCCTCATCGTCCGGGTGGGACCCTGCGTCGTGGTGCGCGGCGGACGGCGTGCTCATCATGGCCTCCTACGGCGCCGGCCGCTCCGACGGCGACCGACCTGATGACCACGCTAGGAATCGGCCGACGCCCGCGAATCACCCGCGACGGGACGGTGCGGGTAGCTCTCACGGGGGATGCGCAGCGTCTGCCGGCCTGTTCGGTCGGCCCACCGTCCCCTGGATCACCGCTTGAACGTCACTGGCCTCGTGGTTCCGCCGCAGACGCCATACCGACCAGGACAAGGGCACCCGCGCAACGAGTGACGGTCCTCCCTCGCACGTCCGGCCCAAGTCCGCCGACCCTCGCGGACGCCACGGCCCTACTGGCGCGATCAGCTCGACAGAGCAGCGGCGCGCGGTCGGCGGATGGCGCTGCCTGCGCGCCTGCCCGGGTGCAGGCGACGGGGCGAGTCGGTGAACGAGATCCAAGAAGCAGTACAGGACGGGAAAAACGGCTGCGCTCCGCCCACATGACCGGTACGACAAGACACGTGGCAACCAGGGCGTCCCGGGAAAGCAGACTGCGGCAGCTCCGCCGTGTTGTCGAACGGCGGTCGGCGCGCCGGCACCCGGCGGAACCGGCCGCGCCCGAGCCGGCCGCCCCGCAGCCCGACGGCACCCGGCACGACGGCACCCGGCACGACGACGACACCACCGCACCGCCGCCGACGCCCCAGCCCCCAAACGGCGAACGCGAACGGGACTGGACACGCCGTATCGAGGTGCTGGGCACGGCGATCGGCGGCACCCTGACGGCGCTCGCGGCCATCGCGGCGGTCCTCATCAGCGTGCTGGTCAACCGCAGCGAGACCCAGACGACCAGGGAAGGGCAGATCACCGACCGCTACACGGCCGCCATCGACAACCTGGGCAACTCCTCGTCCGACGTGCGGCTGGGCGGCATCTACGCCCTGCAACGCATCATGAAGGACTCACATCGCGATCAGGCGTCCATCGTGGACGTCCTCTCCGCCTACATCCGCGCCCACTCCCCCCAGACCGGGAAGGACAGCGCGGGCTTCACCGGCCGCCCGGAGGCCGATGTGCAGGCCGCCTTCGAGGTGCTGGCGCGCCGCGACCCGGGTCACGACGGCAGCGCGGAGGTCGATCTGCGCGACACCCGCCTGCCGCACCTCGCCGTGCGCAGCGCGCGGCGCAGCGGCACCATCGAGGAAGACCTCACCCAGGTGGACGTCGCCCACCTACCGGACTCCAACCTGAGCGGGGCCGACCTCACCGACGCCAACCTCCCCGACTCGGACCTCAGCGGCGCCTACCTGGTCGCCGTACACCTCACGGGCGCCACACTGTCGCAGGCGGATCTGCGGGAAAGCTCGCTGGACAACGCCTGGCTCGATCACGCCGTGCTGGACCAGGCCCGGCTTGCGAAGGCGGACCTCGTCGACGCCACCCTGGCCGACGCCGATCTGCACGGCGCGGATCTACACGACGCCGACCTGCGAGGCGTGAACCTCACCGGTGCCGGCCTCCAGGGCGCGGACCTGCGTGGTGCGGATCTACGTACCGCCGCCCACCGGACGGTAAACGGCAAACAGGTGGGCCGGACCTCCACCCACACCACCAAGGTGAGCGCGGCCCAACTCCTGACCGCCACCCTCGACTCCAGGACCATCCTGCCGCCGGCCATCGCCAACGACCCCAGGATCAAGGCCAGAATCGCCGGGCAGGACTGACCGCGGCGGCGGGTCCCTCCACGGTGCGACAACCCGTCCGGCCAGGCGGTGGTGGCAGCGATGACCCCACGGCTACGGCGTGCCCCTTCACCGCCGCCCGATCCCCGGCGGTGAATCCGCTCTGCCACCCGGCGTTCGCACCGGAGTTCCGGGCGGACAACGTCATGCGCTGTAGGGCAGGTTTCCCCCATACCCGGGAGGCGGCAGGCCAGGTGAGGGTGGGAGTGGTGCAGGCGCCGGTCAGGACGGCGTGGGGGCAAGCGGCGCGACGGTGGTCCAGGTGAATCCGTCGGGGTCGGTGAACGGACCGGCGGTGCCGCCCACAACGATGCGGTGCGAGCCGGTGCCGTCGGCGGCGACACCGAGGTCCTTGGCCAGGGCGCGGCGCTTGTACAGAGCCAGCCGGACAGGGCTGGACGGGCCGGCGGCGAACTCAACGTATTTGCCGCCGAAGCTCCTGGCCACACTCAGGCCCCGATCGACGTAGAACTGCTTGCTGGCCTTCACATCCTCGACGCCGAGCAGCAGGACCATCTCGTCGATCTCGCGGGTCGCGGGGCCGGTGTCCTTCTTCGCCGAGGTCGCCACCTTCCAGATCGTGCCGTCCGGAGCCTGGACCACGCCGCCGTACCCCCACAGCGACTTCGCGGCGGGCTTGAGCACCCTGGCGCCGGCCTCCACGGCGGCGCCCAGGAAGGCGTCGACGGTGGCCGGCTGGGACACCGTCAGGGCCAGGGTGAAGCCACGGAACCCGGTGGAAGGCGCCTCGCCAGTCTGCAGGCGTATCCTCCCCTCCACCCCGAAAGCGGTGTAGAAACGGCGAGCGGTCTCAACATCTGCCACCTCAAGGGTGACGGACACGGCGGACGCGGTGGACGCGGTAGATGCGGTGGATGTCATGACCCTCACGCTAAAGGCCGCTCCCCAGCCCGGGCTTCTCCATTCCTGACCGGTCTTCCCACCCGTCCCGCTGCACCCGACACTGCAACGTCGACATCGACGTGCCGGCCGCCTACCAGCCCACTGGCAAAGGCTGCGTCGACCGGCGGACCGGCACCATCCACGTGTCGCACTGTCGGCACAGTGGATAGCCTCTGCGGTCACGAACGATGACGTACTGCAGGATCACGCTCACCAGCAGGTCGTGAGAAGAACAGTTGGAGTCGCTCTCACGGGGTCGATCATGGGTTCTGACTCAATTGCGCTGGTGCTGCCCTCCAACGAGGTACTCGGCAAGCCTCGTGCCGGGGTCGCCGGCCAGTCGATGCTCGGATCGCCCCGCCGGCCACGTCGAGATCCCGTCGTCCGCCCACCGCGGGACGACGTGGAAGTGAAGGTGCGGCACCGACTGTTCGGATGCCGGGCCGCTGGCGTTCAGGATGTTCACGCCTGAGGCGTCCAGGGCTGCCCGCATGGCGCCGGACACGCTGGACCAGCGTCATCGTCGCGGCGAGGACGTCGCGTGGCGTGTCGAAGACATCCGCGTAGTGCTGGGTGGGCACGACCAGAGTATGGCCGGGCGCCAACGGATCCAGCGGCAGGAACGCGCAGGCCCTGGTTTCATAGGCAACCCAGCGCGCAGCGCCTTCCTCGATGAGTCGGCAGAACGTGCAGTCCACGTGGCACGAGCTTGCCACCGGCGCGACGGCAGCGGCGGTCTACTGGTCGCGCTGGGCCGGGGACACATCGAGGAGCCGCAGCATCGCGGGGAGCAGGTCGCTGGTCAACGGATCGGGGGCGTCTTCGTCGATCGCGCCTTCCAGCGCCAGGCTCGTATAGCCGTGCACCAGGGACCACACCGCGTAGCTCGGCACCAGCGCGGGGTCCGCACCCTCGGGCAGCTGCGTGTCCTGGCCGCGCAGGCCGCGGTACAGGGCGCGCAGTGCCCGGTGCTTCTGCTCGACGAGGTCGGGATCGTGGTAGTCGAACTGGGTCATGCGCCACATGAGGTCGAACAGCGCGCGGTTGTCCCGGGCGAACGCGACATATTCGGCCGCGAGCGCCGCGACCCGCTCCCGCACGTCGCGCCCGACGACCTCCACCGCCTCCAGCCGGTCGCACAGTTGGCGGTAGGCGCGCGTGGCGAGCGCGCCGAGCAGCCCGCGCGCGTCGCCGAAGTGGTGCTTGGGCGCGGACTGCGACACTCCCGCCCGCCGCGCGGCCTCGCGCATGCTGAACCCGGCGACACCGCTCTCGGACAGCACCTCCAACGCGCTGTCGAGCAGCGCCGCGCGCAGATTGCCGTGGTGGTAACGATCGCCGGACTTCGGCTCTTCGGTCATCACACCCCCCATCTTGACAGTGAGCAGACCGCCCGTAAACTGCTCACTGTCAAGATGGGGCGATCACGGGAGAGACATGACAGACACAGTCCTTGTCACAGGGGTCTCGGGATTCATCGGCGCTCACACAGCGGCCGAACTGCTGCGGCGCGGATACGCCGTCCGCGGGTCGGTGCGCTCACCGGCCCGCGCCGCCGAGGTACGCGCCGCCATGGCAGAGGCGGGCGCAGACGACACGCTGCTGGATATCCTGCCCCTCGATCTGCTCTCCGATGAGGGATGGACCGCCGCAACCGCCGGCTGCCGGTACGTCCTGCACATCGCCTCCCCCTTCGTCACCACCAAGCCCAAGGACCCGCAGGACCTGATCCGCCCCGCCGTCCAGGGCACCACCCGCGCACTCAACGCCGCCCTCGACGCAGGCGTGGAGCGTGTGGTCGTCACCTCTTCCCTCGCGGCGGTGCAGTACGCGCCCGCGCGCACAGGTCACGTCTTCACGGCATCCGACTGGACCCCACCCGACCGCCGCGGCCTCAACGCCTACACCGCGTCGAAGGTCCAAGCCGAGCGCGCGGCCTGGGACATCATGGAGCGACGCGGCGTGCGCGACCGGCTCGCCGTCATCAACCCCGGCGCGGTCATCGGCCCCCTCCTGTCCGACGATCCCGGAACCTCCGTCACGGCGATCCAGCAGATCATGGCCGGCGCGCTCCCGATGGTCCCGGACCTGCGCCTGCCGTGGGTGCACGTGCGAGACGTCGCCGACGCGCACATCGAGGCCATGACCTCCAAGACGGCGGGCGCAACCCGCACCATCGTCGCGACCGACCCCACCTCCCTCATCGACGTCGCCGCAGTGCTCCGCGCAAGGCTTCCCGAGGCGAGCGGGAAGATCCCCACCCGGGCGATGCCGACGTGGCTCACCCGGGCCGCGAGCCTCTTCGAACCCCAACTGCGTGACAACCGCTGGCTCATCGGCTCGGCGCAGCGCTTCGACCGCGACCCCGCCGAGGCGCTCCTGGGCCGCCCACTCCACCCGATCCCCGACACCATCGAGGAAACCGGCCGCAGCCTCGCCACGCGCGGCCTCATCTGAGACCGCCCAACCCACCACACCCGGTGCACAGCACCTCGCCCAGGCGACAAACCCACACCACACCCAGTACGCCTGCGACAACCACAAGCCCCATCCCCAGCAGCGGTCACGCATGTGACGACCGAGGCGACGGCACGTCAGCCACATCGTCGACCCCACGGGGACATCCCCCAGCAGCACACCGCCGCCAGTGAAACATCGAGGTGACCGGGGCTGGAACCGCACCGGCCGTCAACAGGTAGTCGTGCCGGATGAACCGGGCGTCGTCCAGGATGATTCATCGCGGTCCAAGTCCCGCGCCCGCCTCGGCAGTCAGCCGTCGGCGGACCCGGCCGTGGTCCGGGCGTAGTCCGCCAGCCCATCGGCCATCCGCTGCATGAAGCGCGTCAGATACCAGCGCCACAACGGACCCGAGAAGCGCAGTGTCGGCTCGAAGACGCCCGTCCATGTGATGACGGTGCCGCCCTGCGGGGTCTCGGCGAGTTCGACAGTGCCCCGGTAGGAGCGGAACGGCCCGCTCGTGTTGTCGTAACCGAACCGCCGGTCGGGTTCCAGCTCGACGATGCGTTCGCGGGAGACGGAACGGCCCGTGCGGAACACCCGTGTGTCGCCGACCTGCTGCCGCTGCTGTGGATCACCACCTCCCTCGATCTCGACGGAATCGATCGGCGACCAGGACGGCCAGGTCGCCGCGTGGACGAGGGCGCTGAACACCGCGTCAGGGCTCGCCGGGGAGTGGGAGGTGACGGTATAGCTGTACGGCATGCAGCCACGCTAGAGCGGCGCCGCCGGCCCGGTACATGCGCTCGATTGCCCACCTGCCGACCGCATCTTGCGGTAGACCGACGGCCTGACACCGACCTGGGTCTGGAACGCCGAGGACAGGCTGCCGGGGCTGGAGAAGCCACAGCGCTGCGCGATCTGCGCCACCGTCAGGGTGGTGTCGCCGAGCAGCCGCCGCGCCTCCCCGATCCGCAGCCGGGTCAGGAACCGGTGCGGTGTCTCGCCGGTCGCCGCGCGGAAGACGCGGATGAAGTGGTACACGCTCAACCGCGCCTCCGCGGCGATCTCCGCGAGCGTCAGCGGATCGGCCAGTCGCTCACGCATGACCGCAATGCCCCGGCGGACCGCCGCGTGCTCAGGGCCCGGTACCGGCCGGGCAGCGCCCCGGGCCAGCAGATGGGCGACGAGGAAGACCGCGGCCGATTCCGCGTACACGTCCCCCGCGGCCGGCAGCCCGCGCAGGATGTGTTCCACCACCGTGTCCCCCGCCCCCAGACCGGCGGAGAGCGCCTCGAAGTCCGGGGCGGCACCGTCCAGTTCGGCCACCGTCCGCTCCACCGTGGCCCGCGGAACGTGCACCTGCACGCTGCGCAGCGTCGACGCCGCCCGGTAACTGCGCACCGACGCGCGACCGGGCACCACGAGTTCCAGACGGCCGGGAAGCCAGCGGCGCCGGGTCGCCCTGCCGCCGCCGCTTTGGACGTGCATCACGGCGTCCCCGCCCGTGCACAGCACCAGGTGCAGGTCGGACGTGCCGGGAAGGGGCATGGCCTCCACCTCACGCGCGTGGGTGAAGGACTGCACGAGCAGGGACCGCCACCCGGCCTCCTGCCAGCTGCAGTACGTATGACGCACGAGCTCGGCCGTGTCGAGATCCGCGTAGGGCGCCAGATCGAAGTCGCGTGAGTCGAACACGCCTTCACCATAATCGCGGTCTTTCGCGACGGTCCGCTGACGGAGTCGGTGGACCGTGCTGGTGCGGTGTTGTCGCGGCTGCGGTTCTCGGCCCGGGCTCACAGCCGGTGGCGGTATACGAGCCGGGCGATCCGCGATCTGCTCGGCCCTGGGATTCGTCAGGTGCGCGCACCCGACTACGTACAGACCACCCCTCCGTTCCCCAGACCCGGGGCCACAAGTTCGTCGGCGACGGCTGGTCTCGTCAGGGCATCAGACCGTCTGCGGTGTGTGCGCTGTACGCCGAAGCCCGTCAGCGGGCCAGTTGGTTGACGACCCCGGTGAAGAGGGCGGGTGCCGCCCGGCATGCCGGTACCAGGAGGGCTCTTGGGGCCGGGCGGGCGGTGGCGCTCACGAGTCCTCGGGTGAGCAGGCGGTAGCGCCGGGTGGTGCCCTGCCACTGCCGTTCGTAGCGGTGCGGAGCATCGGCCAGCAGTGCGTCGACGGCGGCCTGGGCCTGGGCGAGGGCCAGGCTGATGCCCTCTCCGGTGAGGGCGTCCTCGTATCCGGCGGAGTCGCCCACGAGCAGGACCCGGCCCACGACCCGGCGCTTGGGCCGCTGCGGCATCGGCCCTGCTCCCCGTACCGACGAGGCCGCGACCGCGTCGGCCAGCCGACGGCGCAGAACGGGGAAACCGCACAGCAGGGCGTCGTAGGCGTGCGGTGCCGCTGCCGCGGGCGGTTGTTCGGGGCGGTACAGCACCGCGACACCGACCTGGTCGGCGGCGACGGGGGTTACGTACGCCTCCGCGTGCGGCCCCCAGGTCACTTCCACGGTCGAGGTCCACGGCCGGACGTGCCAGTGGCGGCGCAGGCCGAAGCGGCGCAGGCCGCCGTGGCCGGCGGGGACGCCGAGATGGCGGCGCAGGGGTGAGTGCAGGCCGTCCGCCGCGATGAGCCACCGTGCGCGCATTCCGCCGGCGGTCACGGAGACGCTGTCCTGTTGCAGGGTGGTGATGCGGCGGTGCAGCAGCCGCGCTCCTGCGGCTTTGGCCGCGGTGGCCAGGACGTTGTGCAGTTCGGTGCGGCGCACGCCGAGTCCGCTGCCGCGCAGGAAGGGCGCGTGGGCGCGTCGGCCGGACAGGTCCAGGTAGTCGATGCCGGTGAGTGCCGCTCCCTCGGGGCGGATGCCGAGCGCGCGCAGGCGCTCCACGCCGGCGGGCATGATGCCTTCGCCGCAGGCCTTGTCCACGGGGCCGATGCGCTGCTCGCACACCATCACTGTCAGTCCGGCGCGGGCCGCGTGCAGGGCCGAGGCCAGGCCGGCCGGCCCGCCGCCCACGACCAGTACGTCGGCGTCGTAGGACACTTGTGGTGCTCCTCGTCTCAGCGGGCGGTTGGTGGCTCGGTTCGGCCGGCCGGTGTGTCAGGTGGCCAGTGCCAGCGCCTTGTTCTCCACCCGCAGCCGTACGGCGAGCAGCGCCGCGTTGGCGGCCGTGAACAGCAGCGCGGTCACCCAGGCGCCGTAGACCAGGGGCAGCGCGATGCCCTCAGTGATCACGACGACGTAGTTCGGGTGGCGCAGCCAGCGGTAGGGTCCCCGGCTGACCAGGGGCAGGCCGGGCACGATGATGACGCGGGTGTTCCACTGCGGGCCCAGGGAGCGGATGCACCACCAGCGTCCGGCGTTCGCCAACACCACCCCGGTCAGCGCCGGCCAGCCCAGCGCGGGAGTGAACTGGCGGTGCGCGAAGGCGACTTCGGTCAGACACCCGGCGATGAGCGCGACGTGAAGAGCGACCATCACCGGGTAGTGGCTGCGGCCGTACTCCACGCCTTGGCGGTCGGCGGCCCAGCGTGCGTGGCGGCGGGCCACGACGAGTTCGAGCAGCCGCTCGCCGGCGATGGCTGCCATGAGAATGGCCAGCCCTGGAGGCAGGGCGGCGAGCGCCGGATGGGTCATGGCGGGAAACTTTCCTTCCTGTGCTGCTGAAGTGATCGGCTAAGGTCATCGGGTTGGTGCGTCTGCGTCGGCAGTCACCGGCGATGGCTCCCGAGCGAGGACCTTCGTCACCGCCTCGGTCAGTACCCGGATGGGGTCACCGGGCTCGGCGGCGCACCGCAGGGCCACGTGGTTGTCGGGGCGGACGAGTACACAGCCCGATGGTCCGACCCCGTAAAGGTCCTGCCAGTGGCCCGGTTCGTCCTCCGTCCAGGGGCAACCGGGGCCGATGCGCACGGTGAGGAGGTCCAGACCGTGACGCTGGTTGACCTCGGCGGCGGCCACCTCCCACATCCGCCCCTGCGGGCCTGTCAGCACGGAGAAGCGGTCGGCGATGACGTCGTGCACGGTGATCCGCTCCCCGGTGGCGCCGCGCAGCCACAGGTGAGGCGCGCGGGCGCCGGGGTGCGCGGTGGGCCGGTAGACGCACACGGTGGATCGGGGCAGGGGGCTGCCGTCGTCCACGATCGCCTCGGAGTCGTAGACGTAGCCGAAGGTCTGTCCGGTGAACAGGAACTGCTCCCGCTGTGCCGGGATGCCCGCGATGATGCGAGCGCGCAGGGCGGCGCCCTCGGGGCTGTCCGCGTTCTCCACCTCGCGCAGCGAGGTGGGGTCGGCGAGCATCGTCCCGGTCAGCGCCATGCGTTCGGCGTTGGCCATGCTCTGTCGGGCGTTGGCCAACGCGACCGGGCGCCGTTCCGTCTCGTAGGTGTCGAGCAGCGCCTCACCGGCCGTACCGCGCAGCACGTGGACGAGTTTCCAGACGAGGTTGTGGGCGTCCTGGATGCCGGTGTTCATGCCGAAGCCGCCGTTGGGCGGGAAGCGGTGGGCTGCGTCACCGGCGAGGAGAACCCGGCCGGCGCGGAAGCGCTCCGCGAGCGCGATCTCGATCTGCCACGGGTAGACGTCCCGCACCCGCACCTCCACATCGGGTGCGCCCACCGCGGCGCGCACGAGGTGGGCGCACCGCTCGGCGGTGAAGTGCCGCGGAGAGTGGTGGGCGGGGTCGTAGCCGAAGAGGTACGTCCAGCGGCTGTGCCCGTCGAGGGCGACCAGGGCACCCTGGGTGTCGGCGTTCACCACGCACCACAGCAGGAAGGGCCGCTGCCGCTGGTACGGCGTGAGGTCGGCGGTGAAGTGCACGCCGATCATGTGGCCCGACGAACGCAGCCGGGGTGCGCGGATACCCGTCCGGCGGCGCACCGTGCTGCCCGCTCCGTCCGCCCCGATCAGGAACCGGGAGCGGAAGGCGTGGAGCGTGCCGTCCTTGGCCGACCGGGCGGTGGCCGTGACACCGGTGCCGTCCTGTTCGACGT
The DNA here is from genome assembly GCF_054850255.1 of Streptomyces sp. 7R007. Taxonomy (NCBI): domain Bacteria; kingdom Bacillati; phylum Actinomycetota; class Actinomycetes; order Kitasatosporales; family Streptomycetaceae; genus Streptomyces; species Streptomyces sp. 7R007. Next base: position 170,343 of record NZ_JBTWMV010000014.1, on the reverse strand, counting down.
TCAGCACTTCGGTGCCGAACCCGACCGTCACAGTGGGGTGGGCCTCGACGGCCCGCAGCATCAGGGGTTCCAGCACGTCCTGCGGACACGAGCGCAGGATCTCGCTGGACTGGGTCAGCATCCCCTCCAGGACCGCCGGGTCGTCGTCGGCCATGATGCGGCCCAGCTCCCGGCCTGCCATCCGGGTCACGAAGCCCACGCCCAGACCGAGTTCGGGTGGCAGCGCGGCCTCGCTCACCGGCGGGGCCAGACCCCACTGCCGGAACAGTTCCATCGTCCGCGCGTTGAGGATGTGGGCCTTGGGGTGCCGGGCCGGTCCGGGGTGCCGCGCCACCACGTGCGTCCGCACTCCCGCCCGGCCCAGCAGGAGCGCCGCCGCAAGACCGGTCGGTCCGGCGCCGACGACGAGGACGTCGGTCTCGGGCGTTGTCATCAGCAGGTCTCCCCGTCTCCGGCGGGCGGCGGCGCCCACACATTCGAGCACGTGGGCCGCACCGTAGAGGCGGTCTTCCCCTTCCTCACCTTCCCTTTCACCCGAATGGTGCCGAGGTGGAAGACATCGGGGTGCGGCCTTCGCCGGGCGCCGCACCGGTGGTGCGGGCCCAGCCTGGTGATGGCCTGGGGCGCATGTGCCCGGTGTGTGGGCTAGTCGGGCACGGGAGGCTCCTTCGGAGCGCGCAGGAGGAAGCAGACCGCGACGGCCAGGACGACTGCGACCGTGCTGAGCGCCGCGGACATGCCGGTCATGAACGCGTCCTTGACGGCCGACGCCAGTGCCGTGCCCTCCGGGCCGATGCGCTCGGCGACGTACAGACCGCCGGCCGGGGAGCGCCGTACGGCGTCCGCGGCGACCGGGGGCAGCCGCGAGACGTCGGGCAGCGCCGAGCGGTAGTGGCTGCCGAACACCGACCCCACCAGGGCGATGCCGATGGCCGCCCCGACTTCGCGGGTGACGTCGTTCACCGCGGACGCCACCCCCTGCTGGTCCCGGGTGAGGGCACCGGTGATGGCCGACGTGCCGACGGCGCCCGTCGTACCGATCCCGAAACCGGCCAGGACCAGGCTGCCGAGGAAGGGCAGATACCCCGACCCCGCGCCGAGCAGGGACAGCGCCACCAGTCCGGAGCCGAGCAGCAGCAGCCCGCCCACCATGACCGTCCGCATGCCGAGGCGGCCGACCAGGTACGGAGTCGTCTGCGAGGTGGGCACGACGACCAGCGCGACCGGCACCAGGGCCAGCGCGGATTTCAGCGGACTGTAGCCGAGGACGAGCTGGAGGTATTGCAGGCCGACGAAATAGAAGCCGAACACCGCCATGAACTGCACCGCGATCGTCACGGCTCCGGCTTTGAAGCTGCGGATACGAAACAGCCGGGGATCCAGCATGGGGTGTGCGGCGCGCAGCCCCAGCAGGACGTACGCGACGGCGGCCAGCACCGTGACAGCCAGCGCGCCCACGACGCGGGCCCGGCCCCAGCCGCCGTCGTTGCCCTCGACCAGCGCATACACCAGGGCTCCGGGCGCGAGAGCGGTGCACACCGCGCCGGCGACGTCGAACCGGCGCCGGTGCGCGTCCGCGTCCCTGGTCTCGGGGGCGAGGACCAGTGCCGCGACAGCGGCGCCCGCAGCGGCCACGGCGCTGGCGACGAAGATCGCCCGCCAGCTGAACCACTCCAGCAGCGCACCCGACACCAGCATCCCCATGATCACCCCGGCCGCCGCGCACCCGGACCAGATGGCAACGCCTTTCGGCCGCTGGGCCGGGGTGAGGACCGCCGTGATCGTCGACAAGGTGCCCGGCATGATCATGGCAGCCCCGAGACCCATCACCGCGTGCCAGACGATCAGCGCGGTCGTGTCGGAGGCGCCCGACGCGGCCAGGGCTGCCGCCCCGAACAGCACCGCACCGGCCACCAGCACAGCACGGCGGCCCAGGCGGTCGCCGAGGGCCCCCAGGGGAAGGACGAGGCCGGACAGCGCCACCGCGTATCCGTCGACGATCCACGTCAGCGACGTGGTGGACGCGGACAAGCCGACGGCCAGTTCGGGCAGAGCGAGATTGAGGGCCGACATGGAGGCGGTGACCAGTGCCAGCGCCAGGCACATCGCCGACACCACCCCGGCCGGCCCTGCGCCGCCCGGGTCCTCGCCCTCGTGCTCCGGGGCACGGGAGTCACTCGTCGTGGTCATCGGCCGGTGACTCCTCGTCGGTGCGTGGCGCGGCGGAAGAAGGACGGGGGGACGGCGGGCGGCCCGGAGCGGGAAGCTGAGGTGATCACCCGGCAAGGACTAGTGGCCGCGCGCCACGGCGCGGGTGACCCTCCCGCGAACGCGGCACGTCGAGGGGCTCGCGTTGACGCCCGTCCGGCCCGGACACCGACGTCCGGCATGCCAGACGGGCACCGGCCCGCAGCCAACCGGACCAGGACGTACCCCTGCTGGGTGATCACCGGCGCGTTACGTCCCCGTGCGTCCGTCGAACGGGTGGAAGATCGCTTCCCGGGCCGTCCGGGCACGTTACACAGCTCGGCGCACCATGCATGACCCATGCGAGGCGGAGAAGAGGGAACCGGGGGATGGCTGAGGTCACTGCGCAGGAGGCACGCGTCCTACGGGAGCTGGAGCCGTCGGTGGAACGGCTGTTGGACCGGCATCTGGCCGCGGCCCGTGACTGGCTCCCGCACCAGTACGTGCCGTGGAGCGCGGCACGCGACTACGACGGCCCGCTGCACGGCATGGCCTGGGCGCCGGAGCAGTCGCAACTGCCCCAGGCCGTGCGGGACGCCCTGGTCGTCAACCTGCTGACCGAGGACAACCTGCCCAGCTACCACTTCGAGATCGCCACCCGGTTCGGCCGCGACGGCGCCTGGGGCACCTGGGTGCACCGGTGGACAGCCGAGGAGGACCGCCACGCCTCGGCCCTGCGCGCCTACGTCCACGCCCGCCGCGCCGTGGACCCCGTCGCGCTGGAGGACCTGCGGATGCGGCACGTCGGCACCGGCTACCAGACCAATCTGCCCACCCTCCTGCACTCGCTGGCGTACGTCACCGTGCAGGAACTGGCGACCCGGCAGGCGCACCGCAACGCGGGGGCCGCCTGCGCGGACCCCGCCGGCGAGCAGCTGATGGCGCGGATCGCGGCGGACGAGAACCTGCACATGCTCTTCTACCGGGGGCTGCTCGCCGACGCGCTCGCGCTGTTCCCCGACGCGACCCTGACCGCTGTGGCGGACGTGCTGGACGGTTTCGCGATGCCCGGCGCGGCGATCCCCGGCTTCCGGGCGCGTGCCGCGCGCATCGCGGCCTCCGGCATCTACAACCTCGACGTCCACCTGGAGTGCGTGGTCGTTCCGCTGCTGCGCGCGCTGAAGGTGATGTCCCTGCCCGGCCTGGGACCGGCCGGTGAGCAGGCACGGGATTCGCTCGCCGGACACGTGGACCGGCTGACCGCGCGGGCGGCCCGCGCACGGGAGTTGTTCGAGCGCATGAACGCCGGCCGCACCCCCGCAGCCGGCCCGGGACGGCACCAGGAGGCACCGACATGACCCACGCGGCACACGTGCAGGAGACACAGGTATGACCGAAGCGCCACAGGACGCGCTGCCCGAACAGCTGATGGCCCTGCTGACCGACCATCTCAGCATCACCGCCCCTCCCGGCGACCTCACGCCGACGACCACCTTCGCCAGCCTCGACGTGGACTCACTGGCCCTGATGGAACTGGTGGTCGCGGCGGAGGAAGAGTTCGGGATCGTGCTGCCCGAGGACACCCTGGACCTCTCCCCGGCCTCGACACTCGCCGACGCCGCCCGTGCCTTCGCCGCGGCACGCCATGCGCGCTGACATCGCCGTCACCGGCCTCGGCCTGGTCACCCCGGCGGGACACACGCTCGAGGACAACTGGGCGGCCCTGTGCCGGGGCCGCTCGATGGCCGCCCACGATCCCGAACTCACCGGGCTGCCCGTGGACTTCTCCTGCCCGGTGACCGGCTTCGACCCGGTGGCGGAGCTGGGCCGGCCACTGGCACGGCGCGTCGACCGGTTCGTCCAGTTCGCCCTGGTCGCCGCTCGCCGGGCCGTCGCCCATGCGGGGCTGGACGAGGCCGACGGGCTGGGCGAGCGCGCCGGCGTCGTCCTCGGCGTCGGATCCAACTGCCTGAGCACCTACCCCACCGAGTTCGGCCATCTCGGCGCACACCGGCCGGAGCGGGTCTCACCGCTCGCCCTGCCGCGCAGCGTGCCCAGCATGGCCGCCGGCGAGGTCGCCATCGACCTCGGTGCCCGCGGCCCCAACTTCACCACCGCCAGCGCCTGCGCCTCGGGCACGACCGCGCTGGGCGTGGCACGCGACCTGCTGCGCTCCGGCACCTGCGACCTCGTGCTCGCCGGCGGCAGCGAATCGGCCAGGTCCCGGATGACGGCCACCTGCTTCACCCGGATGCGCGCACTGTCCCGGCGCCGGGAGCGGCCCGAACTGGCCAGCCGGCCCTTCGACGCGCACCGCGACGGCTTCGTCCTCGGCGAGGGCGCCGCCGTGCTCGTTCTGGAACGGGCCGCGGACGCACGAGCCCGCCGCGCCCGGACACTGGCCGTGCTGCGCGGCTACGGCGCCAGCGCCGACGCCCACCACCCGGTGGCACCGCATCCGCACGGCGACGGCGCCGTCCGGGCGATCACGGCCGCGCTGCGGGACGCGGACTGCCGCCCCGCGGACATCGGGCACGTCAACGCCCACGGCACCGGCACCCCGCTCAACGACGCGGCGGAAGCCGCCGCGCTCACCCGGGTCTTCGGCGACGACGTCCCGCCCGTCACAGCCGCCAAGGGTGTGATCGGCCATGCGCTGGGGGCGGCCGGGGCGATCCAGGCGGCGTACACCGTCCTCGCCCTGCGCCACGGCACGGTGCCGCCGGTCGCCAACTTCACGGGACAAGACGGCCCCCACAAACTCGACATCGTCGCCGAACGGCCCCGCCCGGTGCCCGCGGGCGCGGGGCTGAACTGCTCCTTCGGCTTCGGCGGCCAAAACGCGGTCCTGCTGTTCACCACCGGATAGCCCACCGGACAGCCACCATCACACGCAGTCAGCAGAAAGGGCGGACAGAGCGAGTGCCGACAGCTCAGACGATGACAGCGCAGCGAGACGGGAGGCCGAGCGCACCCGGACCGCGGGTGACGGCGATCAGCTCCGCCGTACCGCCGTTCCGGTTCGGGCAGGAGGAGATCATGGCCGCCCTGGCGGGTACGACGCTGGGACAGTCCGAGACCGGCAGACTGATGCTGCGGAAGATCCAGTCCAACGCCGGTGTCTCCAGCCGCCACTTCGCCCGCCCGCTGGCGGAACTCCGCGCGCTCACCGACTTCACCGACGCCAATCGCGTCTGGCTGCAGACGGCCCTGGAACTGGGCGAGCAGGTGCTCACCGACGCACTGGAGGCGGCGGGCGTACGGCCGGAGGAGGTCGACGCCGTGATCAGCACCACCGTCACCGGACTGGCGGTGCCGTCACTCGAAGCGCGACTCGCACACCGGATCGGCCTGCGCCCCGACGTCCGGCGCATCCCCCTGTTCGGCAACGGCTGCGCGGGCGGCGCCGCGGGACTCGCCCGGCTGCGTGACTATCTGCTCGCTCACCCCGACCACACCGCGGTGCTGCTCTCGGTCGAACTGTGCTCCGTGGCCTACCAGATGACGGACACGTCGATGGCCAACATCGTCGCCGGCAGTCTCTTCGGGGACGGCGCGGCGGCCGTCGTGGCCAGCGGAGCCTCGCGCAACCGGGAGGCCGGGCCGGAACTCGTGGACAGCCACAGTCACCTGGTGCCCGGCACCGAGGAGGTACTCGGCTGGGACATCGGCTCGCACGGCCTGCGGATCCTGCTCTCCTCCGACGTGCCGGCCCTCACCGAGGAACACCTGCCCAAGGCCGTGTACGGCCTGCTCGGCCGGCACGCCCTCACCCCCCGCGAGGTCACCACCTGGATCGTGCACGGCGGGGGACCGAAAGTCCTCACCGCCGTCGAACGCGCCCTCGACCTTCCACCGCACGCCCTCGACGCGACCAGGCAGTCCCTGGCCGGCAAGGGCAACCTCTCCTCCGCCTCCGTCCTGCACGTCCTGCACACGGCCATGAACAGCCCCCCGCCCTCGGGCACGCCCGGCCTCATCGCCGCCATGGGACCGGGATTCGCCATCGAACTCGTCCTGATCAGCTGGTGAACGCGCGCCGCGTGTGCAGGTCTTTGTTGGTTGGTGACAGAAATCACGTCACCCGCTGTTACGACTGATAATCTATTTATAGTTTTGTCGTGTTTGCGGGTGCTGCGTGGAGGTGTGCGTTGAAGGCATCATCCTCCCGGCGTTTCGTTCACATCGTAAAGGGATGAACGGATGGAGATACGTCAGTTAGTGACCTTCCAGAAGGTCGCGACGCTGCTGAGCTTCACTCGCGCCGCAGAGGAACTCAGCTACGCGCAGTCGAGCGTGACGACGCAGATTCGTTCCCTGGAGTCGTCGCTGGGGACGGAGTTGTTCGACCGGCTCGGTGGGCGGATCCGGCTGACGCCCGCCGGCGAGAAGCTGTTGGAGTACGCCGAGCAGATCCTGGAGCTGGCCGAGGCGGCGCGGGCGGACGTGGCCGGCGGCGACGGCCCGGCGGGAACCCTGACCATCGGCACGATGGAGAGCATCACCTCCTACCGGATGCCGCCGCTGCTGGAGTTCTTCCACCACCGGTATCCGAAGGTGCAGTTGTCGCTGCGCCCGAGCCTGTGCGCCGAGACCTGCCACGCGCTGCGACAGGGCACCTTCGACATCGGATTCCTCATGGAGCAGGAGACCCGGCACCAGGGCCTGGAGACGGTCGTGCTGGCCCAGGAGCCGCTGGTGCTCGTCTCCTCCCCCGCTCACCCGCTGGCCGGACGCGTACAGGTGTCCCTCCACGATCTTCGGACGACGTCGATCCTGGCGACCGAGGCGGGGTGTGCCTACCGGGATCTGTTCGAGGAGGAGCTTCGGGGGGCGGAGACGGTGTCGTTCCTGGAGTTCGGCACCATCGAGGCGATCAAGCGGGGTGTGATCTCCGGGCTGGGGATCGCGCTGCTTCCGCTGGTGACCGTCGCGGCGGAAGTGGACAAGGGCGAGCTGACGGCACTGCCCTGGGACGTTCCGTTCGCCGTGTACACCCAGTTGGCGTGGCGCAGCGGCAGACGGCTGTCGCGGGAACTGAAACTCTTCATCGACCAGGCGGTGCGGCTGATGCAGGAGGAACAGCCGCTGGCCGCGATCGTGTGATGCGTCCGCCCGGCGACGAGCCTTAGACGGTCACCGGTTCGGGCTCGAAGACGGTGATCCGGTCGCTGACGTCGTCGGGCATCCGCAGCCGGTGCGGCTGTGCCTCCTTGGCCGTTCCGATGTACAGCCAGCCCAGCAGGCGTTCGCCGGCCCGCAGGTGCAGGAGCCGGCGGACGTCGGCGGATTCGGTGAATCTGCCGGTGCGCCAGATGCTGCCGTAACCGCGGGCGTGCAGCAGGAGCATCAGGCAGCCCGTCATGGCGCTGGTGGCGGCCAACTGCTCCCATTCGGGCACCCGGTGGCCGGCGGCGGGCGTGAAGACAAGGGTGGCGAGCAGGGGCGCGCGGCGGGTCTTGGCTTCGGTGCGGTGGCGTTCCGCGTCCGAGGACGGGCTGTGGTCGGCGAAGCAGCGGCCCAGGGCCGTACGTCCCTCTCCGCGCACCAGGATCCACCGCCAGGGGCGGAGCCTGCCGTGGTCGGGGGCGGTGGCGGCGGCGCTCAGCAGGTGGGCGAACTCCTCGTCGCTCGGCGCGGGTTCGGCGAGATCGTGTGCGCTGCGGCGGCTCAGTACGGCCGTCATGACGTCCATGGTGATCCTTCTCCTGGTGTCTGGCACAGCGAACGGGTGGGAGGGCCGGGGTCGCCCGGCCCTCCTTTGACGCCACCGCCGCAGCGGATCAGTGGTGCACGCGCCGGTCGCCGTCGGTCTGCCGGTAGCGGATGGTCCACTGGCTGCGGCGCACGTACGTACGCTGGAGCCAGCGGTCGGCGCCGTCGTAGCGGGCGGTGAACGGCGTGCGGGCGTGCAGGCCCTTGCGGTTGTTGATCAGCAGGGCCTCACCGGGGCGCAGGTGGACCTGGTGGGCGGTCTCCCGGCACGCGGCCTGCAGGCGGTCCAGGGCGGCCTCGGCGGCGGTGGTCAGGGCGCGCACGCCGTTGGCGGAGGAGGAGATCTCCGGGAACTGCTCGGGCCCGCTGATCATGGCGACCGGGTCGGAGAGGACCTCCTTGCCGCCCGCCACGTCGCGGACGTAGCTGCCGGGGGCGTTCAGCCGGAACAGCGGACTGCGCAGCAGCTCCAGGGTGCGGGAGTCGAGGGCCCTGACGATGTCCCGGGCGTCCGCGTAGTGGGTGGCGGCGACGCCGTCGTGGTCGGCGCGCAGGCAGCTGAGGACGAGGAAGTCGGGGTTGCTGACGTCGTAGCGGCCTATGGCGTCGTGGACGATGTCGTTGTGGAAGTTGAGGAAGACGGTCGAGCCCTGGTTGGTCTGGGTCATCGCGCCGCCCTCGACGGGGATGACGTCGTGGACGAGCTGTCCGTTCTTCTCGGTCAGGAAGCCGACCGGCTCGCCGAGCAGCCCGGACAGACCCAGCAGGACGCCCTCGGCGACGAAGGTCTTCTTGTCGGTGGCCGGGCCGCCGTTGGCCGGCGTGGCGGGCAGTTCGGGGTCGGTGGGAAGGTTGCGGACGTAGCCCACGCCCGGGGTGTCGTTGTGACGGCCGAAGTCGAGGATCCGCTGGAGCAGTTCGATCGGCAGGGTGGCGAAGATCTGGTGGTAGCGGGCCATGGCCCGGTCGATGTCCCGCGTCGGATCGGGTTCGGCGGCCAGGGCTCGTCCGATGGAGTCGCGCACGCCGTCCGGCAGTTCGATCACATCGAGGGTCTGCGGTGCGGAGGTGCTGCTCTCGACGGTGGTCGCGGTCATCGTGATATCTCCTTCCAGGGTGAAAGTGACTTACAGGGCGCGCAGCCCCACGGCCGGCTCGTCCGGTTCGGGCAGGGCGTCGTGGAGTTTCTGCGCGAGCCAGCGGGCCTGCTCGGCGTCGGCGGCGATGTGGGTGGTGGCCCGGCTGCCGGTGATCTCGGTGACCGGGATGCCCACGGACCGTGCCCGGGGCAGGTCGTGCAGCCGGTGGAAGCGGTCGATGTCGAGGTAGCCGCCGACGACCATGAGGTGCGGGCCGTCCTCCAGGCGTACGGTGTCGATTCCTTCGGTGTGGAAGACGCTGTGGGCGAGGTCGGCGTCGGCCGCGGTGGCGTAGGCGAGGATCGTGGACTTGGTGTTGGCGACGACACCGGCGGCCGGTCCGCCGTCGCCGCCGATGACCGTGCCGACGCGGAACGGGGCCCGGTTGTGGCGGCAGACCAACGTGATGCCGTGCTGTTTGGCGGTCCGCACCGACCTGCGGTGCAAGACCTTCGCCCCGTACAGCGACATCAGCGCGGCGGTGTCGTGGGTGATCTCGGGGATCAGGCGGGCGCCGGTGACCAGGTTCGGATCGGCGCTGTAGATGCCGTCGACGTCGGAGTGGATCTCGACCCGGTCGATGCCGAGGGCGGCGGCGACCAGGACGGCCGACAGGTCGGAGCTGTTCTTGCCGAGCCAGGTGGGGCGGCCCTGCGCGTCGGCCGCCTGGCCGCCGGGGATGAGGACGATCTGATACTCGTCGAGAGCCCGCCGCAGCGGTGCGGCGTCCAGCCGCGCCACCTTGGCCCACATGAAGGTGCTGTCGGTGACCAGGCCCTGCTGGTGGCCCGCGAGCACGGTGGCGGTGAGGCCGACGCGGTGCAGGGCGGTGGCCATCAGGTGGGCGCTGACGGTGTCGGCGAGGGTGAGCAGCCCGGCGACGGTGGCGTCCTCCGGCTGCGGGTTGGCCTGGTGCAGCATGCCGCGCAGCTTTTCGGTCTCGCCCGGCATGGCGCTGACCACCACGGCCATCGGCCGCTGCTCCTCCTCGACCCGACGGCGCAGGGCGGCGGCGAGATCGGCGTAGGCGTTGAGGTCGGGGAAGGTGGAGCCGCCGAACTTCAACACGGCGTAGTCGCTCACAGCACACCTCGCTCGGTCAGGGCCTCGGCGATCTGTAGGGCGTTGAGGGCGGCGCCGATGCGGACGTTGTCGGCGACGATCCACAGCCAGAAGCCGCGCGGGTTGTGCTCTGCGACACGGACGCGGCCGACGTGCACGCGGTTGGGGTCGCCGGCGGTGCGCGGGGTGGGGAACGCGCCGGGGGTTTCCAGGTCGTGGACGGTGACCTCGTCCTGCGCGGCGAGCAGCCGGACCAGTTCCGCCCGGTCGACGGGCTGGTGGCACTCGATCCAGGCGGCCTCGGAGTGGCTGTTGGCGACGGGGACGCGCACGCAGGTGGTGGTGACGTCCAGGTGCGGGAGTCCGAGGATCTTGCGGGACTCCTGGAGCATCTTCTGCTCCTCGAAGGTGAAGCCGCTGTCGAGGAGGCGGTCGATGCGGGGGATGACGTCGAAGGCGAGGGAGGGACTGAAGGTGCCGGTGACGCCGGTGCTGTCGGGGTCGTCGAGGACCGCGCGGGCGCCGGCGCGCAGTTCGTCGATGCCGGAGTAGCCCGCGCCGGAGGCCGCCTGGTAGGTGCTGACCACCACCTGCCGGATGCCCCAGCGCTCCTGGACCGGCTTCAGCAGGCGGACCAGGGGGATGGTGGAGCAGTTGGGGTTGGCGATGATGCCGCTGTCCGGGCGCCCGTCGAGTTCGTGCGCGTTGACCTGGGGAACGACGAGCGGGGTGCCGGGGTCCATCCGGAAGGCGCTGGTGTTGTCGATGACCAGGGCGCCTCGGGCGACGGCCTTGGGGACGAAGGTGGTGCTCACGCGGGCGCCGGCGGAGAAGAAGGCGACGTCGGTGCCGGAGAAGTCGAAGCCGTCCAGGTCATGCACCCGGTGGGGGCGGCCCTCGACGGTGATCTCGCGGCCGGCCGAGCGGGCGGAGGCGACCAGGTGCAGGTCGCGGTAGCGGAAGCCGCGCTCGGCGATGAGCTGCAGGAGGGTGGTGCCGACGACTCCGGTGGCGCCGACGACGGCTATGCGCGGTGCGTTCGGGTCGGTGACGCGGGGCATGGCGAGGGGTCCTCTCAGACGGGCTCGGGCATGAGCGTCGGGCGGCGTGGGGGGCTGGGAGAGTGGGCGGGCCCGAACGGTGGGCGGGCCCGGACGGTGGGTCAGACGGTGGGCGGGATCAGGCGGTGGTGCGCTTGCCGGACGCGGCGGCCGGCTGGAGCGAGGCGGCCTGGGCGGGCTGCGCGGGGGTGGGGCGCAGACGCGGGCGCCAGCCGAGGTTGATGCCCAGGGAGGCCGCGACGATGAGCGGGATGCCCAGCGCCTGCACCCAGGTGACGTGGTGTCCGTAGACGGCCCAGTCGCAGACCATGGCGGCGGCCGGGTAGACGAAGGCCAGGACGGCGATCTTCGAGGTGGGCAGCTTCTGGTACGAGGAGTACATCAGCACGTACATCACGCCGGTGTGGATGAAGCCCAGGCCGGCGAGCCAGGCCCAGCCGCTGCCGAAGTGCGCGCTCTGGCCGAGCTGGGTGAAGGGCAGCAGCAGCGGGATGCCGAGCGTGACCTGGACCAGGGCGACCAGGTGGGGCTTCACGCCGCTCACACGCTTGGTGATGATCGTCGACAGGCCGTAGAAGAGGGCGGCGAGCAGGGCGTAGCCGATGCCCACCAGGTAGGTGCTGTCGCTGGAGAGGTCGGAGGAGGAGATGCCGGAGACGAGGACGAGCCCGAGGAAGGCGACGATCAGCCAGCCCGCCTTGTGGGCGGTGATGCGGTCCTTGAACAGTACGGCTCCGAGCAGCACCACGAAGAACGGCTGGGTGTGGTAGACGACCGTGGCCACCGAGATCGACGTCTTGCCGTAGGACTCGAACAAGAAGGCCCAGTTGAAGACGATGAACACGCCGCCGAGCGCGGCCAGGGCCAGCTTCTTCGGGGTGAAGCCGTGGTCGGTGAAGAACCCGCGGGCCAGGCAGTACAGGCCGAGGAAGAGGGTGCCGAACACGCACCGGTAGAAGACCACGTTGAACGGCGAGGCGCCGGACTCGACGACGAAGACGCCGATGGTGCCCGACAGCAGCATCGCCGCCGTCAGTTCGATCGCGCCGCGCGTCTCCGGACGACGCGTTTCTGATGTGCCCATGACATACTCCTGCTTCGGAGGGGAAGGTCTGGCAGAGAGTGGGGCCGGGATTCGGGCCGGCCCCAGCCGGTGCAACGAACCTACGAGCTTGGGTGCGGCCTGGTCCACGCGCTGCTGGGGAACGAATTCGATGCCCGCATCAAGGCTCTCGATGGGGCCCCTGAGCAGGCGAAACCCCCTGGACGCGGATCAGTGCAGGGGCAGCGGATAGTGCACTCCGCCCTCGCCCCACAGGGCGTTGGCGCCCCGGCCGACGTCCAGGCCGGAGGCCGGCCCCAGATTGCGCTCGTAGATGTCGCCGTAGGTGCCGACGGCGTCGAGCACCCGGTGCGCCCAGCCTCTGCCGAGGCCGAGCAGGTGACCGTGCCGGTCCGCCAGGTCGGCCGCGGCGCGTGCCGTGCCGCCCTCGCGTACGGCGTTCTCGGCGCCGATGAGGAACTGCAGCACCCACCGGCACACCCGGAACCACCCCGGGTCGTCGTCACGGACGGCCAGTGCCATCGGCTCACGGGAGATGGCGGTCTCCAGCACGACATGGTCCGCCGGGCGCGGCAGGGTGGCCCGTGCGCCGGCCAGCGCGATGCGGTCCAGGACGTAGGCCGCGCACGTGCCGTCCGCGTAACCGGCCAGCGCCTCGGCGGGGGTCGCGTAGGCGACGGCCTCGACCTGCAGGCCGCGCGCACCGAACCATGCCGCCAGGTTGTCCGCGGTCGTGGTGCCCGCCTGGGTGGCGACCCGGCACCCGGCGAGCTGCTCGGGTCTCGATATCCCCTCCGCCGTACGGACGAGGAAACCCTCCCCGTCGTAGCAGGTGACCCCGCAGAACAGCACGGGATGGGCGGCCTCGCGGCCGAGCGTCCACGACAGGTTGCAGGTGGCCACGTCCGCGGCGCCCGAGACCAGACGGGCCAGCCGCTGGGCGGGGTCCGTGGGCAGCCACTGCACCGCGGCCGCATCGCCCAGCGCCGCGGCGGCCACCGCCCGGGCGATGTCCGCGTCGAGACCGCTCCACGATCCGCTGCCGTCCGGCATGGACAGGCCGCGGATCCCCTGGCTGACCACCGCCCGTACGGCGCCCCGCTCGCGCACCGCGTCCAGCGTCGTCGCGACGTCCTTGCGTACCACGGTCGTCACAGCAACCCCCTCACCGCCGCGCCGACCAGCTCCTCGCGGTCGAAGCGGCGCTCGTTGTAGCCCAGCATGTCGATCAGCGAACGCGCGGTCACCGCGGCGCCGGGCCCGCCCGACGCGGCCACGGGCATCGCTCCCGGCTCGCACCAGCGCAGGGTGCCCCTCGGACCGATGGCGGCCCGCGAACGGTTGGCGTTGTCCTGGTGCAGGCAGTAGGGCACGTCCAGGTGCCCGCGGGCGAAGGCGCCCACCAGCGCGGAGCCGATGTCGTCGCCGAAGTGCAGCGTCGAGGTGATCAGCCGCTGCGCCTCCTCGTAGATGCCGGTCTGCGCGATCCGCCGCCCGGCCGGCGCCTGGCGACGCTCGTCGGCCGCCACCGCGGCGGCGAACTCCAGGGCGTCCACGTTCTCCTCGATGGTGGGGATCCGGTACGCCTCCACCGCGGTCTTCACGATCAGCCGCTCGGTGCCGCTGCGCACCGCGAGGCGGACGCTGTCCTCCAGCATCCGGTAGGCGCCCACCGTCGTCTTGGGGAAGACACCCATGTACGTGTAGAGCACCACGTGCCAGTCGGCGTCGTCCCCCAGCCACTGCGCGGCCAGTCGGCGCAGTGCGGCCAGCGCTTCCAGGTCCTGCTCGAAGCTGGTCTGCTGCGCGTAACTGACCGAGATGCTGCGCATGCCGTGCTCGCGGAAGAACATCCCCTCCAAAACGCTCAGCGCGATCAGCAGGCTCGGCGGGCACAGCTGGCCGAGCATGCAGCCGCCGAAGCTCTCCAGGTGCATCGGCTGCGGCCGGTCGGCGAGGATGCGGCAGCACTCGGCCCAGGCTCGGGTGGCCTGCGGCAGCGGAACGCGGCTGTAGGGCAGGCAGTACGACACCGGCCCGCCCTCGGTGGCGTCCGCGCCGACGCGGGCCAGCGTGCCGAAAAGCTGCCTCGGCAGGGCGGAGCCGTGGCGGAACTGGACGGGGAAGTCGTCATCGGCCACACCGCTCAGCAGCCGCCGGGTCTCCTCCTCGCCGTGGGCCACGACCGGATATCCGTTGAGGTCGTCCCCCCGCTCCAGCGCCCGCCGGGCGGAGTCGTGGTCGTTGACCCGGGTGTAGCTGTCGACGGTGACGGTTCCGACGGAGGCGCCGCGCACGGCTCTGACGGCCTCAAGGCCCCGGCGCATGGTCGCCGTGTCGGCGAATCCCATCCGCGGCTGCACCACCAGCCGGCCCTGTTCATGGCTGCGCCGGACGTAACGCGAGAAGCGGCTGAGCGCCGGGGTGGCGGGTACGGGTACGGGTACGGACACAGGTGCGGCGTTCATCTCACATTCCCCTTCCCGATATCGTCAGTTCACGGGAAGGACGTTCTTCCAGCGCTCCGAGAAAGGCGTCGAATTCGGCGAGCCCGGCCTCCGACTCGAATGCCGCGTCGAATCCGGCGGCCACGAGCTCGGCACCGAACCGCGCGTTCTCGGCTCCGCGGATGCCGAGTTTCCCGCCAATCACCACCCGCAGATCGGCCAGTTCGGGGTCGTTGCGGATCTGCCTGATGAGCCGGAGTCCGTCGAGGTGGCCGTGGCCGTTGACGGTGCTCACGATCAGCGCGCGCGGGCGGTGTCTGCGGCACTCGGCCAGGATCACGTCGTCCGGGACGCATGCGCCGAGATTGATCACCTCCCCACCCCGTTCCTCCAGCAACAGCTGTAAGAAGACGAGGTTCCACATGTGGGCGTCCGACGACACGCTGGTGACGATGAAACGGCGGGAACGTGCCAGGTGTATCTCGTCCATCACTTCCGTCCGCAGGTCGGAGAAGCTGCCGCATCGAAAAGTACGAGTTCGAACGACACCGGGTCCACGGCCCACTGAAGAATGAAATCGATACCCATATCAAGGCTGTCGATCGAAACGTCGAATTCCCCGGGAGTGACACGAACCGGAGGACGGCCGTCGCGGCGAGGCAGCGGTAAGAGGCTGCGGGCCGGGGTGGCGGCGTTAGGTACCAACCAGGTACCTTAAGGGTATGCCGTCACTGAACGTGTCCTTCTCCGACGAGGAAATGGAAGGCGTACGCGCCGCCGCGGCCGCCGAGGGCAAGAGCCTGAAGCAGTACCTGCACGACCTCGGTGTGCGGGAGATGCACCGAAGGCAGTTCGTGGCCGGTGCCACGGTCTGGGCCGACAGGCTGCGCGGCGAGTTCGACCAGGCCTTCCCCGATGAGGTCCCGCCCGCTCAGCGGGGCGGCGACGTCACGGCTGCCTGATGGTCCTGTATATCGATGTCTCCTGGCTGCTCGACGTCCAGGAAGCCGCCCTCGGGCACGAAGACGTGACGGTGTCGGACTACTCGGCGCTGGTCGCCGCCGTCGCCCGGCACAAGACGAAGATGCCGACCCTGCAGACGTCCGATCCCGATCCCGCCTGGCGTGCGGCCGCGCTCCTGCACACGATCGTGCGGCTCGAACCACTCCCCCACCGCAACAGCCTCTTCGGCGCGTTCGTCGCCGCGCAGTACATGGGCCAGTCCGGTGAGGGCATCGACCCGCCTTACGGCGCCCTCTCCGACCTCGTCCGCAAGATCCGCGACAGCCGGTTGACCGTTTACGCCGTGGCCGAGGCACTGCGTTCCTGGCGGATCTGACCGGGGGCGCCCGCCAAGGCGCGAACGAGCGGAATCGTCGTTTCGTCAGGACCGGGGAGATGAACTCCGGCCCCGACACGCAGGCGGAGCAAGCCGGTCCCGGCACGGGTCGGCCGTGCGGGGCCGATGGCGCTTGCCGGTGACGGTCAGCGGGTGGGCATGACCGGACAGGCCGGCGTCTTAGCCGAGCCGGGCACGGAACGGACGGTCAGGCTCCGGGTCGCCGATGGCACTGCCGCCGGTCGCTTGTGCAGGCTGCCCGGGCGGGTGGTGCGCTGCTCGTCGCCGCGGACGCCCTCGGCAACATCACCACCCGCAACCAGAAGGCGCGCCAAAGCCCCTTCTCACCCGGACAGCCGGTGCGGGCCCGCAGGCCCCGGTTTGCCGCCGACCGCTCGCGCCAGCGCGAGGTCACCGAGCGGTTCCTCGCCGCCGCGGCCGGCGGTGACATCAACACCCTGATGGAGCTGTTGTCCCCGGACGTCACGTTGTGGACCGACGGCGGCGGCAAGGTCCGTCAGGCACTCCAGCCGGTCGTGGGCGCACAGACGGTGGCCTCCTGGTTCGCGGCCATCGGCACGGTCACCTACCAGGGCGTCCATCCCGCCGACATGCGCGCCACGCTCGCCGAGATCAACGGCGGCCCTGGCATCGTATTCAGCGCCCCCGACCGGGTGATCGCCACCGTCACCTTCGACTTCGACGCCGGCGGCCGCATCACCGCCATCCACAACGTCGCCAACCCCGACAAACTCCACGCCATCACCGACGGCGCCGCCCACGACGTCACGACGCGGTGAGCATCAAGCGGGAACTCTCCCCGGACGGCCACCGCCGCAGGTCATGATCGGCACCTCGCCCATGCCCGGCAGCGAGGTGAGCAGGAACGACTCGGTGCCGGCCGCAGGCCGGGCGTGGCCTGTGCCCCTGCCGGGCCTCGCGTGGAGCGCAGGTGCCGTCCGGATCTGAGCGGCATCCGAACATCGTGCGTGCCTGGGACGTGGCAGGGGGCGCTGGGCGGGGAAGGCGGAGACGGTGGAGGATTTCGAGGTCGATGATGTGGTGCAGCGGGCGCTGGACCGACTGACGCTGCTGGCGGAAGCCACCACCGCGTTGTCCAGCACGCTGGACTCGCACAAGGGCCTGCGCCGGGTGTGCCGGATCCTGGTGCCGCAGCTGGCGGACTGGGTCGCGGTGGACCTGCTCGAGGACGACGGCCGACCGCACCGTGTCAGCGTCGTACATCACGACCCCGGGATGCTGCCGTTCGGGGGCCTGACCGGCGCGCTGCCGCCCGTTCCGGAGGTGCCCGTGGGACCGCTGGCCAGGGTGCTGGCCGGGGCCGGGCCGTTGTTGCTCACGTCCGCGGACATGCCCTCCCCCGCACAGGCGGCGGATCCGCTGCATGCGCGCCAGCTGGAGTTGTTCAGTCAGCTGGGCACGGATACGGCGGTCGTTGCTCCGCTGCGGGCGCGCCGGCAGGTGCTGGGGGCGGTGACCGTCGGCCGCAGTGCCCAGCGGGCGCCCTTGACCACCAGTGACCTGGCCATGGTGGAGGACCTGGCGCACCGGATGGCGCTGGGGGTGGACAACGCGCGGCTGCACCGGGAGACCCAGCACATCGCCGAACGCCTCCAACGCTCACTGCTGCCTCCGCTGCCGGAGGCGGGCCCGCTGCGGCTGGCCGCCCGCTACACGCCCGCCGCCGCCACCGCTGAAGTCGGCGGCGACTGGTACGACAGCTTCACCCTGCCCACCGGCCACACCACGATGATCATCGGGGACGTCACCGGACACGACCTGCGGGCGGCGATCACGATGAGCCAGCTGCGCAACATGCTGCGCGGCATCGGCTGCGACCGCCAGGAACCTCCCGGCAGCATCCTGCGCCGTCTGGACGCAGCCCACCACACCCTGTACCCGCACGCGACCGCGACCTGCCTGTACGGCCTGCTCGGCGAGCGCGAGGACGGCAGGTGGATGCTGGAGTTCTCCAGTGCCGGACACCCGCCGCCCCTGCTGATCACCCATGACGGCGACACCCGCTACCTCACCGGCGGCCACGGCCTGCTGCTGGGCGTCGACCCCGATGAGCCGCGCCCGCACGCCACCGAAATGCTGCCCGCCCGCTCGACCGTACTGCTCTACACCGACGGCCTGATCGAGCGCCGCGGCGAGCACCTGGAAGCCGGCCTGACCCGGCTGCGGCAGCACGCCGCCGCCCTGGCCCGCGAGCCTTTGGAGATCTTCTGCGACGAGCTCCTCACCGGCCTGGCCGCCGACCACGCCGACGACGTCGCCATCCTCGCCGCCCGCGTGCCGGCCTGAACCAGCCGGCGCCGGCGTCCCAGGTGATCTTCTTTGCGGCATGGGATCATCGCAGGCGTCATGCGGGGTGCGGGGGACGCCCCTGATCCGTTTTCGTCCTCAGTCCGTGCTGAACGCCTGGTCGACGCTCAGCGTGTCCTCGTAGAGGTGCATGCGGACGATCTCGCCGCCTTCGACCACCAGGTGCATGGCCGACGGAGTGGTGAACTCCCTGCCGGTGGCTGCGACGGTGTGCGTGAAGACCCCCAGCAGCATCACGTCACCGCCGTCGACGATGATCCGCTCCAGCACGACCTTGCTCTTGCCGGGCACGAAGTGCGGCCACATCGTGGTGAAGTACGCCGCGACGTCCTCCCGGCGGGTACGGCGGCCGGTCCAGGGCAGGGCGTCGTTGCCGGGGACGTACCAGTCGATGTCTGCCGCGAACAGGTCCTGGATGCCGTCCTGGTCCTGCCTGCCGAGGCGTTCCACGAACTGCTCGGTCACTGCCCGTGAGGTCTGGGTGTCTGTGGTCATGGCGTCTGTCCTTGTCTGTGGTGTCTGTGGTGTCTGTGGTGTCTGTGGTGTCTGTGGTGTCTGTGGTGGGTGGGTGTGCGTCGCGTCTCTGACGTAACGATTTTTGTTACATTTACGGCCGCGGAAACGTGCCACCACCGAGAGCAGGGGTGGGCTAGGCGGTGGCGAGTACGTCCCGCAGGACGTCCTCCAGAGTGGTTTTCGCCAACTCCCTGCGCACGGCGGCCTCGACCCCGTCATAGACGGAAGCCAGCGCCGGCCCCATGCCGTGACCCACGACGCACTCGGGGTCAGGCGTCGAGGGATGCAGAGCGAAGACCGGCCCGGCGGCGATCGCCTCATGGACGTCGAGCAGAGTGATCGACGCCAGGTCCCGGCAGAGCATCCAGCCCGCTCCCGCACCTCGCCGCGACTCGACGAGGCCCGCCTTGCGCAGCTCGGACAGAAGGCGGCGGATCACCACCGGGTTGGTGTTGACGCTCGTCGCGATCTGCTCGGAGGTGGCGACCGCATGACCGCGACGCTGATACAGCCCTATCCACGTCAGGGCATGCGCGGCGATGGTCAGCCTGCTGTTGGCGCTCACCTCGGACCTCACCTTCCAAGCCCCCGATCTCTTCGTAACAGTAATTGTTACAACGGTAGCTCCGCAAATCTCCGCCGAAAGCCGCCACCCCGCTCGCCCACTGAGCAGGCCCCGGGTGTGTCCGGCATGGGCGGGGCCCCGGACCGTGGGAACTGTCCGGGGCCGCCCGTGCAAGAAGGCGTGGTCGTGAAGGGCGGTCGCCTGCGCGGCGAAAGGCTCTGCAGGGCTTCAGCCGAACGATCGTCCCTGCAGGCGAGAGATGAGGCCCGGGGACACTGTCCCCTTCACCACCACGCCCTGCACAACGCAGTCGGCCCGGTCGGCATTCCCGCTGCCGTCTCCCTGTCCCGCTCCTCCCCCGTGACGGTTGACCGGAGGGGCTTCCGGTCGGCTGGAACCGGACGCGCGGCCACGGTGCCCTCCGCTATCTCGCGGTCGGCTCAGCGCAGGGCTGGGCCCGTCGGCACCCTGCGCCTGACGGGTCAGGACGGCTGGAGGTCGATGACGATCTTGCCGCGTACGTGCCGGGCGGCCTGGAGCTCGGCCGCGCGGCGGATCTCTTCGATCGGGAAGCTCGCCGAGACGGGCACCCTCAGCCGGCCCTCCGCGACCAGGCGGGCGATGGATTCCAGGGCACCGGGCGCAGCGTGCGCGCCGTTGGCCGCCGCCACGCCGTCGACTTGTGCGGCGATGGTGCAGATGCGGCCGTCCGGGACGCCCAGTTCGCGTGCGGCGTGCACGGTCTGCACCCCGTGCAGGTCGATGGCGGCAGTGACGCCGCCGGGAGCCAGCGCGCGGACCCGGTCGGTCAGGCCGTCGCCGTAGGCGACCGGCTCGGCTCCCAGCGCGCGCAGGTGATCGGCCGATGCCGCCGATCCCGTCCCGATCACGCGCGCTCCTGCGATCCGGGCCAACTGGACGGCGAACACCCCCACTCCGCCGCCGGCGCCGCCGATCAGCACCGTGTCGTCCGGGCCGGGGTCGATGGCGGCGAGGGCGGCGGATGCCGTGCGGCCCGCGATCGTGAGGGTGGCGGCGGTGCGGTCGTCGACGCCGTCAGGTGTGTGGTGAACCTCGTTCGCCGCGCTCTGTCCGGCCGAGTCGACCACCACGAAGTCGGCGACCGCGCGGGACAGGGCACCCCCGAACACCCGGTCGCCGGGTGCGAAGTCCGTGACCCCGTCGCCCACCTGGTCGACCACACCCGCGTAGTCGGTCCCGAACCCGACCGGCAGGCCGAGGCCGAACCGGGCGGCGGTGTCGGCATCAGCGGTCATGATCCAGTCCATCGGGTTCAGGCCGGCCGCGGTCACCCGCACCCGGATCTGTCCCGGGCCGGCCTGGGGCGCGGGAACCTCGCGGACGTGAAGAACCTCCGGGCCACCGAAGGACTCCAGCAGGACCGCTCTGCTGCTGCCTGCGGGCGGTTGCGTGCTTGGTGCCTGCATGTGCGCCGGCCTCCTTGGTGCCGAGGGAAACACAACCGAAACGGACTATGCTCCGTTTACATGAAGGACCGTAACACAAACGGAGCGCGATCCGCTTCGGGTCAGAGGGAAGCCCGCCCGCCACGGGCGGACGCGGCCCGCAACCGCGACCAGCTGCTCGCCGTGGCCACCCGGGTGTTCATGTCGGCCGACGCCGAGCCGTCGATGCGCGCGATCGCCCGTGAGGCGGGGGTCGGCATCGCCACGCTCTACCGGCACTTCCCCACCCGCGAGGCACTGGTCGACGCCGTCTACCAAGACCAGGTCGCACGGCTGACCACCGGCGCCCGCGACCTCCTCGGTCAACACTCCCCGGCCGTGGCGATGCGGCGCTGGATGGACCTGTTCGGGAACTGGATCGCCACGAAGAACGGCATGCTCGACACCCTCCTCGCGATGATCGAATCAGGCGAGATCACCCACGGACAGACACGAACCGAGCTGCTGACGGCCATCACCACGATCCTCGACGCCGGCCGCGCGGCAGGCGACCTCCGCAGCGACGTCACCGCCGACGACATCGCCGCCGCGCTCATCGGCATCTTCACCGTTGCCCCACCGCCCCGGCACGACGCCACCGCCGGCCGCCTGCTGAACCTCCTGATGGACGGACTGCGACCCACCGCCCGGCCCAGCCATCCCCAACCGCCCACCACAGGCGCCCGATAACGCCCCGGCACCCCCTCCCGGCAGCGTCCCGCCCAGTGGCGCACCGGCCACCGCCCACACCGTCTCGTCGGCGCAGGATGGACACGGCCCGCAACGCCACACGTCCGTCGTAGAGCCCTCCCTGATCGCCGATGTTGTCGGCTATACCGGAAAGCTCGATCAGTCACCCCGCACCGGGCCTTTGCCCGAAAGTCGCCCTCGGGTATCGCAGTGCGAACAGGAGTGTGGGACGGTGAACGGACACGAGACCGACCGGCTCGCCCTGCGGGGCAGCCGCTCTTTCGGGAAGTCGGGCGTTGTCCCCGTTCCGGGCACCCGGCCCCGGCCTTCGTCGTCCGCTCCCAGCAGGGCGGCGCGTCGTTGGGCTCATCGACCCCCGGGAAGGGGGACGCGCCCAGCATGAACATCACCACCGTCACCGACGGTACCCATGCCCGGATCATCCCGCACGGCGAGATCGACGCCGACACCCTGCCCCCGCTGCGGGCAGCCGTGGCCGCACTCCCGCCGGACATCAGCGACGTCGTGTTCGACCTGCACGCGACCGCCTTCATGGACGCCGCCGGCCTCCGCCTCCTCTTCGAGCACTCCGCAGACGCCCCGCCCCACCGCAGGACGGTGACGGGCCTGCGCCGCCAGCCGCTGCGCCTGCTGCTCATGGCCGCCGACCTGAATCCCGTCGCGTACGATCTCGCGCGCATCCTCCCCGACACCCTTCCGGTCGACTTCTGACACTTCCCAGCGGCTGTGAGCGTCCGGCGGTTCCTGCATGTCAGACCCCGAAGCCCGTTGCTCGCGTGAGTGATGACGCCTCATGCAGCTACGGCGAGATGACCCGCGCAATGCCCTGCACCACCTGAGAGCTGGCGCGAGCCCGAACCGAGTCGGCGCGGTCCGGGCTCGCGCCGTGAGACGGCGTGCACGGACCGTGCAGGCGCGACCTCGACGCCCACCACCGGCCGCGCGCCCGCGGCGGCCTGTCGACCGGCGTCGAGCTCACGGACTTCGCCTTCTCCCTGCCCGCCAACGCCCCGGCGACCCGGCCTGACGTCAAAGAGCCCCCAGCCGCGACCGACGGCTTCCACACCGCCCACGTTCCGCACCACGACGCCGACCGGGGCCCGCTCCTGACAGCCAGCGGCTTCATCGTCGAGGACGAGCGGCCCCTCGCTGTCACCCTCGGCGGTGAGTGCAGCGAAGCGATCGGTCGCCAACCTGCGGCAGCTTCCAGCGCACGGGGGCCCTCCCCGCACCCGCCCTCAACTCCGAGGACCCCGCCGCACTCCACGAACGGCCGCATGGCGAAGATCCCGGCGCGGCGCACGGTTGCCAGTTGGGCACGCAGGCCCGATGGGTACGGCGCAGATCCGGCCATGTTCCCCGCGGCGGCAACCCGGCGTGGATGCCGCACGGGGCCGCGTGCCGACGTTCACCGCGTTCGCAGAGGAGATGCGGGTCGTGAACCCATGGAGCGGTCAATGGTGCGTACGCACCAGGACACCTGAGCACCTGGTGCGAACGCATCAGGGCAGGACGGCGGCGGCGGACGATGCCCGCGCGGGGCGTCAAAGGCAACTGTGGAACGGCGCGCGCATCTCGCGTATCTCACGCCTTTCCCTTGCCCGACGGTGTCTGGAGTGATCGACAAGTGGCCATGTTTCTTTACCGGATCGGACGCTGGGCCTTCCGGCGACGCCGGCTCGTGGGGGGTGCGTGGTTGGCCGTCCTGCTCCTGGCCGTGGTCGCCGCCGCCGTCGCACCGGCCGGCGAGGACGAGGACCTCTCCATGCCCGGCACCGAGTCGCAGAAGGCGTTCGACCTGCTGGACGAGCGCTTCCCACAGAGCAACTCCCAGGGCGCCGAGGCCCGTTTGGTCTTCCAGGCGCCCGACGGACAGCGGGTGACGGCCAGGCAGAACAAGGCGGTCATCGACAACACGCTCGACTCCCTCGACGCAGGCGAGCAGGTGGAGTCGATCACCGACCCCTACAGCAGCGGCGCCGTCAGCGACGACGGCACCATCGCCTACGCCACGATCACCTACCGCGCGGACACCGTCGATCTGAGCGGGGCGACGAAGCACGCCCTCGAACAGGCCGCGCGTCAGGCCCGGGATGCGGGACTGACCGTGGACATCGGTGGTTCGGCCCTGGATGCGGACGACGAACCAGGCGGTACGACGGAACTCATCGGCGTGGCGGTGGCGGCAGTGGTCCTGGTGCTCGCCCTCGGGTCGCTCGTCGCGGCCGGGCTGTCGCTGCTGACCGCCCTGCTGGGGGTGGCCATCGCCTTCGGCCTGGTCTCCGCGCTGGCGGCCGCGCTGGGCCTGACGTCCACCGTCGCCATCCTGGCCCTGATGCTGGGACTGGCGGTCGGCATCGACTACGCACTCTTCATCACCTCCCGCTTCCGCGACGAGCGCGCCCGGGGCAGCGAGCCGGAGGAGGCCGCCGGCCGGGCGGTGGGCACGGCCGGATCCGCCGTCGTCTTCGCCGGCGCGACCGTCTTCATCGCCCTGGTCGGGCTGGGGGTCGTCGGCATCCCCGAGCTGACCAAGATGGGCATGGGCGGCGCGGGAGCCGTGGCCCTTGCCGTACTCGTCGCCCTCACCCTGGTCCCCGCCCTGTTCGGCCTCTTCGGCCGGCGGGTCCTGCCCCGCGCCCTGCGCAAGGCAACCCGGCCGGCGAACGGGCCTGCACACCGGGAAGTCGGCGCAGCCGGCCGGCCCGGGCTCGCCTCCCGCTGGGCGCGGTTCGTGCTGCGCCGGCCGGTGGGCGTGCTGCTGACTGCCGTACTCGGCCTCGGGGCCGTCGCCCTGCCGGCGCTGCATCTCGAACTCGGGCTGCCCGGCGACGAGTCCAAGTCGGTCCAGACCACCCAGCGCCGTGCCTACGACCTGCTGTCGGAAGGCTTCGGGCCTGGTTTCAACGGCCCGTTGACCGTGGTCGTCGACACGTCGAAGTCTCCTCACCCCGGCGCGGCGACCGACCTCGTCGTCAGCACCGTACGGGGGGTGCACGGGGTCGCGTCGGTCGGTGAGCCGGTGCTCAGCCCGGCCAAGGACACAGCCGTCCTGACCGCCGTAGCGCACAGCGCGCCGAACAGCGCCGAGACCAAGGACCTGGTGCACGCGATCCGCGGCGCGGTCGCCGGCGTCGAGGCCGACACCGGCGCCGACGTCCTGGTGACCGGCACCACCGCCATGAACATCGACATCTCCGAAGCCATGTCCGACGCCCTCCTGCCCTATCTGGCGGTGGTCATCGGCCTGGCCGTGCTGCTGCTGATGGTGGTCTTCCGCTCGGTCCTGGTCCCCGTCAAGGCCGCGCTCGGCTTCCTGCTGTCGGTGGGTGCCGCCTTCGGTGTCCTGGTCGCCGTCTTCCAGTGGGGCTGGGCGGCAGACCTGCTCGGCATCGAGCAGACCGGACCGGTCATGTCCCTCATGCCGATCCTCATCATCGGCATCGTGTTCGGCCTCGCCATGGACTACGAGGTGTTCCTCCTCACCCGGATGCGGGAGGCATACGTCCACGGCGCGTCCCCCGGCGCGGCGATCGTCAGCGGTTTCCGCTACAGCGGACGTGTGGTGGCCGCGGCGGCGATCATCATGATCAGCGTGTTCGCCGGATTCGTCGGCATGAGCAACCCCACCATCCAGACGATGGGCGTCGGCCTGGCCTCCGCCGTCGCCTTCGACGCCTTCGTGGTGCGGATGGCGATCGCACCCGCGGTCCTGGCACTGCTCGGCCACCGGGCCTGGTGGCTGCCCCGTATCCTGAAGCGCGTGCTGCCGAATGTGGACATCGAGGGCGAGGCACTGAGCGGGCACGTCCCGGCCACCGCGGCCGGGCCGCGAGCGGCGGTGCGGCGGCTCCCCGTGGGCCGGGACTGAGCAGGCCATGACGCAGACGGGCGGCACGCCGGGTGGCGGCGGGACGCGCACCGGTGGGAGCGCCGGCAATGCGACAAACCCGGGGGGTGGTGGCCGGCGATCACTCGGTACGTGGTGGCCGCAGACAGCGATCATCGCGACGGCGTTCGCGCTCTGCCTGTTCGGCGGCGCACTGTCGGACGACGGCCGCGGGCTGTCCGCACCGCCTGCCGCCGCCTACGTCATCGCCGTGGTCTCGTGCGCGGTGCTGCCGGTGCGGCACCGCGCTCCCCTGGCCGCCCTGGTGGCCACGACCGTCAGCGGCATGCTGGCACCGGCAGCGGGGCTCTTGCTGAGTCCGCTCATCGTGGCCCCCGCCGTGATCACCGCCTACTCGCTCACCGTGCGCACCCAGCGGTACGCGGCGAGCGCGGTGTCGCTCACCTCCGCGGCCCTGCTCGTCGCCTCCACTCCCCTGCTGGGCGCCCTGTCGTGGAAGGACGCGACCAGGCTGGGGGCGGTGGCGGCGTTCCCGCTGGTGGCGGGCGTACTCGGGCACGCGGTGCACAACCGGCGGGCCTACCTGGCGGCCGTGGAGGAACGGGCCCGGCGGGCCGAGGAGACCCGCGAGCGGGAGGCGCGCCAGAGAGTGGCCGAGGAACGTGTGCGCATCGCCCGGGAACTGCACGACCTGGTGGCCCATCAGATCACCCTGGCCAACGCGCAGGCCACGGTCGCCGCCCACCTCTTCGACACCCGTCCCGAGCAGACCCGCCGGAGCCTGAAGGAGCTCGTCGAGACCACCGGCCACGCGCTCGACGACCTGAGGGCCACGGTCGGCCTGCTGCGTCAGTCCGGGGACGCGGCCGCGCCCGCCGAACCGGCGCCCGGGCTGGCCCGGCTGCCCACACTCCTGGAATCCTTCCGCCGCGCGGGGTTGGAGGTCGTTATCCACCAGGAGGGCACGGCCAGGCCGCTGCCGCCGGGGGTGGACCTCACCGCCTACCGCATCCTCCAGGAGGCCCTGACCAACGTGACCAAACACGCCGGCACCGACCGCGCCCAGGTGCGCCTGGTCTGGAACCGCGATCGCGTGACCCTCACCGTCACCGACGAGGGCAAGGACATGGCCGCTGCGACGGGGACCCCTCCCACGGGCCGGAGCGCGCCCGCGGCCGTCGACCGTCCGCCCGGCTACGGTCTCATCGGCATGCGTGAACGAGCCACCGCGGTCGGAGGACACCTCTCCGCGGGCAGCCGGGCGGAGGGCGGCTTCCTCGTCCGCGCCCAACTGCCCCTCCCACCCGGCCAGGACGCGCCGCAGACGACTGACGGGGCACCAGCCATCGCGGGGCAGAGAGCCGGCGCAGCGACAGACGACGTGCGGACGGGCGACGGACGAATGAGAGACGGGACGTCAGAAAACGGGCCGACAGGCCACGGACACATGGCAGACGGGACGTCAGAAAACGGGCCAACAGGCAACGGACGCATGACAGACCGGCCGGCCGGCGATCGCGCGGCAGGGGAGGCGTCGTGACCCTGCGGGTACTGCTCGCCGACGACCAGGCGCTCCTGCGCGGTGCCTTCCGGATGCTGCTGGAGAGCACCGACGACATCACCGTGGTCGGCGAGGCCGCCGACGGCAGGGAGGCGGTCAGACTCACCCGGCATCTGCGGCCGGACGTGGTGGTCATGGACATCCGCATGCCCGAGGTGGACGGGCTCGCCGCCACGTCCGAGATCTGCGCGGACCCGGACCTGCGCGATTGCCGCGTCCTGATCCTCACCACCTACGAAACCGACGAGTACGTCGCTCAGGCGCTGCGCGCGGGCGCCGGCGGCTTCATCGGCAAGGGCATCGGGGCCGAGGAACTGGCAAACGCCGTCCGGACGATCGCCGACGGCGACACACTGCTCTCCCCCGCCGCGACCCGCTCCCTGGTCGCCCGTTTCCTGGCCACACCGGACGACGCCCCGCCACGCCACCCCGAACGACTCGCCGCACTCACCCCGCGCGAACGGGAAATGGTGGCCCTGGCCGCGACAGGCCTGTCCAACCAGGAGATCGCCGAGCGGATGTTCCTCAGCCCCTTCACCGTCCGCGCCCACGTGCAGCGTGCCATGACGAAGCTGCAGGCCCGCGACCGGGCACAACTCGTCGTCATCGCCTATCAGACGGGCCTGGTCCGCGCCGCTCCGCACATCGACACCGACCGCCTTTCGTAGCGCGAGCCGGGACGTTCGACGGCCCCGCGCAGCCGACCGCGCACACCCTGCCGGGGCCGCTGCCACCCGCTCCCACCTCAGCCTCACCGGCCCCCAAGGGCGCTGCATCACATCGGTTGGCCGAAGGCCGGCAGCGTGAGGGCCGAGTGGGCCGGCCGTGCCGGCGCAGAGGGCAGGGTGGCTAGGGTGCGCAGCCTCATGTTGCGTTGCTCCAAAGCCCGCGCCGTGGCGGGAAAGAGCGTGGCCGCGCCGTTGTCGGCCAGTGCCTGGTTCATGGCGACGAAGTCGCGGACGCCGCGTTCGTAAGCGGTGAAGGCCGCCGTGTGATCCTCGTGCGCGGCCAGGGCGTGGGCGAGCATGTAGGCACCGACCAGTGCAAGGCTCGAACCCTGCCCGGTGAGGAAGGAGGGTGCGTACGCGGCGTCACCGACGAACGCGACCCGTCCCCGGAACCAGTGCGGCATACGGATCTGACCGGCCGTATCGAAGAACAGGTCATCCGCCTCGCGCATGGCCTTGATCATGCCGGGAATCTCCCACCCCGCGCCTGCGAAGGCCCGGGCGACCAGGTTCCGCTGGGCGGCCGGATCACGCAGGGCGTCGAAGGGTGGTTGAGGGAGGTGGAAGTTCAAGAAGGCGTGCAGTTGCTCGTCGTCCCCGACGGCGTAGAGCGCCGCGGCTTTCCCCGGGGCGTTCCACATCATGACCTCACGGGAGAGCCCGAAGGTGGCCGGCATGGTGAAGAGGGCGAAGCAGGAGCCGAGGTAGCGGTGGAACTGCTGTTCGGGCCCGAACAGGGACTGCCGGGTGTGTGAGTGCATGCCCTCGGCGCCGACCACCAGGTCGTACGTGCGCTGAAGCCCGCTGTGGAACGTGACGTCGACGCCTTGCCGCAACTGGTCGAGGGTGTCGATGGAGTCGTTGAACAGGAATTCCACGTCGCCCCGGACCAGCGCGTAGAGGGCTGCGGCCAGATCTCCCCGAGGGATCTCGAGGTCCTGTCCCTCGACACCGCCGGCCACGGCGCTCGGGGTGAGCGAGGCTACTTCGCTGCCGTCGGCGTGGAGGAACGTGACGCGGCGCGAGTCGATGTGTGCCTCCCGCAGGCGTGGCAGGATCCCCATCCGCCGGACCACTTCTATCGCCGTACCGCGGATGTCGATCGGATAACCGCCGTCGCGCAAGGCACCGGCCCTCTCCACCACGGTGACCGCACAACCGGCCCGGCACAGCCAATAGGCGAGCGCGAGACCGCAGATGCCGGCCCCGGAGACCAGCACCTCGCGCTCCACGCGTGAACTCACGCCCACCGACACACCGTTGGATGTCATGCCTGGGCTCCCTTCGTGGAGGTGCGGACAACGAGCAGGGACAGTGCGGCGGCCAGGCCCGCGACAGCAAACCCTGCGACGAAGGCCGATTCGGCCGGCAGGCCCGTCTGCGGGTCCACCCCGGCGTCGAGGATCACGCCGGCGAGCTGAGTGCCCAGGGCAACGCCGATCACACGGGTCACCACCAGCAGGCTGGTGGCGATGCCGGTGTCCCGGGCGTCGACGGCGGTGGCCGTGCCGGCCAGCAACGCCGTCGTACCGATGCCCGCGGCGAACGCGGTCAGCACCTTGGCCAGGGCCGGCTGCCATGACGCTTCGTGCAGCGCCGCCAGGGCGAACATCGTGGCCGCCGTGACGACGGTGCCTACGACGACCACCGCATGCGGACTGAATCGCCGCGTCGCGATCCCGCCGACCCAGTCGCTCACCGACCCTGCGATGGTGCCGGGCAGCAGGAACAGCCCGATGTCGGTGGTACTGGCGCCGAAGCCGTATCCGTCGCCCGATATCCCGAACAGCTGCGGAAGGAGAAAGATCACCATGCCGGAACTGATGGTGATTGCGAAGGTGGACACGAACGCGTTCCGCACGGCGGGCCCGGCCAGCATCCGCAGATCCACCATCGGCGCGGCGGCCCGGCGCTCGACGACGACCCACCCGGTCGCCAGACCGGCCACGCCCACCGAGAGGGCGCCGACCGCGAGGGGCGACAGGCCGCCGTCGCTGGTCACCCTCACGAGCCCGAGCATGAAGGTCAGCAACGTGGCGCTCAGCAGAAGCACGCCAGGCCAGTCGATCCCGCGGTCCGGGTCGATCGGTGGATCATGCGGCATCGCCCGTGCCACGATCAACGTGGCCGCGATGATCACGATGGCCGGTATCGCGAACATCCCATGCCAGGACATCCCCTCGGCGATCCGTCCGGCGAACAGCATCGCCACCATGGCGCCACCCGTGAACAGCGCGACGACGAGCCCGATCGCCGCCTGTGTCTGCCGCCCCGGGAGGTGCTTGCGCACCAGGATGAAGGAAAGGGGCAGTGCACCCACCATGGCGCCCTGCAACACCTGACCAAGCAGCAGCACCGGCAGGTTCGGCGCCGCTGCGGACAGCAGACCACCGGCCGAGACCACTGCCATCAGCAGGACCAGCACCCGCTTTCCGCCGTAGCGGTCGCCCAGTTTCCCCGCGACGGGCGTGACGACCGCGCCGGTGACGAGTAACGCGTTGCCGACCAATGCCCCTTCGGCATTACTGACCCCCAACTCCCGCTGGAGCAGCGGGAGCGCGGGCTCCACCACTGACTGCAAGGTCCCCAGGGCCAGTGCCAGGATGCCGAGGGCACCCAGGGGCCATCTGCCGATCCGGTCCAAGGACACGACGGTTTCGGGTGTGGACGTTCCATGAGCCACCTGTTGATCACTCCAGACGCTGCCAGGCAAGGGGAATGCGCGAGATGCGCGCGCCTCCCACACTCGCCCGCGGCGCCCTGCGCGGGCATCGTCCCCCACCGCCGACTTCCCCTGGTGCCCTCGCACCAGCCGCATACGTGTGCTGGTGCCTGCGCACTACAGGCCGACGCGGTCCGGGCTCGGGCTGCCGGCCGCCGCACCCGACAGGGACGAGGCAAGGCCCCAGTGGCCCGGCCCGCCTGATCGGAATGCGGTCAGCCAGGCGCCGTGCCCCTGGGGCAGTGGCCGATGTGGAACAGCGCCGAGCAGGCGAATGGGCGAACGTGGACGCGACGCTGGAGCTTCGCGCTGGCGCTACCCCTGGGTGTGCGGCCCCTCCCCGGGAAGAACGCCTGCGCCCGAGCACCAGCGCGCTCCTCGTCCCTTCCGCAGCGGCCGAAGGCCACCGCACGGCCGAACAGTCGCCGGGACGGACGACGGTGTTCTTCGGGCGGGGCCTTCTTGAGTCGGTGGTCTACTTGCCCCACTCCGGGCCGCCGTCGGTGCAGGTCTGCCCGCCGTCGACGGGCAGGACGACGCCGGTGACGATGGCCGCCTCGTCGCTGGCGAGGTAGGCGATGGCCGCGGCGACCTCGTCGGGCTGGGCGGCGCGGCGCAGCGGGATGCGGTCCCAGGCGCGTTCCAGCAGTGCGTCGTCGGCCATGATGGTGTCGACCATCTCGGTGACGGTCAGGCCGGGGCAGACGGTGTTGGCGTGCACGCCGTTCTTTCCCTCGTCGCAGGCGACGGAGCGGGTCAGGTTGGCCACGGCGGCCTTGACGGCGTTGTAGCCCGCGTGGGACCAACCCCCGCCGAGCGACGAGACGGAGCCGACGTTGACGATCGAGCCCTTGGTGGCGCGCAGGTGGGGCAAGGCGGCGCGCATGGTGTAGAAGACGCTCGACAGGTCCGCGCCGACGCACCGGTCCCAGTCCTCGTCGCTGGTCTGCTCCACGGTGCCGACGAGGTTCATGCCGGCGGCGTTGACCAGGGTGTCGATACGGCCGAAGCGGTCGACGGCGGCCTGGATGAGGGCGTCGCACTGGGCACGGACGGAGACGTCGGCGGGGAAGGTCAGCACACGCTCCTGGGGCATGCCGGCCGCGGCCTGTTCCAGGCGTTCCTTGCGGCGTCCGGAGATGACGACCGACGCGCCCTCGCCGAGGAAGCGTCGTGCGGTGGCCAGTCCGATCCCCGTACCGCCGCCGGTGATGACGGCGACCCTGCCGTCGAATCGGGACATGATCTCTTTCCTCTCTTCATTCTGTGCGATCAGGGGTGATGACGCGTGACCGTGCCGCGTCGGTGGCACGCGACTCGCGGAGGTCGCTGGCGCGCCCGGGGCGCCGGTGAGCCGCCCCGGACGAACTGCGCGCGGACGAACCAGGCGCAGGTGCCCGGTCGGCGTCATCCCTCCGAGGGGAAGTCGGCGCTGCGGGTGACGTCCTCCCAAGCGCTGAACTCTTCGGCCTGGTGCGCCAGTTGGGCAGTGGCCGCGTCGTATGCGTCGGCGCCGAGCAGGAGATGGTGGGGCGGTACGTCGGCGTTCACGGCCTTGAGCAGGGCGCGTGCGGCGCGGTCGGGATCGCCGGCCTGCTTGCCGACGGAGGCGTGGTAGGCGCGGCGGGCGGCGCCGGCGGTTTGGTCGTAGTCGGGGATGGGGTGCTGCGTCTCCTGTGACGATCCCGCCCAGTCGGTGCGGAACGCCGACGGCTCGACGGTCATCACCCTGATGCCCAGGGGTTCGACCTCGTGGCGCAGGCTGGCCGACAGGCCCTCGACAGCGAACTTGGCGGCACAGTAGTAGCCGACGGCGGGGTGGCCGACCAGGCCGCCGATGGAGGTGAGATTGACCAGGGTGCCGGAGCGACGGGCGCGCATGCCCGGCAGTACGGCGTGGATGACTCGCGCCACGCCGTGGAAGTTCACATCGAAGAGACGGTCCACGATGTCGGCCGGCGTCTCCTCGACGGCGGCGAAATAGCCGATGCCGGCGTTGTTGACGACGACGTCGATGCGGCCGAAGTGCGCTTCCGCCTCGCGCACGGCCTGCTCGACGCTGCCCTGGCTGGTGACGTCCAGGGGCAGTACGAGAGCGTTGCCCCGGTCGCCCAGTTCCTTGACGGAGTCGGTCCTGCGTGCGGTGACCACCACCCGGTTGCCCTCGTCCAGCAGGTGGGCGGCGATGCTGCGGCCGAAGCCGCTGGAGCAGCCTGTCACCAGCCACACCGGTGCGTCGTGCGTGTCAGTCATGAGCCTTTCTCCTTGGCCGGACGTTCGAATTCCCGTTCCGCCTCCCGGCGGGCACGACAGCATCGTTGCCGGTACGCCTGCGCACACCCAGGCCGTGATGTACCGGGGAGAATCACACCCAGGAACGACACCCACCCGAACCGAACGGCACCGACGGCCTACCCGAGCCGCTGATGACCCCGACTTCCGCGATCGAGGTCAGGGCTGGGAGGCCGAGGGGAGCGCATTTTCCCTTTCCGGCAACGGGGCCGCTCTATCGGGTAGTTGGCGCGGACCGCCCGCCCAGCCGTACGCGACAGGATGGTCTCCACGCGCAGGCGGGCACTCCGCAACGCCCGCGCGACTCGCCCGGCAAGCGTCTCAGGAAGCGTCTGCCGGGCGTTGCCCGTGGACGGCGAAACGCGCACAGGCGACGCCCACGATCCCGTAGGCGAGGTACAGGAAGCCGTGCACGAGGTCTTCCTGCCGTTCCACGCGCTGCGCATTCTGCTGCAACTCGTACGTCCGCACGGCCACCGCCTTGTTCCCCACCAGCACACTGCAGTTCCGGTCTCCGGGCCGCATGGGACCGGGGCGCTCCTCGCCGTCCGCCCCCACGTTCTCCCCTGGGCAGATCACAGTGTCCGAGGCGGTGACCGCGGAGACGAGGAGGACCGCTCCCCAGACGACAGGGATGACAAAAAGCAGGAACAGCAAAGGTCGGATTCTCACAGTGGGGCCTCAAAGGGGGGTGGACGGCGACGGGTCGCCGCGTACGGTGTCCCCGTACGATGGCAGAACCAGGCCGAACACGCCTCGGCGGGTGCCGCCTACTGGAACCTCGATTCGGTGGCCGATTCCGTGGCCGAAGATCTGGTCGATCGGTTTTCGCCGAGTGGCAGCCGACTGCGGCGCACGGTCAGCCATCTGGGCTGTGAGCACATACGCACCCTGGAATGACAGTCACGATGTCCGACGCGCCCACGCGCCCGATCGGGCACGGGTTGGGCGTCGAGGTGCGGCGGTGCCGCCGCAGTTGTATGACGCCGGCAGGAGCGCGGGCGCGGAGCAAGGTCGGCATGTTGCACGCCACGGTGGCGAGTTGGACAAGGGGCCCATCGGTGGGTGGGACGTGCCGCAGCCGCTCGGGGATGACTGCGGCACGTCCTCACCGCACACCCCGGAACGCGCCAGGAGTACCGCGCCCGGAGTGAGGGTCCTGGTGCCCGGTCCAGGCGGGGCCAGTCTGCGCCGATCGGGTGAACTGCCCGGCCCGCTCCGCGCAGCGCGCCCGACGGGTCAGTGCGCGGAGGGGGCGCCCTTCCTGCGCAGCGCCCTGGCCGTGGCGACGCGTTCCGCCTTCGGCACCAGGCTGAGGACGATCTTTCCCCGGGTGTGGCGTCGCTGGACGTGCCGGTAGGCGTCCTGGACCTGTTCGAGGGGGTACACGGCGTCGATGGGTACCGCGGCTCGATCCGGAAGGCGTCGCGAGCACATTGGGCGACCCGGCCCAGGCCGGCCATCTCGCCGACATCTACCGGGAGTCCGTGCTCTCCGCCGACTTCGTCGCGGTCGCCTCGGAATGGCTCGGGGGCGTCGTCGCCGCGCACGGGGCGCGCTGGGACATGGTGGTCGAGTCACCGGCGGTTCGCCGCCATGTCGGGCGACTGCGTCGACGCTCGCCCGCCGGAAGCGCCGACGCCTCCAAGATCAACTATTGGCGGCTTCTGGATCCACCTCGGTGATCCCCGCTGAGCGGCGACGGCAGGAACACCTGACGAGCCGTTCGGGCGGTCGCGAGGCGGGGAACGAGCCGAACGTAGGCAAGCATCCCAACGGTGCTCACCAAGACCTGAGGCGCCACGACCGCCACAGCCGCAGCCGTGCCGTACGGCAGAGGCCGACGCCTCGCCGGAGCACTGGCGTATCGCTTAGCGGGGCCTGAGTCCGTCGACGACGACGTCCAGCATGCGGTTCAGCTGGGGGCGTTGCTCGGGCGCGCCGGCCACGGAGAGCAAACCGGCGAGGATGCCGCCCACCTCGACCGGGTCGATGTCGCTGCGCAGTTCTCCTGCTGCGGCGCCGGTCTCGAGCACCATCGCCAGGATCTGCTGGACCTCGTCGCAGACCGGTCCGGTGCCGAAGCGGCCGGAAGCGCTCATGGCGACCAGGGCCTCGCAGATGCCGCGTCGTTCACCGGCCCAGTCGGCGAAGCGGAGCATCCACGCGTGGAGGGCCTGCGCGGGCGGCTTCGTAGCCAGCAGTGTGCGCGCATCTTCGCGCAAGGGCCGGATCTGGTCCCGGTAGACCTCTTCGACCAGATCCTCTCGGGTGGGGAAGTGCCGGTACAGGGTGGCGTTCCCCACTCCCGCGCGTTTGGCGATCGCGTCCAGCGAGATCGCGCGTCCGGACGCGAAGGCTTCGGCGGCCATGGCGATGAGCTGCTCGCGGTTGCGCTGCGCGTCGGCGCGCAGGGTGCTGCGTGGAGGTGTCATGACCTTCGTGATCGTGAGTGTCGGGTGAGGCTCGGAAACGATTCGGGGATGTCCCCGGTTCAGTGTACGGTGAGACAAACGGGGACCTCCCCGCTTTGAAGTCTTAGCGCCTGCTGCTTCAGCGACGAAAGGTTTGCCATGCCTACAGCAGTCATCACCGTAAGACGACCGGCGATCGCAGGGCGACGGCCGAGCTGCTGCACGCCCGCTGCTACCAGGTCGCGGTCACCCCGCAGAATCCCCAGTCCCTCGCGCGGGCGCAGTCCGAGCTCCCCGGCGGCGTGCTCGTCGTCCGATCCGACGGGCGCGTGCTCTCCGACACCGACGCCTGATGTCGGCGCTGACGCCGGCTCGATCGTGCTGACCGTCGGCATCGGCTCCCGTCGTGGCACCCCTGGCGCCATGGTGGGGGCGGCTGCACGCGGCACGGTGCCGGCCATGCTGCCCCCGCTCGCGCTCGAACTGGCCCCGCGCAGGATTCACGTCAACGCCGTGAGTCCCGGGGCCACCGACACCCCGGCGCTCAACAAGCTGAGGGCGCCCGAGAGCGGCCGGGACGCCATGCGCTCGAAGCCCCCCTCCGAGCGCTTCGGAACCAGCCAGGAGGTCGCGGAAGCAGTCGCCTTCCTCGCCTCGGACGCCGCCGGCCACCTCACCGGCCAGGACATCACCGTGGCCGGCGGCTACGGGCTCGGCGCCTGAAAACCCGGGCCAGTCGACCACCAATCCGCACCTCTCGTACGCCAAGAACCGCACCTCACAGGAGAACGCGATGGCACTCACTCTCGACACCTACCGGCTGCTGGGCCGTTCCGGACTCCAGGTCTCACCGCTCGCGCTGGGCACGGCGACCTTCGGCACCGAGTGGGGCTGGGGCGCCGAGCGCGACGAGGCGCGCAAGCTCTTCGACCGCTACACCGAGCTCGGCGGCAACTTCTTCGACACCGCCAGCACCTACACCAACGGCAGCTCCGAGCGACTGCTCGGCGAATTCGCCCGCACCGACCGCGACAAGATGGTGCTGGCGACGAAGTACTCGACGCTGCGTCAGCCCGGTGACCCGAATTCCGGGGGTACCCACCGCAAGAGCATGCTGGCGTCGGTGGAAGCCAGTCTGCGGCAGCTGAACACCGACTACATCGATCTTCTCTACGTGAACGTATGGGACTTCAGGACGCCGGTGGAGGAGATCCTGCGGGGTCTGGACGACCTGGTGAGGCAGGGCAAGGTGCTGTACGTGGCGATCTCCAGTGCCCCGGCCTGGCAGGTGTCGCGCATGCAGGCGATCGCAGACCTGCGCGGCTGGTCGCCACTGGTCGCGCTGGAGACCGAGTACAGCCTGATCGAGCGCACCGCGGAGCGTGACCTGATCCCGATGGCACGCGAGATGGGACTCGGCGTGGTCCCCTTCTCCCCGTTGGGCGGCGGGGTGCTCACCGGCAAGTACAGCCGGGAGGACCAGAACCAGGCGGGGTCCGTTGTCGGCGAAACCGCCAGCAACCGCAAGAGCCTCAACGTCGCCCTGGGATGGGTCACCGACCGAAACCTCTCCATTGCCGATGCGGTGAAGCAGGTGGCCTCGGAGCTGGGCCGCACCCCCGCCCAGGTCGCACTGGCCTGGACCCTGAACGCCCCGGGCGTGACGGCACCCATCATCGGCGCCCGCACCGTCGGGCAGTTGGAGGACAACCTGGGTGCCCTGGAGGTCGACCTCACTCCGTCCCAGCTGGCCCGCCTCGACGAGGTCAGCGCCGTCGACCTCGGCAATCCGCACGACCTGCTCGCCAGCGATCACATCCGCACGGTCACCACAGGCGACATGAAGATCGAAGCCCTCGGCTGACTCGCTTCATGAACGGCGCCATCCAGATAAATCGACATGTTTTTGATGATGGAACGGAGCGACCGCGGTATGGGCCTCGCGCTGGCGGAGCTGCTGGTGCAAGGCGGAGATCACCGGCCGTTCCCAGGCCACGCTCGACGCGGCACCTGAGCGGCTCGGCGAGAATGCCGCGGCCGTCCGGACGGATATGGCCTCACCCTTGCCACCCTCACCCACGTCGAGACCCTGATGGAACGCCTCGCTCCAGATCCGCCGCCTCGGCTACTCGGTCACCCGCCGCGAAGTCGACCCCTGCCCTCGCTTCGGGCGTCGATCCAGAGGCTGAGGCGGAGTTCGCGCAGAAGGTCTGGATCGCAGGGAACGAAATCGGCGAACGGCTGCCCACCGCCTCGGCGACCGGTCCCTGCAACGCCTCACCCCTGCCGAGGGCTTCCAGCCAGACCCCGCCTGCCAGTCAGTCCCTGACCGGAAGCACCAGGCGGAAGGTGCACCCGGCACCCACTCCGGTATCGACCTCCAAGCGGCCGCCGTGGCCCTGGGCGATCGCCGTGGCGATGGCGAGGCCGAGCCCGCTGCCGCCATGGTCACGGGAACGGGAGGGATCGACGCGGTAGAAGCGCTCGAAGACCCGCTCGGCCTCCTCCGGCGGCAGTCCCGGCCCCTGGTCGGCGACTTCGATCACGCAGACCGGTGTGCCCGTGGTCAGCGGCGGCGAACCGCCGGCCCGGCCGGGGCAGTCGGTACCTCCTGTCGTCGCCCCCGCGCGGACCCTACCCACGCGTACGTCGACCGAAGTGCCCGGCGGGGTGTGGACGAGCGCGTTGGACAGCAGGTTGTTCACCACCTGGAGCAGACGGTCCGGATCCCCCACCGTCTGCACGACCTCGAGTTCGCGGCTTCCGGCGTCACCGGCCTTCGCGTCGAGCGGGCTGAGCGTCACCCGGTGCTCGCCCCCGCTCCGTACGGCCGCAGCGCTCACCGCGTCGGCCGCGAGGGAGAGCAGGTCGACGGGGACGGTGCGGTAGGCCGGTTCCTGGTCGAGTTTGGCCAGCAGGAGCAGGTCGTCGACGAGATGGTTCATGCGCTCGGCGTTCCTGGCGACCTGTTCGTCGGCCTCCCGGCGCTGTGCGGCGGGGCGGTCCGGGTGACGCAGGGCCAGCTGGGCGAAGCCCTGGATGGAGGTGAGGGGGGTGCGCAGCTCGTGTCCGGCGTCGGCGACGAAGCGACGCAGCCGGGCCTCCGAGAACTCGCGTTGGCGCAGGGCCTGTTGGAGGCGGTCGAGCATGTCGTTCAGTACGGTTCCAAGACGGCCGGTTTCGGTGCGCGGGTCGGTGTCGGGCAGCCGTACGCTCAGATCTCCCGCCGTGATGTGCTGAGCGGTGTGCTCCATCCGGGTCAGCGGCAGGAGGCCGAGGCGGACGACCCACCGGCCGACGGCGATCAGCCCGACCACGGCCACGGCGAAGACGGCCAGGTTGAGGGCGAGCAGTTTCGACGTGGCCCCCTCGACGGTGTCGAGGGGCAGGGCGACCACGAACGTGGTGCCGCCTGGTTCGGCGTCCTTCCACAGGACCCGCCAGTGACCGTCGCCGGACTCGGCCGGGACGGTGGCCTGACGCCCCCTCTCCAGGTGGAGTCGGCCGGTGTCGGACGGAAGCGCCGGGCCCGGCTTCGTCCCACCGCCGAGAGTTCCCCGCTCCTCACCCGAGGCGTCGTAGACAGTGATCCGGAAGTCCGAGGGCAGGGTGGCCGAGTCCACGGCCGGCCTGGTGAGCAGCACCGCCTCACCGGCGAGGGCGCGGCTCGGGAGGACGAACTCCGTCAGCTGCTGGTCGACCCGGTTGAGCAGCCAGGAGCGCAGCACCAGGAACCCGATGGCCTGTGCGGTGAGGACCGCGACCGCAGCGAGCAGGGTGACGCCCCACACCAGGCGGCCGCGCAGTGACCAGGGGCGTCTGCGGATCACAGGTCCGCCCCGGCGCGAGGCAGCCGCAGGCAGTAGCCCACGCCGCGCACGGTGTGCAGCAGGGGTGGGTCGAAGCGGTCGATCTTGCGACGCAAGTACTTGACGTAGGTCTCCACGATGCGGCCGTCGCCGGCGAAGTCGTACCCCCACACATGGTTGAGGATCTTGCTCTTGCTCAGTACCCGGCCCGCGTTCTCCATGAGGTAGGCGAGCAGATTGAACTCCGTCGGGGACAGCGGAATGTACTCGCCGGCCCGGTGCACCTCGTGCGCGTACTCGTCCAGCTCCAGGTCGGCGAAGCGCAGGATCCCGCTGTCGGCGCTCTCCGCGTCGGAGGGGTGTTCGGGATCCGTGCGGCGCAGGATGGCGCGGATGCGCAGCAGCACCTCCTCGATGCTGAACGGCTTGGTCACATAATCGTCGCCGCCCGCGGCGAGGCCCGCGATGCGGTCGGCGACCTCACCGCGGGCCGTGAGGAACAGCACCGGCGTTCGCACACCCGCAGCGCGCAGACTGCGCGTGACCTCGTAGCCGTCCAGGTCGGGCAGCATCACGTCCAGCAGGACGAGGTCGGGGCGCAGCCCCTCGATGTCGCGCAGGGCGTCCCGTCCGGTGGCGGCGCCGGCGACCACGTAGCCGGACAGCCGCAGCGCCGACTCCAGCAGCATGCGGATACCGGGGTCGTCCTCGACCACCAGGAGCCGGTACGGGGCCGGGGCGGCGGGCGGTTCGGGCATGGTGCGGTGTCGTCCGTTCTGCCGCTGCTGTACTGGTTACTTGGCGGCGCAGTCGTACAAGGTCGTGCCGGTGAGGCCCATGATGCCGCCCTCCTCCGAGCCGCTGCCGTCGGGGCTGCTGGTGCCGCCGTACTTCTTGGCGGGCACCTTGGTGCAGTGTTGTGTGATCCAGGTCGACCGCTGGGAGGCGGCGCTGTCCTTGCCGCCCATCATGGCGCCCATGCCGCCGGCGGAGCCGGAGCCGAGTACGTAGCGCAGTTCGCCGTCCTTGGTCCACTTCTGCAGCTGCCGCACGGAGGGTGCGTCGTCGGTGCCGCTGAAGCCGCCCATGCCGATGACCGTGACATCGCTGTTCAGGATGAACGTGGCCGCACTCTGAGCTCCCCCGTCCACTGCGAGGGTGATGCGGGCGCCGCCGGAGTGCGCGGTGGCGAAGTCGAGGATCTTGCGCTGTTCGGAGGTGAGCGTCGTAGCACCGCCCGGTCCGCCGAAGCCGCGTCGGCCGCCCGAGCCGCTGCCGCCGCCGGTTGCGGGGAAGGAGGGCATGGAGCCGCCGGCGGAGCCCGAACCGCCGCCAGTCCGGCCCGGGAACCCGGGCATGTCGGTGGGCATGCCCGAGGGCATACCCTCGGGCAGTTCGCCCGAGGAAGCGCCGGGCATGCCGGATCCTCCGCGGCCGCCGAGGCCCTCGGGCAACGTGCCACCGTTCCTCTTGCCGAACGACATGGTCGCCGGCCCGGCCGTCGGGTTGCTTCCGCCCATCGCCGACCCGGACCCGCCAGGCACGCTCACCGCCCACGCGGCAGGCGCGAGCAGCACCGCCGCGAGCGCGCCGCCCAGGGCGACCGGAAGAAGCCGGACCGCCCGCCCCGCGGCCACCAGCAGCCCGACGGCGATCAGCCCCAGCAGGAGCACCACCCAGGCCAGCCACCCGTGCCAGGACGGCTCCCGGCGGATCACGATCACGGCCCAGACGATGGTCACCAGTACGGTCCCGGCGCCGACGGGCAGCGCCCAGCGCGCCCCGGCCCGGTGCGCCCGGACCAGCGCGGTCACCAGACCGGCCGTCAACGCGGCGACGGCCGGGGCGAGTTGGGTCGTGTAGTACGGGTGGAAGATCCCCTGCTGGGTGGAGAACACCAGCCCGCACACCACCAGCCACGTCCCCCACAGCACCCACCCGGAACCCGCCAGTGCCTCCCCCGCCGAGCTGCCGCCGCGCCGGCGCATGCCGGCTCCGGCCACCGCGACGACCAAGGCCACCGCGCTCACCGGCAGCAGCCAGCTGATCTGCCCCGCCACCTGGTCGTTGAACAGCCGCAGCAGCCCGGCGTCGCCGCCGAAGCCGCCGCCGAAGTTGCCCATGCCACCACCGCCCGGGCTCTCGCCGAAGATCCGGCCGAGCCCGTTGTAGCCGGTCACCAGGTCCCAGGCCCCGCCGTCGGTGCTGCCACCGATGTACGGCTTCTCGCCGGGCCACCAGGCGACCATCACCACCCACCACAGCGAGGACACCGCGCACACGCCGCCGGCGATCAGCAGCCGCCCGATCCGGGCGAGCCAGGTCCCCCGCGCACCCACGAGCCAGGCCGCCGCGAGGGCGGGCAGCACCATCCAGGCCGCCATCATCTTCGTGAGGAAGCCACAGCCGATCAGGAACCCGCTCGCACACAGCCACCAGGTGGAACGCCGGCCCGAGCCGGTCTGCAGGGCACGGGTCAGCGCATAGGCGGCGGCGACCAGGAACAGCACCAGCAGCGTGTCGGGGTTGTTGTCCCTGTTGATGGCGACGGTGATCGGCGTCAGCGTCATCACCAGTGCGCCGAGCAGCGCCGCGCCCTCGCCCGCCCAGCGCCGGATCGTACGGTGCAGCACGAAGACGGCGGCGACGCCCTCCACCACCTGGGGCAGGACCAGCGCCCACCCGTGCATCCCGAAGATCTTGCTGCTGACGACCTGCGGCCACAGCGCCGCCGGCGGCTTGTCGACCGTGACGACACCGGCCGGGTCGAAGGAGCCGAACAGGAAGTTCGTCCAGTCGCGGCCCATCGACTTCACCGCGGCCGAGTAGTAGCTGTTGGCCCAGCCGAGGGAGCCGAGGGCCCAGCCGTACAGCAGCGCGGACAGGAGCAGGATCGCGCCCAGGGCGGCGGGGGCCGCCCAGCGTGGCAGGGCACGACTGGTGACGGGGAGACGCAGGACGCGGTGCGCGTGCGCCTCGGTGGTGGGGGTCATGGTGGGATTCGCTCTCGGGAAGTAGGAGGTCATCAGGCACGGCGCCGGAAGACGGCCAGTCGCAGCACCACGAAGCGCAGGGCGGTCACCAGGACCGAGGAGGCGGCGAGGACGAGTGTCTCGGCGGCCGCGGAGGCGTCCGGCACGGCGTCGCGGAAGACCAGGACCGCGGCCGAGGTGACGAGGTAGCCGACGACGAACAGGGCACCGGCGCCCAGGTGGGCCCGTCCCGCCCCGACACCGTCCGCCAAGTAGCGGAAGGTCAGGCGGCGGTTGGCCTCGGTGTTCAGCAGGGTGAGCACGAGGAGCGAGACGAAGTTGGCCACGGCGGGCTGCCACCAGCCGCGCAGCACCCAGTACAGGAGGGCCTGTCCGGCGGTCGAGGCGATGCCGATGAGGACGAAGCAGCCTATCTGCCAGGCGAGCTGGGAGCGGGCCGTGTCCGGGGCCAGGACGGCGTCCGGGTGCTCCGCGGCGGGCAGGGGGCGGCGCGGCACCGGGACGCGGGCAGCACCCGACGCCTTGAGCCTGGCCATGCGCCACAGGCCCTTGAGGTCATCGGCGGCCGTGCCGACCACGTCCACCCGGGTGTCGACGTCCTCCACCCAGTCGACGGGGACCTCGTGGATGCGCAGGCCGTTGTGCTCGGCGAGCAGCAGCAGTTCGGTGTCGAAGAACCAGGCGTCGTCCTCGGTCCTGGCCAGCAGCGGGCGGAGCACGTCGGTGCGGGCCGCCTTGAACCCGCACTGGGCGTCGCTGAAACGGGCGCCGTGGGTGAGCCGGATCAACGCGTTGTAGCAGCGGGAGATCAGCTCACGACGCGGGCCGCGCACGGTGCGAGCGCCGGGGGCGAGGCGGCTGCCTATGGCGAGGTCGGAGTGACCGCTGGCCAGCGGCGCGATCAGCGGGAGCAGTCCGTCCAGGCCGGTGGACAGGTCCACGTCCATGTAGACGACGATGTCGGCATCGCTCATTCCCCAGACGGTGCGCAGCGCCAGACCGCGCCCCTTGCGCTCCAGGTGGACGACGCCGACACCGGGCAGTTCCTCGGAGAGCTCACGGGCCACGGCGAGGGTACGGTCGACGCTGGCGTTGTCCGCCACGGTGATCCGCCAGGGGTACGGCAACTGATCGCGCAGCCGGGCATGGAGGGTGCGGATGCAGCCGGGCAGGGCCCGTTCCTCGTTGTAGACGGGAATGACGATCTCGACGGTCGGCGAGTGCGTGGCGGTCGAGCCAGGGACGTCAGTCCGTTGCGCCGGCTGGAAACGCCGAGCCGTGGGGGGACTGCTGCTGGTGTGCGTCATGATTCCTCGGGCGGTGGGGGTCGGTGGGGCGGCTCCCGGTCGCGCCCACACCCTTGTGGTGCGCCGGGGTCGACTCTGACCGGTGCGCCAGGGGAAATGCGGGGAGCTCGCTGGGAATTGACGGGGAGTCCGCTGTCAGTCCGTACGCCGACGAGCGGCGGAGGACGTCGCCGATCCTTGCCGCGCGACCTGGGAAGCCCAGGTCAACGGCCCGGGAACCCGCCGAGAGGATGCTGTGGAACCACCCGTCGGCGAAACCGGTCTTGCGGCCGCCCAGCGCCGCACCACCGACCCGGGGCACCCTGACCGGTCACTCGTACGATTCCGCCACCCCGGGAAGTTCGGGACTGGGGAAGACCTCCATGTCGGCCCACAGAACCGCAAAGCCAGAGGTCACGGCGTTCAAGAGCGCGGACAGGGCGGTGCATGCCCTTGGCTCA
The DNA here is from genome assembly GCF_054850255.1 of Streptomyces sp. 7R007. Taxonomy (NCBI): domain Bacteria; kingdom Bacillati; phylum Actinomycetota; class Actinomycetes; order Kitasatosporales; family Streptomycetaceae; genus Streptomyces; species Streptomyces sp. 7R007. The sequence continues at coordinate 126,607 of NZ_JBTWMV010000014.1, read as the reverse complement.
CCGGTATGGGGCCGAAGGCCGACGCACACCCGCCGGCACGTGTCATACCCGAGGCGTACCGGTGACCTGCGCCCGAGTGGCACCGCGCTACCACTCGGGCGGCGAAGTGTCTCCCGTCGCACACTCATGATCGAAGCGCGTGAACTGACCACACGGTACGGCGACAAGACCGTCGTCGGCCATGTGAACTGCACCGTCAAGCCCGGTGAGGTCACCGGCTTCCTCGGCCCCAACGGTGCGCCGCCGGGTCGAAGAGATCCTCGAACTGGCCGGTCTGGCCAGCGTGACCGGCAAGCGGGCGGGGGCCTCCTCGCTCGCATGGGCCAGCGGTCCGGCATCGCGGCCGCCCCTGGACGGTGATGCTCTCCTCGCACCTGACGGGAGCGAGACCGCGCTGATCGCCGACCGTCTGGTGGTCATCGGCCGTGGGAGGCTCCTCGCGGACGCCACCGTCGACGACTCCACCCGGCAGGCGAGCGGCGGCGGGGGCCCGTATTCGCCTCGCCCCAGGACATCATTGCAGCCCGGCGATGAACTCGCTGAACAGCCGGTTCGCCGAGCCGGACTCGAACAACCGCGCAAGATCCGCTCGGGCGATCCGGTGCCGGAACTCCCCTTGGTGCGATGCGTCTGCGGCGTTGTGCACCAGTTCGGTCCACCACGTGGCGAACGCCTGGTAGTTCCACACGTGACGAAGGCACGTCGACGAGTAGCTGTCGAGCAGGCTCGCGTCGTCGTCCTGCCGATAACGGATCACTGCGTTGGCGAACACCTCGGCGTCGTGCAGGGCCAGGTTCATTCCTTTCGCGCTCATCGGAGGCACGATGTGGGCGGCGTCCCCGAGCAGGTACAGCCGGCCGTAGCTCATGGGGCTGTACACCACACCGCGCAAGGGCACGAGGTTCGTGCTGACAATCGGTCCCCTGACGGCCACGGGTTCACCGAAGCGGGTCTGGAGCTCGTCCCAGATTCGCTCGTCCGTCCACTGCGCCGCGGAACTGTCGAGGGGGCACTGAAGGTAGAAGCGGCTCGCGTGCGGACCGCGGGCGAACTGTCCGGCGAAGCCACGCGGGTGGAGCGCCATCATGGACTGATGGTTGGCGGGGACCTCGGCCAGGACGGTCAGCCATGCGTATCCGTACTCGTGCGCGTAGCGAGTGAGAACCTCGCCGGGAATGGCGGCCCTGCTGACGCCACGGTCGCCGTCGCAACCGGCGACGAACTCGCAACCGATCACCTTCGTCGCGCCCGCTCTGTCCCGACAGCGAACGAGAGGGCGTTCGTCCCCGGCGATGTCTCCCAGCGAGACCTCGGCGTCGAAGCGAAGGTCTCCGCCATCGGCGAGGAACACCTCGATGAGGTTGCGGACCAGAACCTGCTGGGGACAGAACCGCCCGTCGCCGTGGTCGTCCGCGTCGAGCTTGAGGGCGAGCGTTCGGCCGTCGACGCGGAAGTTCAGCACCGGCTCGGTCGGGACGCCGCCGACCACTCGCTCGTCGAGGCCCCACGCCCGGAACATGCGCGCCGCCCGGGTGTCGATGACCCCGGCCCGCTGACGCTGCTCGACGTATTCGCGGCTCCGCTTCTCCACGATGACGCAGTCAATTCCCCGTCGCAGCAGGAGATTGCCGAGCGCGAGCCCGGCGACTCCCGCACCCACGATCACCACGGTGGTGTGCTCGTCCGCTTCTGACATTGATCGGTTTGCTTGCATGCCCCCATGGTCAGCGGCCGCCCGGGCCGCCTGGTACCAGCAGGTCGACAGGATGTTCCGGAAACCCGCCAAGCTGCGGTGGTCATCGTTCCCTGCGACGCACCTCCAGCTGATACCGCCCGGGAGTCTGGCCGACGATGGCGGTGAACGCTTCGATGAAGCTGGTCGGGTTGGCCCACCCGAGCCGCGCGGCCGTATCGATGACGCCCTCCCCCTCGGCCAGCCTGATGAGCGCGTGCTGGACCCGCAGCAGCCTCCGCCATCGGTGGAAGCTCATCCCCAGCTCGGTCTGGAACAGACGGCTCAACGTCCGTTCGCCGGCCCCGACCGTCCGCCCCAGCTCCGCCAACGTCGACGATGCCGCGGGATCGGCATGCAGCAGGTCCGTGACCGCACGAAGACGATCATCTGCCGGCTCCGGAAGGTGCAGCGCCTCCTCGGGAGCATCCACCAACTCGTCCACGACCACCCCGCGAAGCCGGTCGCGTGCCGCCGGCCGAAGCTCGCGGCCACCGGTGAGCACCAGCAACGCCTCCCGCAGCAGCGGGGACACCGCGAACACCCTCGGCTCATCCGGCAGCGACGCGCACAGCACGCCGGACACTTCCACCACCCGGACCTCGGTCTGCCCGTACGCGCGGTGGTAGTGCTCAAAACCCGGCGGCGTCCACGCGACCCGGCTGGCCGGGGCGATCCAGGTGCCGCGCTTCGTCGTGGTGGCCAGAACCCCCGCCGAGGGGTACAGCAACTGCCCTTCGGCGTGATGGTGCGGCGCCACGCCATCCCCGTGCGCGAGAAGCCCGCGCTTCTCCACGAGCTGCCCAGCAGGCCGGTGCGGCGCACTCATTGCGTCGCAACCGGGATCAGCTGTGACCGGGTGACGCGCTCGACGATGTCTTCCAAAGCGGCGGGGACTTCACGCTCACCGGTGAGGAGCCGGCGCACGGCGGCGTGGGGCGGGTCGATGACGACATCGGTGACGACGAGGAAGATCTCCGCCGTCTGGCGTCGGGTCACCGTCTTCAGGTCGGTCACCCAGCGGAGGGTGCGCCGGTGCCGGCACGCCTGGCCGCCCTCCCGCCGGCTTCGGCCTTCCGCGGACCAGGCCGCGGGCTTCGAGCAACCGAGACGGGCCAGCGGTACCCGGGCGTCAGCCGGGTTGGCACGGCGCCAGGACAGGGTCCGCAGATCGCTGCGGTGTATGGAGTCGATCTCGTTCTCTGGCTGCCAGGCACGCATGGCGTCTGTCGGCGCATCCCGATCGATGCGCCATCCGCGCACATCACCCTCGACCACCGCCAAGAACGTCATAGCCAGGGTCTACCAGATGTCCGTGACACAGCGCCGTTGGAAAGGGGCTCACTGGTGGCGGCCCGGCCGCCTTCACCGGCGAGACGCACGCCGGCTTCCTTCGTGCCCTGTCCGAGAGCTCCGCGACCGGTTCGTGACCGACATCGACGGTGGTCGATCAGGGGATGCCCGTCATCGTCGCGGTCAACGCTGCCGCGTCCCCCACAGCGAGCACGCCCTGCTGGCGGACGTCGCCATGCGGAATCGTTCGCGGCGTCAACCGTGCCCGTCACCTGTCCTTGGCCCCAGGGCGCCTTCACCGCCGAGCAGGGCGGGCGCTGGGGCGCGGTGGCCGAGGTGCTGCCGCTGAAGCAGGGCCTGTCTCGCGCCCATTGCGCAGGTGTCGTCCCGCTTCGGCAGCGCGGCCGAAGTCTGCACGCACGTCCTTGAGCGCTCCGCGCAGGCGTCGTCGGTCGGGGCTCGCGGGCGAACAGCTGCATCCCTGCGCATCGTCGAACCGCGCACGTACCGACTGGCCACAGACCGACGGGCCGAGGCCACACCGAGGCCGGCATGCCCCGCGGCTTCGCCCCCCGCCCGGCCCGGGTGCTGCCGCAGTGCGCGATCGGCGTCGCAGGCCCCGAGGGCCGTACCTCCCCGACACCCCCCTTGACACGAAGACCTTATCGGCAACAGTGTATCCATTATGAGCACGTGGTCACAGCCCCAGCCCGATTCCCGGTTCGTCGCGGTGGACGGTCTGCGCATGCACTACAAACGCGCTGGTCGCGGCCCTGCACTCGTCCTGCTGCACGGCAGCGCCTCGTCGCTTCAGCACTTCGACCGTGCAGTGGACCTGCTGTCAGAGGCGTTCGACGTCATCCGCCCCGACCTGCCCGGGTTCGGCCTGACCGGCCCGCGCAAGGACCGCGACTACCGCATCCCGACCTACGCCGCTACGGTGGCCGGCTTCCTGAAGGAGCTGGGGGTGCCGCGCTACGCAGTGGCCGGCAACTCACTGGGAGGCAACATCGCCTGGAACCTCGCGCTGGACCACCCGGAGCGGCTGACCGGCCTGGTGCTGGTCAATGCCACCGGATACCCGGAGAAGGCGGTGCCAACGGGCATGCGCCTGACCCGCAATCCGCTGCTGCGCCCTCTGCTTCGGCGTGTGATGCCGCGTGGCGCCATCGAACGCAACCTGCGCTCGAACGTCGGCCCGCGCTCCACGATCGTGGACGATGCCATGGTGGACCGGGCCCACCAGCTCATGAGCCGACCCGGCAACCGCTCGGCCTTCGTCGACTTCTGCAACACCGACCAGCCCGACCGCAGCGCACAGATTCCCCGCATCACGGTGCCCACGCTCGTACTGCGCAGCCACGGCATCGACGGCCAGCACTTCGCCCGCGACATCCCCGGCGCCGAGGAACTGGTGCATCCCGACGGCGGTCACCTGCTGCCGGAAGAGGAACCGCAGTGGGTCGCGGACGCGATCGCGAAGTTCCTCGGGCCCTCCGCCGACACCGCCACGCACTGAGGCCAGGAGGCCCGTTTCATGAAGTACTTCGTCGCAGCGGGCGAGGACCGCTGCCTCACCGCCGACACGCGGCCGGCCCTGCGCGGCAGTTTCATCGAGCTCTCCGACGGCGTCACGCACTATGAACTGACCGGCCCCGCACACGGGGACGTGGTCGTGATGGCCGGCGGACTGACCATTCCCCTGTTCTACTGGGACGGCCTCGTCACCGAACTGCACGCCCGCGGGCTGCGGACGCTGACCTTCAGCGCGTACGGCCGCGGCTACTCGGACCGGGTACGGGCGCGCTACGGCGAGAGGCTGTTCGCACGGCAGCTGGTGAACCTGACAGACCGCCTCGGTCTGAGCGCACGGCCACTGCACCTCGTCGGCACCTCCATGGGCGCGCTGGTCGCCATGACCCACGCCGCCCAGTACCGCTCGCTGGTGTCCACCCTCACCCTCGTCGGACCCGCCGGTCTCGCGAAACCGAAACCGACCTCCCCGCACCGGCTGCTGCGCAGCGACCTGCTGGCCGGCGTCGTCGCCCGGCGGCGCGGCTCGCAGATACTCCGGGGGCATCTCGGGCACAACGTCCGCGACCCCGAACTCGGCGCGCGGCTCACCGAGATGGTCCTGGACGCCTTCCGCTTCGAGGGTTCGCTGTACGCGCTCTTCGACACGTTGCAGCACCTGCCCCTCTCCGGCCGGGACGACCTCTTCCGGCAGACGGGGGCACTGGGCATCCCGACGCTGCTCCTGTGGGGCGCCGAGGACGACATCACGCCACTGACCCACTTCGGCATGGCGCGCACCCTGCTGAAGCCGAAGCACCATCACGTGATTCCCGCATGCGGTCACATGGCGCCATTCGAACGGCCCCGCGACGTCGCCGACCAGATCGTCCCGTTCGTGGCCGCGCGCAGCGAAAGGCTCGATTCGTGAACAACCAGCAGGTCATCGACGTACTGGTCGTCGGTGCGGGTCCTTCGGGCTGCGCCGTGGCGATCGACCTCGTACGGCGAGGACTCGACGTACGGATCGTCGACAGGGCTCCCCACGCCTTCGACGGCTCCCGCGCCAAGGGCGTCCAGCCCCGCAGCCTCGAAGTCCTCGAAGACCTCGGCGCCCTCGACGACGTGCTGGCCGGCGGCGGCACCTATCCCAAGCTCGCGCTCCACGCCGGACCCCTCACCGTGCCGTGGACGATGTTCCCCCGCAAGGAGCCCACCTCGGACGTTCCTTATCCCAACACCTGGCTGATCCCTCAGTTCCGCACCGACCGCGCCCTGCACGCCCGGCTCCGCGCGCTCGGGTGCGAGATCGAGTTCGGCAGCGAACTGACCGACCTGACGCAGGACGAGGACACGGTGACCGCCAAGGTGACGGCGCCGGGCGGCACACAGGAGATCGTCGCCCGCTACGTCGTGGGCGCCGACGGCGGCTCCAGCGCGGTGCGCAAGCAGATAGGTGTCCGTTTCGTCGGAACAACGGACGAGAGCGACCGGATGCTCATCGTCGACGCCTCGGTGACCGGTCTGGCCCGCAACCGGTGGCACATGTGGCCCGGCCGGAGCGGCAGGTTCATCGGCGCCTGCCCGCTCCCCGACAGCGACATGTTCCAGTGGATGATCCGTCTCACGCCGGACGAGGAAGCGCCGACACACAAAGACGACATCCTCCGGCGGATCCACGCCCGCACCCACGACCGGCGCATCCACCTGCACGACATCCGCTGGACGTCGGTGTTCCGTCCCAACATCCGCCTGGCGCAGAGCTACGGCCGTGGGCGGGTCTTCCTCGCCGGTGACGCCGCACACGTGCACACCCCGGCCGGCGCCCAGGGTTTGAACACCGGTCTACAGGACGGCTACAACCTCGGCTGGAAGCTCGGCCAGGTCCTCGCCGGGGCTGACGCGACGCTGCTGGACACCTACGAGGCCGAGCGGCAGCCGATCGCCGCCGGAGTGCTGGGACTGTCCACGGACAAGTGGGGTGGCATCGCCAAGCTCGACCCTTCGAGCATGAAGCGAGGCATGGACGAGCAGCAGCTCGCCCTCACCTACTACGGCGGCCCGCTCGCCCCCGCCGACGGCATGCGCACCCGGACACTGCGGGTGGGCGACCGCGCCCCGGACGCCCGACTGCGCACCACCGACGGCGGCACCACCCGGCTGTTCGACGCCTTGCGCGGACCACACTTCACCGCCGTCGCCTACGGCCCCGCTGCCGCCCGAGACCTCCGGCGACTCACCTGGCCGACGGCGGGCGCACAGCTGAGGCGCCTCACCGTCGATCCGGCCGTCGCCGACGGAGCCGCCGTCGGCGACGAGGCCGACACCTGGGAGCGGGTCTACGGCCTCGCCGGCGACACGCTCCTGCTGATCCGACCCGACGGCTACATCGGGCACATCGCCACATCCGACTTCCTCACCACCACGCAAACCGCCGCACGCGCCATGACGCCGTAGGCAAGGAGCCGCACCATGTTCCACCAGAGCCACCTCCGCCCCGCTCACGGGGCCACGGCATGAGCCGGGTCCTGCTGCGCGGAGCGCAGGTCGTCACGATGGCCCCGAACCGGCCCGACAGCGAACACATCGACATCCTCGTCGACGGCGACCGCATCGCCGCCCTCGACGAGAACATCGAGGCGCCCGGCGCCGACGTCGTCGACTTCTCCGGCCGCATCGTCATCCCCGGCCTGATCAACGCCCACCTGCACACCTGGCAGACCGCGCTGCGCTCCGTGGGCGCCGACTGGACGCTGATGCAGTACCTCACCCACCTCCACGGCGAGTACGTCGGTCACTACACCCCGGCCGACATGTACATCAGCAACCTCGCCGGCGCCCTGAACCAGATCAACTGCGGTACGACCACCCTCGGCGACTGGTGTCACAACGCCCTGACACCCGAACACGCCGACGCCGCCGTCGAGGGACTCATCCGGGCCGGGATCCGCGCCGTCTTCCTGCACGGCACGCCCTACCGGGCGCCGGACATCCCCCACCCGCTCGCCGAGATCGACCGGCTGCTCGACGGTCCCGTCCGCGACCACGCCCTCCTCACCCTGGGCATGGCCCTCCAGGGGCCGCAATACTCCTCCGCCGAGACCGCAGTGGTCGACTTCCGCGCCGGCGCGGACCGCGGTCTCGTCCTCTCGATGCACCAGAGCGGCGGCGAACCCTCACCCGGCTGGGAAGCCCTACGCGCCGCCGGTCTGTTCAGTCCCCTGACCAACATCGTGCACGGAGCCGGACTGCCCGACGACTGGATCAAGACGCTCGTCGATGCGGGCGCCACCTTCACCACCACCCCGGAGAACGAACTGGGCCAAGGTCACGGCACCCCCGTCACCGGGTCCCTGCTGCGTTGGGACGCGGCCCCTTCCCTGGGCACCGACATCGATACCGCCGTGCCCGGCAAGCTCCTCACCGCCGCCCGCATCGCCCTGGCCCACCAGCGCGGTCTAGACCACGCCCAGCACCGGCAGGCGACCGGCACGTACGCCAACACGCCGTCCATCACCGCCAAGCAGGCACTGGCCTGGGCCACGGTCGAAGGGGCCCGGGCACTGGGCCTGGCCGACCGTGTGGGCCGCGTCGAGGTGGGCATGCAGGCCGACCTGGTCGCCGTCGACGCCCGGGCACTCAACCTGTGGCCGGCGCACGACCCCGTCGCCACGGTCCTGCACGCCGACATCGCGAACATCGAAGCCGTGATGATCGCCGGCGTCTGGCGCAAACGCGACCACGCCCTGTGCATATCGGGCCTCGACGCGCTCAACGACCAACTCCAGGAGTCCGCAGAGCGGCTGCTGCGCAACATCCGCCCTGCCGACTCGCCCACCTGACCCACCGCGTTCCATGTCGGCTACCGCGGGGATGCCGCGCCGGACTCTGCACCAGGAACAGATCGTCCAGTGCGCCATCGTCCTCCTGGACGAGGGAGGCATCGAGAACCTGAGCATGCGAAAGCTCGGCAGTCGCCTCGTGTCTGCTGCTGACGTGCCAGTAGAGCGCCGCCGCGGTGATTCCGCCCTCCTGACCATGGCCGACGACCTGCATGCGATGCTCCTCCGGCGCCCCTGGCTCCTGGCCGCGCATCGTCACGTTCGCGACCGGCGCCGCCCTCGCGGCCACCCCCGGCCCCTCCATGTCCTTCGGGCTGCGGTCGATCCTCGACGGCCTCCAAGCAAGGCTCGCACAGGCCACGTCACCCGACTCGCCCGATGGATCACCTCGCTCGGTCAGACCTCATCGCGCAGGCGGGCAAGTCCGCTGAGCAGAAGTTCGAGGCCGAAGGAGAACTCGTCCTCGATGGGAACCGGCATCACCCCGGCGACGGTGGCAGTGGCCGGGAACAGCTCCGGATCCACACGCCGAAAGACGTCCGCCAGTTGTGCGTCGCCGGGTTGCCCTGCGCCGCCGTGCCCGTTGTCCTGTACGGCGAAGCCGAGGACGTAGCGGGACAGGGTCGCGTACGCGTAAGCGGCCACTCGCCGAGGGAAGCCGCTGTCGAGCAGCACCGCGACGCAGTGCTCCCGCAGTGCCATGGCGTTCGGTCCCAGCGGTACCTGCTCGACGAGGAGGCGCGCCGCGTTCCGGTGGCGGGCCAAGGCGTCGAACATGGTGTGCGCGACCGTCCGCATCGCCTGCTGCCAGCCCATCGCCAGGAGTTGCTCGCCGTTCAGCTCCACGACGCCGAACATGCGGTCCACGACATGAGCGACCAGAGCCGCCCGGTTGTCGAAGTGGCGGTACAGAGTCGCCGTGCCCGAGCCCAGACGCTGGGCCAGCGAGCGCATCGAGAGAGCATCGGAGCCCTCCTCGTCGACGATCTCCAGTGCTGCGGCGACAATGCGCTCCAACGGCACCGGCGGCCGCCCCGGAGAACGCCGAGCCGATACCGCGCCCACGCGCCCCGCGCCCCGTTCTGCCACGTGACGTCCCACCTCCTCGGCCAGCACCGGATCACCAACACCGTAGCCGAGACGAGCCACGTGATCAGACCTACGGGATTGGGGCTTCGCCTCAGCAGCGGCGGGCTGCGGGCTGCACCAGCTGCTCGCCATGTCTTCGAGGGTGAGGTGGGAAGGCCACGGAGTTCCCTACCAGGCCCGTGGACGGGGCCAGTGCGCCGCGGTTGGTGTGGGCGATGGTCTCAGCGGTGATCGACACGGCCGTCTCCTCGGCCGTACGAGTTTTCCCGGCCCCGGCGGCGTGCTGGTGGGCCCGGCAGATCGTGGAGTCGACGGACACCCCACTCGACATGCCCGGCGGTATCGGCTTTGATCTGCGGCTTCTCCAGGGCGACCCGGTCCTACGGCAACCCGCCGCCTCCAAGCGCAGTCACTGTTGGTCCGTCAGGTCTCCACGAGCCATCCGAAGATCACGCTCAACGAAGATCAACACCTCGAACACGCCTTAGCGCGCCCGCGTGAGCAGCCCATCGATGACCACGTCGATGGCGACGCGGAGCCGCTGCTGACCGTCGCCCGCGACGAGCCGGTCGGCGTGGGCCGTGATCAGCGGGAAGCGGTCCGGCGGCAAGGCCATGAAGGTCTCGTAGATCTGGCCCGCGTCCTCACGGCGATCCGAACGCCGCGCGTCGGCCTCCATGGCCGCATGGGACACCAACGTCGTGAAGATGTCCGCCGCCCAGGCGGCGTCCTGCGGATCGATCGATCCGGCGAGCAGGATCCCCAGCATGTTCTCCAGGAAGCACAGCGTCGACTCGGTCGTCAGCGGTTCGGCCAGCGTCGTCGCGGCGATCCCGGGGTGGGCGGCCAGCGCCTGGTTCATGCGCGCCAGCAGTGCGTGCAGCTGCTCCCGCCAGCGTTCGGGATCCGGGGTCTCGAGCTCGACGGTGGCGACGATCCGGTCCTGCATCGCGCGCAGCAGGTCCTCGCGCTTGGCGACGTAGACGTAGAGCGAGGCGGGGCCGGTGTCCAGGGCTGCCGCGACGCGCCGCATCGTGACCGCTTCCAGACCTTCGGTTTTCAGCAGCTCCAAGGCCGCGTCGACGATCGCGTCCAGGCTCAGCGGCGCCTTCGCGGGGCGGTCGCGGGTGGAGCGCTTGCGAGTGGCGGGGGGCATCTGACCAGGACCTCCGGTTCGGGGTGCGACGGGCGGCGTGACCTGCCCGGTTGGAGACGCGACCCAGTCTAACGTACACTGTTCGTAACGAACACTGTTCGTCGCGAACGACGTTCGCCCAGATCACGCCCGTATCTCTCCCGAAAGGAGCCCTCCATGAGCACGCAGAACATGGTCCGGTCCCCGGCACCGGCCGACGCTCCCCGCTCGCTGCGGGAGGCGTGGATCGCCCTCGCGGGGCTGTCCGCGGTCTTCCTCTTCGAGATGCTCGACAACTCGATCCTCAACGTCGCGCTCCCCACGATCGGCCGCGACCTGAACGCATCGACGACCGCCCTGCAGTGGGTGACCGGCGCCTACGCCGTCGTCTTCGGTGGCCTGATGCTGGCCTTCGGCGCGATCGCCGACCGGTTCGGCCGCCGCCGCGTCATGCTCGTCGGCCTGGTCCTGCTCGGCGCGGCGAGCCTGGCGACCGCGTTCGTCACCAGCGCCGAACAGCTCATCGCCGTCCGCGCCGCGATGGGCGTCGCCGCCGCCATGACCACGCCGGGGTCGATGGCCCTCGCCTTCCGCCTGTTCGACGACGAGCGGCTCCGCGTCCGCGCGATCACCCTCATCTCGACGGTGGGCCTGGTCGGCCTGGCCATCGGCCCGACCGTCGGCGGCTTCGTGCTCGCGATCGCGCCGTGGCAGGTCCTGCTGCTGGTCAACGTCCCGATCGCGGCGCTCGCGATCATCGGCATCCGCTACGGCATCACCGCGGACGACCCGGCGGACCTCCACCGCGACCCGTCGGACATCGCCGGTGCGGTCCTGGGCACGGCGACGATCGTGTCAGCGCTCGTCGCCCCGACGCTCTTCGTCAACGCGGGCGCCGGCTCGTGGACCCCGTGGACCGCCACCGCGGCCGCGATCATTGCCGCGACCCTGTTCGTCCTGCGCGAGCGCTCGGCCACTCACCCGCTGCTCGACCTCAAGCTCGTCAGCCACCCGCTGGTCGCCAGCGGCCTGGCCTTCAAGGCCGCGGCGGGCCTGGCGACCGCCGGCCTCGGCTACCTCGTGACCCTCCACCTGCAGTTCGCCTGGGGCTGGAAGCCCGGCCTCGCCGCCCTCGGCCTGCTGCCGCAGGTCGTCGTCCTCATCGCGGGCGGCGCCTTCGTCGAGCCGGTCCTGCGCCGCGTCGGCCCGAGCCGCGCCGCCTGGCTCAGTGCCGCGACCGTCGTCGCGGGCCTGACCGTCTACGGCCTGTTCGGCCGCTTCGGCTATGTGTTCGTCGCGATCGCCCTCGCCCTCGTGGCGGCCGGGATGCGCGTGGTCGGCGTGGTCGCGGCGACCAACGTCCTCAACGGCCTGCCCAAGAGCCGCACCACCATCGGCGCCGCCCTCACCGACACCGCCACCGAAGTCGCCTCCGGCACCGGAATCGCCATCGCGGGCACCATCCTCGCGGCCCTGTTCACCGGCTCGATCGCCACGCCCCACTGGAGCGCGCACCAGACCGCGCAGTTCCAGAACGCCGTGACAGTCGGCGGCCTGACGCTCACCGTGATCGCCGCGGCGCTGACCGGCTGGGGCATCGCGCGCGTGCGGCGGGCCGGCGAGGTCACCCCCGGTCGGTGAACTCGTCCTTGAGCGCTTCCCTTCAGTGACCGCCGGCACGACGTCAACAGGGCCTGCAACACCAGGGGTTGCATGGGCCGACAGGGACTTGACCTCCTGCGCCGCGCGTTCGGACACCTCGTCGCCGACGAGGCGCGCGAGTTCCTGCGCGGCGGCCCGCGAGTGTTCGGCCGGAGAACACCGCCTTGGCGAACCTGACCCTGGCGCCGGAACATGCGGTGTTGTCGCGAGAGCCGCCGGTTCGTGCGTGCCAGGGCTTGGGCTCGGCGTGGTGGCGAGGGCAGCACGTGTGGCCGCCCTGGAAGGCAGGCGGTATCAGCTCACCGAGTAAGTCCCACTGATCACGAGTGAGTTCATCGCCACATGCGTCCCACCTTGATCCAGTATCTGACGAGCTGTGACGGCGGACCTCAAAGTGCCGAGACGTATGAGGGCAGGCGGGTCCACCAGCGGGCCCGGGCGCGCAGTGTCGAGGGCAGGCGCTCGTCGTCGGCGAGAAGTCGCACCCAAAGGCGATCGCCGCCTATTCCGAGGGCGTAGACGAGGTCGCCCAGGACACGGACGCTGAGGTCACTGCCCGCGCGGGCGGCAGTTCCGTGCAGGGACAGCGCTGCGGTCCAGAAGTCGTCGCCACTGCGGCCTCCCATGTGCGCGAGCGCCCGGGCGGCGGCGTCCGCCACGGCGGCCGGCACACCGCCGCGCAGCACCACCCGCTCGATCTGGGGGCGCTCTCGGGATCCGCCGAGGACGCCCAAGGCATGAAACAGCCGGACGGCGGCCTCGGTGTCGCGACCGAAACCCAGCCGGGTGAGCTCCCGGCTCACGGCCGCGGCGAGCGGAGCCCGATAGGGGGTGGCGTAGAGCAGCAGCAGGGCGTGCAAACGTACGTCGAAGACCGGGTCGGCGAGGGCCTCCTCCAGGAGGACCGGCAGGGTCGCGTCGTGGAAGCGGTCCGTCTGTCGGGGCATCAGTGACACGGCAGAACCGGCGATCCGGGCAACCAGCACCGACAGGTGGCGTCGAGTCTCCGGCGCCAGGGGCTCCGGCGGTGGGCCCCCGGCGTGGACACCACGCACCGGGGCACGCAGGGAGTCCGGCACCTCACCTGTGTCACATGAGCGCGCGAGATCGAGGACGGAGCCCGCGAGGACCCGGGTGTCGTGGAAGCGCGCACCGGTCTCCCGGAGCAATTCGGCCGCGTGCCCGGCGACCTTCCCGACCTGTTCCGGCCGGAAGTGGCCGTACCTGAGCTTGCGGACGCAGGCCAGCAGGGCGCCGTAACGGGCGTCGTCGTTGGTGGGGTCGGCCAGTTGGGCCAGGACCGACCGGGCCGCGTCGGGATGGGCGCTGCCGTCGAGCAGGCACACCGTCTCGATATAGGCCTGATTGGTCGGGTCGGCGGCCCAGTCGGCAAGCGCCGCAACGGCCGCCCGGCCGCCGGAGGGGTGCTCCAGCAGGCGGTTGAACGCCTCGAAACGCTGCCTCCAGGCGCGCCCGTCTGAAACGACGGTTTCGGTGAGCAGGCGATGGGTGACGGCCGACCAGTCGCCGGAGCGCAGCCGCAGGCCGGGACGGGCCGCGAGAAAGGCGGTCAGCCCGTCCCAGTCGGCGCCGGTTACGGCGTCGTCGCCGGTCACCGCGTCGAGCACGTCGTCCACCCGGGAGGCGAGTGCGGCCAGGTGCCGCGGCGGACGCGCCAGCAAGACGCGCGTCGACACCGCGCCTACGCCTGGGGACAGATAGCGGTTGAAGGTGTCGATGGCGCTGCTGAGATAATCGGGCGGCAACGCCAAGAGTTCCTCATAGCGGCGCACGGCGAGGTAGGGAACCTCGGTCACCGCGGTCTCCCACCGGGAGATCTTGCTTGCATCGGCCCAGTGCGGCCAGCATCCACCGCGGAAGGCGGCGGCGAAGGTGTAGGCCCTGGTCGCCCATTCAGCACAGGCGCCGTACAGCCGGTTGACCCGTAACAGCCATGCCGTGCGGTGCCGCGCCGAGAGCCTGCAGCCGCTCGCCGGTGGGGTGGCACCGCGGTACGGCCGTCCGCGGTCCGCGTTTACCACAGAATGCCCCCATGCAACGGTCTTTATTGCACTGTCCGCATCCGTGTGCAATCTACCGGCTGCTCGTCCGCCACGCGCCCTAAAGTTCCGGTCGATCAATGGCCAGAAGGGGGAATCACCGTGATCGAGACCAGCCGGCACGACACTCACGCCCCACACGACGCCATCGGCCCCGAAGACCCGGATGACGCTTTTTCCCACAGCCCGAAAGCAAGCGTCTTATCAGTTCATTGAGGCGTGTTCGAGATGCGAGCGAAGACGCAACGGATCTGGTTGGCGCAGGCAGTCGGTCCGGGGGTGGCAAGTCGGTGACCGTACGGGTTCGGACGGGACTGGAGACGCTCGTCGCGGCATGCCGTCCCAGTGCAGCGCCGCAAGCCGCCTTCTCAGCAAGAGGTCCGTCGGCCCGTCACAGGGCGCGCAGATCGCGGACGGCGAGGAGGTCGCGTTGCACCTGAGCCGCTCGGTCGCCCAGCGCTGACGGGCGCAGTTCGGCGAAGAGGGACCGCCGTCCCCGATTGGCGGTTTGGTCAAGCCACTCCAAGGTCCGCCACGCACACCGAAACTGATCGTCCACCAGCCGGCCCGGGAACCGCGGGTCCGCCGGGGACGGATCGGATGGCGGATCGGGCAGCGCCAGCAGCAAGTCACCGTCCCCCGCCACCCCGGCGCCACCGCGTCGCACGGCCAGGACGTCCTCGACACGCTGCAGGGCACGATCGATACCGGCCCGCCACACCCCGGTCGGCGTCCGGTCGACGGCTGTGAGCTCCCGACGCGCCGCCCACCAGTCGAGGTAACGGGGTGACGGGCGAACGTACAGCACCCGTGCACACGTGTCCCGCAGCAGATCCAGCATGATGCGGCCGTAGTGCCGGTCCTCGGCGAACACGTAGGGCCGGACCAGGATTACCGCGGACCAGGGACGACCGAGCCGCTGCAGTTCCTCGATATGGCGTGCCGTCACAGCCCAGCCGCGCAGTCGGCCAGACCTGCGGTCGAGGGGATCGCCCTGCACCACCCGGCCGCTGTGCACTTCGGTCGCCGAACTGACCGGAACGTACTCCCACCCCAGCGCGCCGGCGACCAGAGCGGCGGTGTACGCGGCGGACCAGACGGCGCCGATCACGACCAGCGGCCGTCGATCGGCGCCCCGCCAAGGGGAGGCGGCGGGATGGTGCAGGTCGCTGAGACAGTTCTGGACCAGTAGGTGTCCTGGCCACTGCGCGGCAACGGGGGCCCACAGAGAGGTTCCCGGCTCGCCCTGCCAGCTGTACTCCCCCGCGGCACGCAGCGCTTCACCGACGGTGATCTCCAACTCGGCACGGACCCGGCCGTGTCTGGCGCCGGGGTCTGCGTCCGAAGGGTGGTACGTCAACCGGCCGGCGAAGCCGGCACGCAGGGCGCGCTCCTTCAGGTCCTCCCACGACAGCGGCTCAGTACCGTCGGTCAGCCGGAACTCGCTCACCAAAGCCGTAGCCAAGGCGTAGTCCTCTCCGGAAACGACGTGCGCCACGTCGGCTCGGAACCGCACGGCCGCCCGGCGGTCGTCGTAGAGCGCTGCCACGGCACGCAGCGGAGCGGGGAGCCGGGCCTGCGGAAGACGCCGTACATACGCCTCGACCCCACTGATCGCAGAGACCGCCGCCGCCAGTTCGGACGGCCGCTCGTACGGTGCGGCCGTCAGCGCCTCATGGCGGGGCAGCCAGCCGATGTCCGCGAACACCCGCGCCGGGCTCACTCCGGCGAACTCCGCGAGCGCGCGTACGAAACGGGGCGGGGGCATGCGGTCGCCGAGCATGTACTTCCGCACGGTTTCCGGCTTGTAGTTGAGGGCAGCCGCGAGCGCACTGTCGCCACAAGGCCGGCCGGCCGCGGCCAGCGCGGCCCGGCAGCCCTCCAACGCGGTTCTGAGCCGCTCGCGTTCCTCCCTGGTGTAGGTCACCGGTCCCCCTCGGCCCCCGTACAGAAATGGTGACACGAGCGTACGGATCCGACGTCCGAAGCGGGCTGGCCTTGGGGAAATCTGGCCCCGGCGACGCCGTTCCCCGGGAAGGACACGGGACTGATCCTCCCGGCAGGTCTGGGAACGGAGGAGGGAGTAGAACATGACGCCGGACCAACCTGCGGGAGGACCCATGCCGAAGGGCGCCACGCCCGCGGGTGCCATCCCGACGGTGACCGAGTGGCCGGAGTGGCATCCGGACAGCACACCGGACAGCCACCGCCTGCTCGCCCGTTACGTCAGCGTCCAGGCGCTGTGGGACCTCGACCTGCTGGAGCACGAGGCGCACCGCTGGGACGGCAGGCCACTGGAGCTGCTCGAACGGCTCTATACGCGCTTGCAGCGCAAGAACATCCCCTACAACAACGCTCCTTGGAGCGCCCGCGCCCAACAGCGCATCCGCGACCCGCACGAGGTCGACCGCAGTTCGGGCACCTGCCTGGACCTGACACTCATGCTCGCCGCCATGTGCGAGGCGGCCGGTCTGCGGCCGTACGTGACGGTCCTGGAGGGCCACGCCATCCTGCTGGTACACACCGACCCCGCGGCGGCGGACGACGAGATGTCCCGGCCACCGGTGACCCCGGTCCCCGACCACGAGCGAGGCGTCTTCCGCACCTACGGCCAACGGCTGCGGCTTACGGCCGGCACAGCCGTCGACGCGGTGTACGCCTGTCACGGCCAGAACGCGGACTTCGATACAGCGTGCAGGAGGGGCACGACGCTGCTGGAGGCGGAGCACGACACCGTCCGCATGGTCGACGTCGTGGCCCTGCACGCCGAGGGTGACGAGAACGTGCACCCCCTGCCGATGGTTCGCGACGAGTCCAGGGCCGCGATCCATCGGCGTCTCCCGCCCCGGCCGCCGTTCCTTGAGTTCCCCGGGCGCGGTGCGCTCGTCGAGGACCTGCGCAAGGCCGCGGCGCAGGGTGGAACCGTGGTACTGCACGGGCCGCAGGGCGTCGGCAAGAGCATGCTCGCCCACCATCTTGCGGCGCGGGCCGGTGAGGGGCGCGGATGGTTCCTGGACGCCGTCGACCAGCGGACCCTGACGGCCTCGCTCGGCGACGCGGAGATCGACGAGCGAGGACTGAGCGCCCAGGACCGCGACAGCGGCGACCGCTCGGGGTACGCGGCCCTGGCGCTGGAACGACTCCGCGCCACCAAGGCCTCGTGGGTGGTCGTCCTGGACAACGTGGAGGTCGAACCGAAGGATCTCCGTCTCCCGCAGACCACCACGGCAGGCCAGCTGGTGGTCGTCACCACCACCAGGCCGGAGTGGGGCGACACAGCCGGTTCCGCGCTGCCGAACCCGCACGCTGTCCACATCCACGTGGCCCCGCTGGACGCGGACGACGCCAGGGAACTCCTCGACGCGGAGGACGCTCCCCTGGATCTGATCGGCGGGCGGGCGCTGCTGTTGGAGGCCAGCGCCCGCCTGCTGCGCACCGCCGGCCTCGCCTGGTGGAAGACCGCCGCCACGCTGCCCACCAGGGTCGAGGAGGTGCCCGCGGCCATCTGGTCCACCGTGATCGCTGGAGCGGACGGCGCCGCGAGCGGACCGCTGCGGGACCCGGCGTCCGCAGAGCGCCGGCTGGCGACCGCCATGGCCTGGCTGCCGTCCTCGGGACTGAGCCCGGCGCTGCTGACGCTGGCGATGGAAGGCGGCGAGGCGGGCGACGGTCCCCAGCACGAGGTGCGGGCCGCCCTGGACCGGCTGCACGACCTCGGGCTGATCGACTTCACGGGTGGTCAGGCCACCATGCACCGGCTTTTTCGAGGTGCGATCCAGGATCACTCCGCGCGGCACTCCGGCGCGGAAACCGCGGTACTGGTGGGCACGCTGTACCGGAACCTCTTCGCCGCGACGCACGCCGCCCGACCGGCACCGGCGGAACGGACCGTCCTGGCCTCGCCCTTCGATCTGGTCCTGGTCACGAGGGAGGTCGAGCGCATCGCCGACCTGCTGGCCGGCACGCCCTTCGGGCGGGACGCCTTGCGCAACCTGCACGCGCTCGGGGTGCTGGTGCAGCGGCAGGACACGGACGCCGCAACGTACTGCTTCCACAAGGCCCTTGAGCATGCCGGCGCGGACGGCGGGGCGGGCGCCGACGCCGAGTGGCGGATCATGCGCTCCGACTGTCTGCGCGGCAAAGCCCGGGCCGTGCACAACGCCCACGGCGCATCGAGGTGGGGCACGGTCGAAGAGGCCATCGCCTGGACCATCGAGGCGCAAACCCTGTGCGACGTCCCCGGGGCGGGCCGGCCCGAACAGCTGGCCGCCTCCCGCGCCGAGGCGATGCACGGCCTGCTGCTGCGTAAGCGGGCCAGGGCCGAGGACCTGCCGGCACGCGAACGGCTGGAACTGCTCCGCGAGGCCGAGCGGTTACTGCGGCACAGCGCGGACGAACGCGCCGAGCTCACCGAGAAGGACTCGCCCGACGTGGACCGCAGCCGCTTCAACCTCGCCGGCCTGGAGATCGCATTGGCGCAAGCGGACCCCCACGGTCCACCCCGCGCACACCTCGACGCGGCCGAGGCCCACTACCAGGACGTCCTGAACATCCGCCAACTGCGCTACCACACGCGGCACCTGGAGGAAGTGATCACCTGCGTCCACGGCCTCGCGCTGGTGAACTTCTACCGCGCCGTGCTGCAGGACGACGTCACGCCCGCAGAACGCGTCCAGTGCCTGATGGACGCCCTGCGACATGCCCGCGAGGCACTGGAGGTGCGGCAGAGTCTGGTGGTCACCGTCGAGGGCAACGTCCTCAAGAGCCTGGACATTCTGGCCAAGGCAGCCCTGGCCCGCCTCGACGCCCAGCAGCTGGCCCGGGACGCCACACGTGTGCCCGACGCCTCCCAGAGGCTCTACCGCGTCTACCGGAAAGAGTCCGGCGACGGTCGCTTCGGCCCCGCACCCCAGGAAAGGAAACACCCATGACCTCGGTATTCTCCCGGCCCACCCTGCCCGGCAGCGGCAAGGACCTGGTGTCCGACATCGACGCCTATCTCTCCTCCGACGCCATGCGGGCGCTGGTCGGCGCCTTCGGGGGCGAGCCCGCGGACCTGGCCGGCACGCCGGACACCCTGTTGAAGCGCATCGACCGGCTCTTCGAGTTCACCGGGAGCGTCAACACCCGTCTGGCGGACGAGGAGCGCCACCAGGCCGGTGAACTGCCGATGACTCCCGAGCAGGCCGACACCACCCTGGCCGCCGTCACCGCCCTCGGCCTGCGGGACACACTGCCGCCCAGCCGCCGGGAGTACGACCATGTGCTCATGCTCGGCGGCCTGATCCGGGCCTGCTTCAACCGCCCCGCCTACGCCGCTCAGCTCATCTCCGAGGGAACCGTGACCGCCGGGGCCGTCACCGCGCTGGGCGGCCACCGGCCGTTCGCCAAGGAGGCGAAGGACCCCAACGAGTTGGAGTCCGTCCTCGCCGAACGCCTCGGTCACCCTGAGCTGACCGAGGAGTACCAGGCGCTCGACCTCGGCACCCGGCTTGCGTTCGGCCTCGGCGACCCGGAGCGCGAGGAAGGCGAGACCTCCCCCGACCCCGCCCGCCTTCCCGGCCTGACCTGGGGAGTGCGCCACTACCGTACCGCCGGGGGGCTGTCGGTACGCGTGGCCGCCGCACCCTCCACCGCCCCGGAACGCCGCGCCCACACGGGTGAGACGTACGCGTTCTTCGCCAGCCGGATGGCCTCTTTGAAGCCCGGTGCGCGACTGCTGCTCGTCACCACGCCGATCTACCAGCCGATGCAGCACTTCACCGCGATCCGGATGCTGGCCCTCCCGCACGACGTGGAGGTGGAGACCGTCGGCGGCGACGTGACGGACCGGGCGCCCGCCCTGCACCAGCCGTTCACACCGACGAGGTACCTCAACGAGGTGCGCACGACCGTGCGGGC
Organism: Streptomyces sp. 7R007; assembly: GCF_054850255.1. Taxonomy (NCBI): domain Bacteria; kingdom Bacillati; phylum Actinomycetota; class Actinomycetes; order Kitasatosporales; family Streptomycetaceae; genus Streptomyces; species Streptomyces sp. 7R007. The sequence goes on along the minus strand of NZ_JBTWMV010000014.1, from coordinate 106,381 downwards.
CCTGCGAGCTCTGGCCGAGACGGCACTGGAACTCAACGGGCTGGGAGCCCGGGACGGAAGGGGGACGCCGTGACCGGGAGTCTGGCCGAGGCGCTGACCCGGGGCTGGCTGCGGCTGCCACGCGAGGCACGTCAGGCGATCCACCCGCTGGGCGGGGTGTCGAAGGGCGTGGTCAACAAACGCCTTGCGGGCAGCTACTTGGTGCCCCGGCTCAGGGAGAAGCACCCCGAGCTGCGGTCGGTGCTGCGCGAGAAGTCCGGGGACCGGAGGGAGATGGACCAAGCGGCCGACGCCGTGGGCGGGCTGTTACCCGAAGTGCTGCAGGACGGCCTGGTCCTGCCCTGCTTGCGGGAGGCCTGCCGCCGGGCCGGCGTGGCCGTCTGGCGGTACGAGGAGACGCTGTACCGATGGGCCAGGGAGTGGGACGGCGACCGGCCCCCGACCCCCGAGCAGTGCGACCGTGCGGTCATGCCGCTGTCCGGCACACACGACCAGCCGCCCCCGAAGTACGCGGTGCTGGAGAAGCTGCTGGCGGACCCGGCCGTGGTCCAGCGGCTCCGCGCGGTCGTGGACGATCACTGGACCCCGCACACGCCCACCCCCGGGCGCACAGCCGATCCGGCGCACCAGCGCGCCCTGAACGAACTGCTCGACTCCGACGTCACCAGCGACGTGAACGCACTGTGGGAGGCCTACGTCAAGACCCGGCCCTGGGAGCGGCTGCTGACCGACGCCGAAGCCTCCGGGCTCTCGGAGTCAGCCGTCCCGCCCCGGCCGGGTGTGGCCGAGCGGCGCACGGGCCGAGGTGCGCCCCTGCCGCGCCCGCTCGATCGGTCACTGAGGCAGCGGCTCGGCAGCGCGGTCTTCCGGAACCCGGAGGAAGCGAGCGAGGAGTTCCGCCGCAGCACCACACTCGACGTCGCCCTGGCCGAAGCGGAACGCATGTGTCAGCCGCTGGGTCTGTCCAGCGACGACCGGCGGTCGGCGTTCGCGCTGGGAGTGCAGTTGGCATACGCGGTCAACACATCCGTCATCGACGAGCGGCTGACGGCGCGCCCGTCACCCGGGCACCGGCTGCCTCGCCGCATGGAGAAGCTGATCGACGCGATCGTCAGGGACGACTTCATGGCCTACAGCATGCGCCGTCCGGGTGGACTGCATGGACGCGCACGCCAGGAACTGGAAGCCGCCCCGGTCCATGTGGTGCCCCGGCTGTGGCCAAGGCTGCACACCGGTGAAGTCCGCAGGATGCCTGCTTCCCCCGAGCGCTGCATCGACCTCGTCGGCAGCGCGATCCGCTCCTTCGTCAGCGAGGCCGGCTCCGGTGGGCACGCCCCCGACGAGCCGGAGATGGTCAGGCTCGGCGAACGGGAGCTGGAGGACCCCGCCGCAGGCGACCCCACGGCCACCCACGACTCGCTTCAGACCCTGCGCCTTCGGGATGTGGTCCTGTCAGTGTTCGATCACCACATCGGCACGGACCCCTCGTTGGCGGACGGCGGCGCCTACGGACTGGTCCGCTGGTTCCTCACCAGCCAGAGCGGCGAGGCCGTCCGCAGCTGGTGGCACAAGGCGCTTCAGGCCTACGCCGACTCCCTGGCGGACGGCGACAGGCCGGTGGTACGGCCCACCGTGGAAGAGGCCCGCGACGTCATCGAGACCTTTTGGTCGGACCGAGAAGAGGACCCGGAACCATGACCACGACAGTGACCGTGCGCATCGACACGGTCGGCACCGTACGGCTCGGTCCTCCCCTGCAGGAGCGGCCGTTCTACTCGCCCCTGGAGCTGGCCGGCGGGATTCTGGTGACCGACCCCTTCGCTCCCGACGCCCCGCCGTACGCGGAGGTGGACCACCTCGCCGAGGCCGCCGACTGGCTGACGGGCGTCTACGGTGCGCAGGCCGTAGACGCCGCGCGGATGGCACTGGCCGGGGCACAGGCCATGACGGTGTCCCGACAGGACCCTGTGGACTTCACCGTCCGGTCGGCCGACACGCCGTGGACTCCGGGACCGCACCACACGGCCGTGGCGCGGCTGACGACCGCACGCTGGCTGGCGAACTGGTCGCCCGACCCACTCGATCCGGCGCTCCTCGACCTGGAGGCGGGAGGTCTGCTGTGGGACCTCGACGGAATCGTTCCGGACGCGCACACGGCGGCGGAGTCATGCCTGCGCAGGTCGGCCGACCGTCTGCTGCCACTCGTCGAACTGCTGCGCCGCTGGTCGCCGCAGCAGGTGTCGGACGGTCTGGTCGCCGAGGCGGTCATGGACTCCCTGCTGGCGGCCGCCTGCCTGCTCGACGGCCATCCGCATCACGCACGGCTGCTCGAACTGGCCCAGGAGGAGGCGGCGTTGCGGGAGTCCGGGATTCGGATGTCCTGCCCCGAGGAGCGGATACTGCCCAAGGTCCGGGTCCAGACCGCCCGCTCCGGTGCCGGCCGCTGGATCGGCAGCGTCGACTGGGAGCAGGTTCCGGCGCGGGTGCTCAGCGCCGCGGAGAACACGGTGAGCTGGTGGACGCACGACGCGGACGGCGAAGTGCTGCTACGGGTGGAGGTGGAACCAGGGCCTCGGGAAGCCGGGTCGGAGGGGTTGGGATTTCGCGCATACCACCCGTCCCTGCCCTTGCCAGTGGCACGGGGCGGGCTGATGCCGTCCCCGGAGCCGGGCAGAAGGAAGCTCCGGGGTGAGGCGTTGCTCAGTCCCCTGGCACAGGCCCTGGATCCGGCGGACATGATCGTCGACGTATTCGATCCGACCATGGTGCGCCGCCCCCGCTTGGGTCGGGCCGCCACACGGGCCGCCCACGAGCGGCGAGCCGTCCGCCAGTTGGCCTCCCTGCGTCTGCACTGGTCGGTCCGCAACCGCGACGCCCTTCAGGACTGGGTGCGGTTCGGGGTGCACGCCGCCCGGAGCCTGGACGAGACCAGCCCGGGCTCCGGGCCCGACGCGCTGGGCACGCGCATGTGGGCACTCGCCGTGGCTGCCGGTGACGCCGCGGTGTCTCTCGGTGCCCCGGCGGGGGACCTGCCGGGACGAGCCGGGGACATCCGACGCACGGCGGGAGCGGCGGGGGCTCCCTATCTGCCCCGACTGTGGGACCCGGTGTGGCGTCCCACAGTGGCGGAATGGCTGGCCGTGCGGCCGGACTTCGGTGTGGCGACCGCCCGGCCATGACGGCCTGGGCGCTGCCGCGGCTCAGCGCCGCCGCAGCGCCCGGTCGACCAAGTCGTAGGCCATGCCGGCGACGTCCAGTACGACGACCGCCCACAAACCGGCGGTGTTGTGCGCGAAACGACCGTCGGCGATGGCGAGGACGAGACCGCTGGTGCTGATCACCGACACCGCCCGTGCCGCCCGCGGCAGCGTGAACGTCACGGCGCGGCCGGTGCCGTCCGGCATCCGGGATATGTCATCGTGGGCCATGGATGCTCCTCCTGCGGAGTTCCGGTCCGTCCGCCGCTTCCTGCGACCGTCACATCCGGAGAGTGGCGGGCGGACCTCTGTTACCCGGTAATCCGCACCCAGGGCGGGACACGACGTGCGCGCGGCCGACTCGGCCCCGACCGCGTTGACCGACCTGACGCCCCTCCTGTGGACCGCGTCGCCCGGCGTGATGTCCCCACGGAGACCGGACTTCACGGAGCCCGCCTATGGCCGCGTCTTCACGCCGACATGCTGACCGGGCCGCGCCGTACCGAGTTGCTGGACCGGAGGGGCCACACGTCCGCGCGTGCAACGGGGAGAGCACGTCGGCGCCTTACCCGTCGACCGAGTCAGCGTCCCTGCCCCAGGCCATCCGATCGCCGATGACGTGCGAAGGCGCGGCTTGTGATGCGGCGGCGAGGCGCAGGCGAGGCGATCAGTCGGAAGGCGAGTCCGATACGACGACCGCAGTGTCGCTGGGCCCGGTCCTGACCGGCACGGTTGTCAGCGGCGGGTGCGGAGGAGGAGGTGGAGGAAGTAGGGCGTGCCGATCACGGCCGTCATCAGTCCGGCGCCGAGCTGGGCGGGTGCGATCACGGTGCGGCCGAGGAGGTCGGCGGTGCCGACGAGCGCCGCGCCCAGCAGCAGGGCCACCGGGACGACCCGTGCGTGGCGGCGACCAACCAGGGCGCGTGCCGCGTGCGGGGCGACCAGGCCGACGAAGCCGATGGTGCCCGCCGCGGCGACCGCAGTGGCGCTCAGCAGGACGGCGACGGCCAGGAAGCCCAGCCGGGCCGGTGCCAGGCGCAGACCGAGCAGCGCGGGTGTGTCGTCGTCGAGGGAGACCAGGTCGAGTTCGGTGCGTCGTACGACGGCCAGGGCGATGCCCAGGGCGAGGGCGGTCGCGACGGGCAGGGCGTCCGGCAGCGTGCGTCCGTAGGTGGACCCGGACAGCCAGGTGAGGGCCTTCGTCGCGTTGAACGGGTCCGTCAGCACGATGAACAGGCTGGTGAGGGCGCTCGTCGCGGCGGACACGCCGACGCCCACGAGGACCAGCCGGTGCTGCCCGAACCCGCCCCGCGCGGCGAGGCCGAACACGACGACCGCGGTGAGCGCGGCGCCCGCGAAGGCGGCGCCGGCCACGCTCCAGGAACCGGCGGACGAGACGGTCGTGACGAGCAGGACCGCGCCGAGAGCCGCTCCGCCGGAGACGCCCAGGACGCCCGGTTCGGCGAGCGGGTTGCGGGTGACGGCCTGGACCAGGGTGCCGGACAGGGCCAGCGCGGCCCCCGCGAGGAGCGCGGCGGCAACCCTGGGGACGCGGGTGTCGAGGACGAAGGAGACGGACTGCACGGCCGTGCCCCGCGCCCAGTTCGCCACGTCCCCCAGCAGCAGCTTGGTGTCGCCCAGGAGCACCCCGGAGATGATCACCGCGCCCAGGAGGCAGGTGAGCACGGCCACCGTCGTAAGGAACACCGCCCGGGTCGGGATGCGCAGCCGTTCCGGGGCGCTCGCCGCCGCCGAGTCACGCACCCGCAGTGCCATGACGACGAGGAAGACCGCACCGACGATGCTGGTGACGACGCCGGTGGGCACGGCGACGGCCGATTCGGGCGGGACCGTCGCGCGCAGCAGGACGTCCGCGCCGAGCACCAGACCGGCGCCGACCAGTGCGCTCACGGGCAGGCTCGCCCGCAGCCGCACGAAGAGCCGGACACGGCGGGCCAGCGGCCGGACGAGCGCGGGGGCGCACAGGCCGACGAAGCCGATGGGCCCGGCGAGGGTGACCGCCGCGGCGGCGAGCAGGGAGGCCAGTACCACGACCGTGATCCGGGTGGCGCGCACCGGGACGCCCAGTCCGCACGCGGCGTCGTCCCCGAGGGCGAGGGCGTCCACGCGGCGGGCGGTCAGGAGCAGTCCGGCGAGGGCGACGGTGACGACGGGCGCCATCTGTACGACGCCGTCGAAGCCGTTCTGGCTGATGCTGCCCTGGCTCCACTGGTAGAGCCCGTTCGTCCGCTCGGGAAAGAGCAGAAGCAGCCCCTGGGTGACGGAGGTCAGGCCGAGCGTGAGGGCGCTGCCGGCGAGGACGAGGCGGACGGTGCCGGTGCCCAGGCCGGACAGGGACAGCACGATGGCCGCGGCCGCGAGGGCGCCGAGGAAGGCGACGCCGGAGGAGGCGAGCAGCGGCAGCGAGACGCCCGTGACACCGAGCAGGCCCAGGGCCAGATAGGAACCGGCGTTGACGGCCAGGGTGTCGGGGGCGGCGAGCACGTTGCGGCTGACGGCCTGCAGGGCCGCGCCGGCGATGCCGAGCGCGGCGCCGACCAGCAGGCCGGCCGTCATGCGGGGCAGGCGTGAGGCGATCACGACGGAGGCGTCGCCGGCCTCCGCACGGCCGGTGAGGGCCTGCCAGACCTGGGCGGCGTCGACGGACGCGGTCCCTTGGGTGATGTCGACGACCGCGAGGGAGGCGACCAGGAGCACGAGCACGGCCGTCACCGCGACCGCGCCCGTCCTGGTGGCGGCGGCCGGCGAGTCGGTGGCGGGGGCTGGCGCGGTGACGGCCATGGCGCTACTTCGTCAGGGCGTCGACGACGGCGTCGATGTACGCCTCCATCGACCGGGGGCCGCCAAACATCCAGATGCCGTCGGGCAGTCGGTGGACGTTGCCCTTCTTCACGAACGGCAGCCCCTTCCAGACCGCGTTCTTCGCGAGGTCCTTCGCGAAGGGGTCGGACTCACTGGTGTTGCCGATGTAGGCGAACTGCACGTCGCCGAGACCGGACAGGCCTTCGACGTCGGTGGTGGCCAGGCCGTAGTCGGCGTCACCCTTGACCGTCCAGGCGTTCTTCAGCCCGATCGCCGCGTTGACGGCACCGACCAGGGAGCCGCTGGTGTAGGGGCGGATGGAGACCTGGTTGGAGGCGACGTAGCCATCGGCGAAGGCGAACTCCTGTCCGTCGAGCCCGGCGTCGGCGAGTGCCTTCTTGCCCTCGGCGACCTTGGCGTCGAAGGACTTCTCCGCCTTCTGGGCCTCGGCCGTGGTGCCGGTGGCCTGGGCGATGAGGTCCAGGTTCTTCTCCATCTGCCCGATCTGGTCGGAGGCGTCGGCGGAACGGACCTGGAGGACGGGAGCGATGGTGCGCAGCTGCTTGACGGCGGAGGCCGGCAGGTCGGTGGTGGCGACGATGAGGTCCGGGGAGAGGGAGGCGATGGTGTCCATGCTGGGCTCGCCGCGGGTGCCGATGTCCTTGGGCGTGCCGGTCAGCGGGGCGGCGGTGTCCCAGGTCTTGTATCCCTTGACGTCGGCGACGCCGACCGGGTCGACCCCGAGGGTGAGAAGGCTCTCGACGACGTTCCATTCGGTGCCGACGACCGTCTCGGCGGGCCCGTCGAGGGTGACCTTCGCGCCGCTGGCGTCGGTGAGGGTGATGCGCTTGGCGCTCGGCGTGGAGGTGTCGGCGGCGGGCTCGGTCGTGCCGCAGCCGGCCAGGGTCACGGCGGCGGACACGGTCGCGGCGAGGGTGATCAGGGAGCGTCTCATGAGGTGGTGCTGAGCCTTTCGGTGCGTGCGTGGTGACGGCCGATCGCACGCGTGCGCAGGCGGCCGGTGAGGGGGTCGGTGTCGACGTCGATGCGGATGCCGTAGGCGGCGGTGAGGCGTTCGGCGGTCAGTACGTCCGCGGGCAGTCCGTCGGCGACGACGCGGCCGGCGTGCAGCAGGGCGATCCGGTCGGCGACGGCGGCGGCCTGGTCGAGGTCGTGCAGGACGACGCCGACGGCGATGCCGTGGTCGTCCGCCAAGTCCCTTATCAGATCGAGTAGTTCGACCTGGTAGCGGAGGTCGAGGTAGGTCGTGGGTTCGTCGAGCAGAAGCACTCCGGTGTCCTGGGCGAGGCAGCCGGCGAGCCACACGCGCTGGAGCTGGCCGCCCGAGAGGTGTTCCGCTCCGCGCTCGGCGAGAGCTTCGAGGTCGGTCAGGGCCAGGGCCCGTCGTACGGCCGCCGCGCCGTCGGCGTCCGTACGGCCGAAGCGCCCGCGGTAGGGGAAGCGGCCGAACTCGACGATGTCCCGCACGGTCAGGCCGCTCGGGGTGGGGCGCCCCTGCGTCAGCAGCGCCACCCGGCGTGAGAACTCCCGGGCCGTCAGGGCGAGTCCGTCGGTGGCGGCGGCTTTCTCGTCGCCGAGGGTGAGGGTGGCGGTGCGGGCGCGCTGCAAGCGGGCCAGGGTGCGCAGCAGCGTCGACTTGCCGCTGCCGTTGGGCCCGACGAGCGCGGTCACCTGTCCGGGCCGGAGCGTGAGGGCCGCGTCGTGCACGACGTCCGTTCCGTCGTACGACACGGTCACGCCCCGGGCGGTCAGGGCGTGGCCACGGGAGCGGGAGGGCTCGGTTGTCTCTTCACCAGAACTCACGAGATTAGGTTAGCCTAACCTAATCACCTCCAACGCCTGGGGGTCTGACCGAAGTGAGGAACCTTCCCGCATGGCGAAGATCCACCGGCTGATGCCGCGCACCCCGAGGATGTTCCGGGCCGAGGTCGTACGGACCGAGCGAACCTCCCCGTCCATCCACCGCGTCACCGTCACGGGCGACGAACTCGCGGAGTTCGCATGGATGGGCTACGACCACTGGTTCCGGCTCTTCCTCCAACTGCCGCACCAACACGTCCTGCGGCTACCGCAGTTCACCGCAACGCGGTGGTGGCAGCCCTATCTGGCCATCCCCGAGCGGGATCGCCCGCACTGCGCGAACTACACGGTGGCCGACTTCCGCCCGGAAGCGGCCGAGATGGACATCGACTTCGTCGTGCACCACGGCCCTTCGGGCGAACCGCAGGGCGGGGCCGCCATCTGGGCCTGCGCCGCCCGGCCCGGCGACGCGCTCGCCCTGCTGGACCAAGGGGTGCTGTTCGACTGCCCGGCGGACGCCACCGAGGTCCTCGTCGTCGCCGACGAGACCGGACTGCCCGCCACCACGAACATCCTGCGCTCCCTGCCGCGCGACACCGTCGGCCGCCTCATCCAGGAGGTGCCCACAGCCGGCGACCGGCGCACGCTGGACGCACCGGCCGGAATGTCCGTCACCTGGATCGTCCGCGAGGACAGCACCTCCGTACCCGGCACCGGCGCCCTCGGCGAACTGCTGCGTCACACCACCGTGGACGAGGCCGGCTACGCCTTCGTCGTCGGCGAGTCGACGCTCGCCACGGAAGGGCGCCGACATCTGCGCCGGCTGGGCCTGCCGAAGGAGCGCATCTTCTTCTCGGGCTTCTGGCGGCACGAGACGTCCCAGGCCGCCTGACGGCACCGACCGGCCGCGGCACCCCAACGGCGCCTACACGTACGGAGGTTGGGCGGGCGCCGATGGCCGGGCACCTCGTAGGGCCGCCCGGCCCTCGACAGGCGCACGCGGCCGGACGCGCCTCGCACGCCCCGCAGGGTCGTTGCCGAGACAGCCCGGCATCACTGCTCAATCCTCCCCGCTCCGCTCGGGCGGCTCCGCATCATCCTCGCGCCGTTGCTCCAGCGGACGCTGCCCGGCGGGGGTCTGGTCGAAGATCTTGCGGACCTCCTCCATGATCGGCAGCCCGTACGAGGCAAGCCCCTTGATGAGCGCCGGCAGGCCCTCCTTGTCGGAACCGCCGATGTAAGTGCGCAACTCGGGCAGAAGCTTGCCCTGCGCCTCCAGGACCTGCGGCAGCTTCTTCAGGAGCTCGGCTCGCAGGATGATCTGCTCGTACTCGCTGCGCACCGCGTACTCCTGCTGCAGCTGCTCGGCGGCGAGCCGCGCCTGCGCCGACTGGTGCTCCCGGTCGGCCTCGCGCTGGTGACGGTCCACGTCGACCCGCTCGATCGAGGTCTGGATGCGCTGGCGCTCCTCGTACCGCCACTGATCCGCGCGGGCCTTCGCCTCGCGCTTCTCGCGCTCCACCTGGGCCGCGTGCAGCAGGTCCTGCTGGTGGATGTCGAGGCGGGTGGTCTCGATCTGCTGCCGCAGCGTCAACTGCCGGGCGCGGGCGCTCTCGTAGCCGTCCGGGAGGACGATGTCCACGCCCAGGGACACCAGGCGCAGCCCCACACAGGCGAAGTCGGCGGCGATCAGCCCGCCCGCCCGCTCGGTGATCAGGGCCGAGCCCAGCTCGGCCTGCTCGGTTGACAACGTCTCCAGCACGGCCTGCAGTTGCCGGGTGAGGACCGCTTCGACCTGCGGCGTCAGGGTGTCGCCGTCCTCGCCGAAGTTGCGGAAGAACTCCAGCACGTCCTGACCGTTGCGCCCCACCTGGAAGGTGAGCCGGGCCATGACACGCAGCACGGCCCTGTCCTGCGTACGGCATTGCACCTCGCACTCGGCGGAGCGCATGCCCAGCGAGACCAGATGCAGCCGCTCACCGGGCAGGACCATCACCCGGCCTCCCAGGACGGCCCGATCGGGGCGGCCGCCCCAGCGCCCGCTGACCACGCCCGCCTCCCCCGACCCCAACGCTTGCGACAAACCGGCCAAGACCACCGACCCCCCGGTGAGTAGAAGTTGACGAAGAGCGGGACGGCGCACTGCCGTGTCATGCCGTCACCGCGCTCAGGACGGCGTGGGCCACCTCGTGTCCCGACACGTCGTGGTGACCGCGGACGTACGCGTCGGCGCGCAGGTTGTGCACTCGGCCCGGCCGCCAGGCGTACGGCTCGCCCACCCCCAGCAGCGTGAGGTCGTCGGCCTCCGGCGTGCGCCGCGCGCCGTTGTGCCCGAGGGCTCCGTAGGTGCTCTCGGGTCCGGTGAAGCCGACACCGACGTGCCCCAGCAGGAGGGAGGCCACCGCGTACGGGTAGCCGACGGCTCGGTCGTTGGCCGTATGGGTGACCAGGATCGGTCCGCCCACCAGACGCCGGCCGACCAGCGCGCGAAACGCCCCGTCGGCGCTTCCGTCCCAGCGACGGGCCAGTCCGTAGTGGGAGAACGCGGCCTGGAGCAGGCACAGGGAGCGCACCTGCCCGCCGTTGGCCGTGGCCAGGGCCGTCGCGGCGGCCAGCCGTGCTCCGAAGCTGTGCCCCACGAGGTGAACGGCACAGCCGGGCACCCTGTCGTGGAGACGGGCCAGCACCGGCGCCAGCCCCCGGGCCCCGATGCGCCCGGCCCGCTCGCGCATGACGGCGTAGGTGGCGACGTCCAGCAGCCGCACGGCGGCGCGTCCGTGACGGCCGCTCACCCCGCCGCCGAGGCCGATCGTGCCGTCCGCCTCCTCGTCGGCGGCCGCGACGACGTCGCAGGACAGCCTGCGCATCACGTCCTCGGGGTCGGCTGCGGCCAGCCGTCCGTCCTCGTCGTCGGCCGCGCACGCGCCGTTCCTGGTGCCATCCGGTGCCTGCCCGCCCGGCAGCAGGCTCTGGACCCAGCGCACCAGGCGTACCCGTGCCGACGACGACCGTTCGATCGCCGAGGCCAGCGTCGTGCCGTCCGGCGCGTCCGCCCGCGCCTCTGGGCCGAGCGTCTCCATGAGCCGGTCGTATCCCGCGCGCACCTCGTCGGGACGGGCCCCTCTGCTGCGCGGCAGCCATCCCGCCGACGCCTCGGACGCGGGCTGCGTCAACGCGTCGGTCACCGGGGCGAAGCGCTGCGAGGGCCAGTGCACACCGACGAGGTGGATACGGTGCTCCCGCGCCCCGGGCACCCGGGGCAGCACGGCCCGGGCGGAGGCCGCCAGGGAGTCGTACAGCCGGTGCGCGGTGCGGGCGTCGTTGCGCCAGCCGTGTGACAGCACCACCACGTCGGTGGCCTCGCCCGCCGCCAGCCACGCGGCCAGGCCGTCGACGCCGAGACCGGTGGCGTCCGGCACCAGGGTTCCGGCGGCGTCGAACCGTAGCGCCGTATAGGGAAAACCGCCCAGTGCGCCCGTCATCCACCCCACTCCCCCGCATTCGGGCATCGCTTACGCTCATACGGACTGCAGCGCCCGCATCAGGTCGACCAGGCCGTGCCCCTGGAACTCCGGCAGCCGGCCCAGGTCCACCGCCGAAGCAGTGAAGATCTCCCGCACCCGGTCGACCTGTCCGATGAACTCCCGCCGCACGGACAGGAAGGCCGCGATGGCGCCCGAGACGTGGGGCGCCGCGAAACTGGTGCCGCTGAACTCCGTGTACGCGGGGTCGTTCCAGTCCTTCTCGTCGGGCTGGGGGCGCAGACTCGCCGCGGACAGCACCCGCTCGCCCGGCGCGACGAGGTCGGGTTTGAGCCGGCCGTCGCCGGTGGGGCCCTTCGCTGAGAAGCAGGAGACACCATAGGTGTGCGGTGCCTCGCGATGCGTGGAGCCGACCGTGAGGGCGTAGCGCGCGTTCCCCGGATCCGTGATCGTCAGCTGCGCTCCGAAGGCACCCTGTGTGCCAGCCACACCACCACCGACCGAGTTCAGCCTGACCAGGCCCGTGTTGCCGGCCGCGGCCACCACGACGACGCCGGAGCGGGTGAGCCGGTCCACCTCGGTGCACAGGGGCGAGTAGCTGCCGACGAACCAGTCCGGGTCGATGGGGTAGCCGAGGCTCAGATTGACGCCGTGGATACGGAGGTTGCGGCCCTGGTCGTTGACGCGCTGGATGTGTGCCAACGCGGCCAGGACCGTGCTGACACTGCTCGGGGTGCGAGGACTGAAGACCTTGTAGGAGACCAGCTTGCACTGCGGCGCGACGCCGCTGATGTGCTCCAGCGTCTCCGCCTTCGGGTCGATGCCGCGGTCGCCGTCGAGCAGGGTGCGCCGGATGCGCAGCGGACCGCCCTGTCCGCCGCGTGCCTCGCCTCCGATGATGCCGGCCACCGGCGTGCCGTGCCCGACCCCCACGTCGTCGGTGAGCGGGGAACGCTCGCCCGTGAAGTCGACGTGCTCCACGTGCGGCGGCAGGTCGAGGTTGCCCCACGTGCGGAAGTGGGGATGCCTGTGGTCGATACCGGAGTCGACGACCGCCCAGGTGATCCCCGCACCGGCCGCCGCGAAGGCCGCCCGGGCGGCATCGGCCTTGATCGTCGCCAGGGACCGGTCGAGCAACGGATGGACCTCGAAGTCGGGCCACACTCTGCGGATCGCACGCAGGCTCCAGTCGTCACGCTCCGCCTGCTCCAGATCCCGGCGCACGACCCACAGCAGCGCCGTCGGCGACAGCAGAGCGGCCACGTACGGCCCGCCCAGGTCGTGCGGTGTACGGGGCTGTGCCTCGGGATCGAGCCTGCCGAACTCGATGGCGGCCTGACCGAGCAGTACGCCGACCTCGGATGCCGCACCGGTCAGTCCGCGTGGGTAGTCAGGGTTGAGATCGAAGATCACTCTCAGGACGGACTCGCCCGCGTCCATACGCTCGTACAGCGCGGGAGAGATGACCGAGCGGTCGGCCCGCAGCCCGCCCGGACCGCCTCCGGCGGCTTCTTTGCGTTCTCCCGGGCCGAATTCGGCGTGCGTCACCAGTCGCTCCCCCCGCGCACGGACAATGAACCGTCTCCGTCGGGGCCACCGACGCGCCATTCCCCGGAGACGTCCCTGCACGCTAGGCGAGGCGGAAAGTGGCGAGCAGCGGAACGGCGCAGTACGCAGCCGCCGCGGTGCGGCGCACGGACGCATTCAGGGGGCGTGCGCCAGACCCCCACACGCCGAACGGCGCCCCCGGCGGCACTGACGCGCAGGGTGCAGCCCTGGCCGTGCCGTACGGTGCCGCCCTGTCGAACGCGGTGCGCTCGGCGGGCTCAGGGTCGGCGGTGCGCAGTCCGTCGTAGGTCCAGCTCGTGTGGAGTTCGCCGGCGGCGAGGAACTGCACCATGAACTCGCCGGCTCGCCGCTCTCAGGCTTGCACGGTCGGGCGGACGACGATCTCGCTGACGTCGACGCCGTCGGGTTGTTCGATGGCGTAGCCGATGGCGGAGGCAACCGCCGAGGGCGGCATGGCGATCTCGTCGCGCTGCCGGGTCATCGCGGCCGCGATCTCAGGGCCGGCTCCCTTGCCGATGCCTTCGGTATGGGTGAAGCCGGGTGAGACGAGGGTGACGCGCAGGTCCGGTCCCGACTCCTGGCGCAGTCCTTCGGTCAGCACCTTCACCGCCGTCTTGGTGGCCGCGTAGACCCCCTGAGGGGTCTTGACGACGTAGGCCGCGGTGGAGCCGACGTTGACGAACTGGCCGAAGCGCTGCCGGCGGAAGACGGGCAGAGCGGCCCCGATGCCGTTGAGCAGGCCGGTGATGTGGGTGGAGACCATGGCGTCCCAGTCATCCTGGCGCAGGTCGTCGAACGGCGAGACGGCCATCGTGCCTGCGTTGGAGACGAGGACGTCGAGCCGACCGAACTGGCTGAGGGCCGTATCCGTCAGGCGCTGGAGATCTCCGCGGCGCCTGACGTCGACGATGACGCCGGTGGCGGTGCCGCCCTTCGCCGTGATGCCGTCCACGACGGCGTTCAGTCGGTCCTCGCGCCGGGCTCCGAGCACGAGCTGGGCGCCCTTTTCGGCGAGGTAGGCCGCGGTCGCCTCGCCGATGCCGCTGCTGGCACCTGTGATCGCGATGACTTTGCCCTGGATACCCGACATGATCGGCTTCCTTTCTTGGAGGGCGCGCAGGTCCGTGCAGTGACCTAGAGTGAAAAACCGGAGGCGCCCCCAGTTACGCTCACCCTAAGTGGGGGCGCCTCCAGTTAGCAAGTTCGGTGGGCTTCGAAGAGGGGACGGCGAGCACGGATGACCGATGGAACGCTTCGGCCGCTGCGGGCTGACGCACGGCGGAACAGGGAGAAGATCCTCACGGCCGCTGTACGCGTCTTCACGACGGAGGGGCTGGACGCGCACCTGGAACGCATCGCCAAGGAGGCAGGCGTGGGCAGTGCGACCCTGTACCGCAACTTCCCCACCCGCGAGGCCCTGATCGAGGCGGTCTACCGCAACGAGGTGGCCCGCCTGTGCGATGCCGCCCCCGCTCTCCTCGCGCAGAAGCCGCCGGCACAGGCCCTGCGCGCGTGGACACGCCTCTTCCTGGACTACGTCACCGCCAAGCACGGCATGATCGACGCCCTGCGCGCCATCGCCGCGACGGGAAGCAACCCTTATGGTCACAGCCGGGAAATGATCCAGGCCGCCATCACCTCACTCATGGACGCCTGCACCGCCGCCGGGGCGATCCGCACGGATATCCAGCCCACCGACATCGGCGCCGCCCTGGAAGGCATCGCCCTCACCTCCGCGGGCGCCGAACACCGACAGCAAGCCGAGCGCCTGCTCGACCTCACCCTGGACGGCCTCACGGTCCGCCCGTGAGGGCTCGTACGGCGGTCCGCTTCACCACCGCAGGGCTTCGGTCGGGGCACGGTCCCGCCACAACCGACCGCCGCTGAATACACCGGGGGCCTGGTCGGCTCCTTCACGCGGTTCGCTACCATCCGTGCGCATGACAAGGCGGGGGTGGCGACTTGCGGTCGTGGCGATGCTGGCAGCGATGTGTGTCTCCGGTTCAGGCCGGCCGGAGATCATCCGTACGACGTCGGACCTAGGCCCCCTCCCGGCCGACCGCTACGACTACACATCTCAGGACCACCAGCGATCGCAGCGGGCATCGGCGCTGCTGGTCCGGCAGTGCATGGCGGAGCACGGCCACCCGGACTTCCCGCTCGACCCGCGCTATCCCAGCGATCCCGTCGTCGTCACCGCGGTCGGCACCGACTACGGTGTCCTGGATCTCGCCGCCGCCCGCCGCTGGGGCTACGGCTGGGACCCGGCGAAGTTCCGGACTCCGCGACCGACGGGCCGCCGGATGACCACCGCCGAGTATGCGGACTTCCCCTCCTGCAGCGCGCAGGCGAGCCGACGGCTGATGCGCGGCATCGACGTCAAGCGCGACTGGCTGTACGGACCTGCACGGGCGACCGAGATCAACCAGGCCGTCAAGCGCGATCCGCGTCTGCGTGCAGCGTGGAAGGTGTGGTCGCGTTGCGTGGCAGCGCAAGGGTTCACCCGCTATCGCGACCCCGTGGCCGCGTACACGGACACCGCCTGGCAGCGGGGCAGTGACGGCAACACCCGGCATACGCCGCGGGAGCGGGCCACCGCCGCGGCCGACGTCATCTGCAAGCGCCGCCACCATACGGTCGAACTCTGGCACGCCGTCCGGGCACGGAAACAGGCCGCGGACATCGTCCGGCACCGTGACCGCTACGCCGCCGGGTTGCAGGCACTGCGGACGTACCGGAACAACGTCGCCCAAGTGCTGCGGAAGCTGGGGTAGGGCTCGACTGTGCCGTCTTCGCCGAGAGCTCGTCGCGTCACCTTGCGGCGTACGGCAGGTGAGGGCCGGCGGCACGCGCTGCACAACGCTTTCGACGCCTGTGGATTCACCAACCCGCGTAAGCAGAGCCGCTGTTGCGCACGTGCCTGCCTGCCGCGTTGACGAGGCTGAGCCCGGTCTTTCCGAACCCCCTCGATTCGAGGGCCCGCGTACGTCGTGGCCGAGGAGTGAATGCGTCAGAGCTTCTTGCCCGACCAGCTGTGGTCCGCCTCCGCAACGCGCCCTGAAGCCCCGCGCCCGCCGTCGGCGCCCTCGCGGTGTTCCCGGTGGGCACGTTCGGCTCCGGCGGGCCAGACCACGTCGACGGGGACGCCCGCCGCCCGGGCCTCGAGGACGGTGTCGGCGGTGCCGCCTCCTCTGCCGGTGGGCGGAGTGCCGTCCCAGACGGCGACGAGGCGGTCGGCGCGTTCCACGAGGACGCGGTTCGCCGCCTCGTACGCCTGCCGGCCGGCGGTCTCGATCGGCAGGACGACGACGTCGTGGGCGGCCTGGACCAGGTGGTCGAACACGGGCGCGTGTTCGGGCCGCACCCGGGCGCGCCGGTAGTCCCGGGAGGGGATGACGACGGCCAGCCGGCCGCCGGCGGCGAGTACGGCCTCCGCGAAGACCGAGTCGGCGCCCCGGGCGAGACAGGAGACCCCGACCAGTTCCCCGTCGGCGGCGTAACGCTGCAGCAGTTCGTCCAGGGCGGTACGCACCAAGGCGGAGGTCTTCGCCGTCAGGTCGATGTGCCCGGTCACCGCGATGGTCGTCATGGAGCGCCCCTTTCACCGGTCGGCGGGCTCCTGGAGGGTGTACCCGTGGCGGAGGATGACCTTCACCGACCCCATGGCGACCACCCGGTCCGCCTCCTGCTGCTCGTGGGTGAGCGCGGAGTACGGGACCAGCAGGGGGTGCGTCTTGCGTCGCCGGCTCAGCCGGCGCCCGTACCGCCAGCCTTCCGACAGCCGCTGCCGGGCCCAGTTGTTGTGGGCTTCCTCGGCGAGGATCTCGATCAGGGCGTGCAGGCTGTCGGGGATCTTCACGTCCACCGTGCTGGGCGGTGGGGGCGTCCACGGCTGCCGCCTGTCCCGTCGTGTCATCCGGCTCTCCTGGGCGGACTGGGCCATGCCAACCGGATCGCTTCCAGGACCAGGGTGGCGGCCACGTCGGCTGCGTAGTGCTTCCAGGCTTTCTCCTGCTCGGGTCGCGTCGAGTTGGCGGAGATGCCGTCGGTGGTGGTGCCGGCCACCGCGCACACCATCGAGAACGACACGTGTGTCCGGCCGCCCCGGCGGGTCTGGGTGACGGCGGCTGCCGCGTCCGCGCCTTCGAGTTCGACTGCGGCCAGCCCCGGCCAGGCGCCGGTCACCGGCCGCAGGGCCGGGTCCCCGCTGCCGCCGACGGTCGCGTCCCCCGAGGCGATCGGGCCGACCACGACACGCGGTGCGGTGCTGCGGGGACCGCCGGGTGGCTGCTCGTACACCTTCTCCGTCCAGTAGGTGTAGTTCAGGCGCATGCTGTCGCCGAGCGCGGCCACCCCTTCGTGCGCCAGGTGGCTGCGGTCGGGGCGGGGCAGGCAGCTGCGTTCCAGTTCGTCGTAGGTGTAGCCGTGCAACCGGTTGGAGATGACCACGTCGCCGGGCACGAGGTCGGGGGCGAGGGCGCAGCAGGCCCCGACGAAGACCACCGTCTCGGGCTGGTGCTCCTCGATCGTGGCGGCGACGGCGTTGGCGACCCCGTCGCGGCCGCCGCACGGCTGGGCCACCACCACCTCGTAGGCGCTGCTGCGGCCCACGGCCTGAACGCTGGTGCGCAGCCACGCGCAGCCGGTGCCGTGCAGTGCGGTCTCGGTGTGCGCACCGGCGGTCTCCAGATGGCGGCGCAGCGCCTCGAAGGCGTCGGGCAGGAGCGTGACGAGCGCGATGTCGCAGCGGCGTCCCGGGGCGGGCGTGCCGGCCCTGGCGCCCTGCTCGGCTGCTGTGACGCCGTGCTCCTCCAGTCGGCGGCGCTCGACGAACGCGTTGTCGACGTCACGGCTGATGACCGCGACCTGTTCGTCCTGGGAGAGGTGGCCGATGGCCCGGCCCTGGAAGCTGACCTGGCGTGCCACTCCGGGGCCGAGGAAGTACGGCAGGATCACCAACCGGCCGTCGGCGCGCAGACGTTCGGCGATCTCGTACTCCTCCCGGCAGTACTCGCTCTCCCAGTAGTGCCGGCTGATGAGCGGCAGGAACAGCCGGCACGCGGCCACGTTGGCGTACAGCTGGCTGCGCCAGTCGGCGCCGAGTTCGATGGTGTTGCGGCGCAGGTAGTGGAAGTACGACAGGTTGTGCAGTTCGAGGCTGCGGCCGACGCGCTGAGCCAGCGTGTCGTCGCCGCGGGCGTTGCTGAGGAAGATGCTGCCCTGTGCCCGGCCGAGGCTGCGGAAGTATCCGACGCCCTCCTCGTAGGTCTCGAACTCCAGCCGTGGTTGGTAGAAGCGGGCCACCAAGTCCTGGAGGCGGTCGGCGAGTTCCTGCGGATCGCTCCAGTGCACCGTGATGCGGTCCGCCGGCTCGGCCGCCCGGAGGGCGGCTCCGCTCACCAGTTTCGACGGCTGCGGCACGTACCGGCCGTCGGGCGGATCGTGGATGAGTTTGAGGGTCGGCCGGAAGCGTCCGCTCAGCTCGGGGAAGACCCAGGGCACCGCGTGCGGGGAGGCGACGTCGACGACGATGAAGTCGCATCCGTCGACGGCGAGCAGGAACTCGAAGAGGTCCTCGAATTCGAGGCTGATCGTGCGGGGGCGGTATCCGACATCCTCGACCGCACGCCGGATGAGCGGCTCGGCGGCCCGGTAGGCGGGGTCGTCGGGCAGGATCAGTCCGACCGTGCCGAGCAGTCCTTTGGCGGCGCCTCCGGCGGGACCGCTGCGGCCGGCGAGGCGGGCGATCGCGGGCTTCACCTCGGCCGCGTCGGGGAGTTTGCGGCGGTTGAACACGATGCGCTGCTCGTCGGCCACCGGGAAGAAACCGGCCGACACGCCCGTCTCCATGAACACGAGCCTGGGCTTCCGCGCCTGGAGCGCGAGATCGTGCTCGTGCACCATGAAGGGCGAGGCGCGATACCGGCGTTCCTCCTGGCGGTGCGTCACCACCCCGACGAAGCAGGCACTCTGATCCATCATCAGTTCCAGATGGGTGGGCGAGAGGGGGTTGGTCTTCGGGTCGACCGCGAAGGTGAAGCCCTCGTTCCAGAAGAGGTGCCAGAAGTGCTCGTTCAGCTCCCGGTCCTCTGCCCAGTAGCTGTGACTGAAGTAGGCCGGTATCCGGCTGACGCCTGCCATCACTTCTCCCCACCGTCGGCTCACCCATCCCCCCGCACGCCTTCGGCTACACCTCGAACGCCAAGAAATACGGCGAAACCCCGCTGAACCCGTCGAGACACATCAGCAGAACCAGTCGAGACACATCAGGGGCAACTGCCTAGACTGGCACATGACTTCGCCGCCGTCCGCGCGTCCTCTCATCGCCGTCATCGGCAGCACCGATCCCGGTCGCACCTTCTCCCACCCACTCAAGGCCGCCGATCGCGCTCCCGAGGCCTGTCGGCAACTGGGCAGAGAACTCGCCCGGGCCGGCTGCGATCTGGCCGTCTTCTCCAGCAGCCCCGAGTACATCGAGACCGATGTCGTCGCCGGGTACGCGGACGCCTGCACCGAGGCGGAGCCCGGCCGGGTGGCGGCCTTCCCGCCACGCCACAGCGACGTCGACTTCGGCCTGGCACCAGACGCCCACGCCAGCCTGGAAATCCTTCGCGACAGCAGCGGCGAGTGGGAGGTGGCCTTCTATCACACCCTGCTCAGCTGTGACGGCGTACTGCTGATGGGCGGCGGCCAGTCCACCCGGGTGGCCGGGATCATCGCACTGGCGCAGCGACTGCCGCTGGTGACGGTGGCCGCGTTCGGCGGCGGAGCCGGCCAGGTGTGGATCAACTTCGACAAGGTCCGCAACGACGCGGACGACTCCGACATCCGCCTGATGGGCGACAACTGGTCCTCGGCGTCCGCCTCCCGGTTGATCGCCTGCCTGCTCAGACAGCGGGAACGCAGACTGCGCGCCCTCGCGGAACGCGCGCGGGGCGAACGCATGGCGGCCAGGCGGTCGGCCAGGGGGCTCGCCGTGGCCGCCGTGTGCATGCTGGCCTCCCTCGCGGCCCTGGTGACGGCCCGGAATGCGCAGCAGGCAGGCGCCCTGGATCTGCTGATCCTGGTGGGCGCCCCGCTGGTGGCCTCCGCCGCGGGCGCCATCCTGCGCAACTCCTTCGAGAGCGACGTGCGTTGGGGGCGCGCGGCGGTACGGGGGCTGGGTGCCGGGCTGGTCTGCGTCCTTCTCTACGTCGCCTCCCAGCTGCTGACCGTCCCCACCCTCCTCGACCATCTGGACGTGCGACGGCTGCTGTTCTTCACCATTCCGCTCGGCTTCACCGCGGGCTTCACCTTCGACCTCGTCTTCGAGCGGCTGCGCACTGGCGCGGCGGGCCTGCCGTCCGTGCCCCCGCCGGACCCGCTGGCGCCCGGCGCCTCCCGGCCCGCGGGCAGTGACGCTCCGCGGGCCTGACTGGTACGGCCGCCCCAACTGCGCAACGCACACGTACGATTGCCACTCCACGCCTCGACGGCTCTTCCTGGCCGGCCCGACCCTCTGGCGTCGGCCGGTGCCTCGCTCCGACACCAGTCGGGTCCAGAACCACGCGGCATTCGGAGGATCGGCCGATCAACTGGCCCGACGGTTGTCACTGCGACCGGTGTCCGCACCCGGCACCTGGGTGGCGTTGAACGAACACTCGCTGCTCGGGGCCGAAGCTGGATCGCCCCTGTAATGAGCGGGCCCGGAGAGGCAGCAGCCGTTCGCGATGGCCTGCCCTTGCGCAGCGAGCCATCTCAGGACGCCTCGCTCGTCGAGGTGACCGCTTCTGCATCGCTGGATCGGTGCGGCGCCGTCGAGGCGCGCGCGGGCTTGGACCTCGTCAGCCACAGGCCGGTGAACACCGCGGCGGCCAGAGTGACGATGCCGGCAGCGGCGAAGGCGCTGCCGAGGCCGGTCTCGAACGAGGCGCCGTCGGATTGCCGGGCGCGGACGACGACTCCGAGTACCGCCACGCCGAGCACCGCGCCGATCTGCCGGGTGGTGCTGCTGATGCCGGAGGCGAGGCCGCCTTCTTGCGGGCTGACCGCTTGGATGGCGGCGCCGGTCAGCGGGGACAGGGTCAGGGCGAAGCCGATGCCGACGACTCCCAGCCGCCACCACACGTTCCCGTAACCGGTATCCGCGTGCACCATGCCCAGCCCCAGCAGCCCCCCTCCGGCCAGGGCCAGGCCGATGGTGACCACGATGCGGAAGCCGTACCGGGCGGCGAGCCGGCCCGCGAACGGGCTGACGACCACCATCGCGAGGGAGACGGGGAGCGTCTGCAGGCCGGCACGCAGGATCGAGCTGCCCTGGACGGACACGAAGAACTGGGAGAAGAAGAACGACGAGCCCATGAGCGCGAACCCCACCACGATCATGGCGGTGTTGGACACGGTGAACAGCCTCTGCCGCCACAGCCGGAGCGGCAGCATCGGTGCGCGGCGACGCGCTTCGACGACGACGAAAGCGGCGAGGAGGATCGCCGCGGCGGCGAGGCTTCCCAGGATCACCGGTGAGGTCCAGCCGCGAGCTCCGCCCTCGATCAGCCCGTAGGTCAGTGCCCCCACCGCCAGAACGGACAGCACCGTTCCCGGGACGTCGATCTCCGGGGCGCTCGGATTGCGGGACTCGTCCAGGTGACGCAGGCCGAGCAGCAGCAGGATCACGCCGATGGGCAGATTGACGAGGAAGATGGCGGGCCAGCCGAAGGCGTCTGCCAGTATCCCGCCGGCCACGGGACCGGCGGCCAGGCCGATTCCGCTGAACCCGGCCCACAGCCCGATCGCCTTGATGCGTTCCTGGGCGGCGGGGTAGGCGGCGGCGAGCAGGGCCAGCGAAGCGGGGCTCAGCGCCGATGCCCCGATGCCCTGCAGCATCCGGCCGGCGATCAGCCAGCCGACCGACGGCGCGAGGCTGCACAGCGCCGATGCGGCGGTGAACACCGCCGCGCCCGCCAGGTACACCCGCTTGCGGCCGAACCGGTCGGCGAACACGCCGCCGGACAACAGCAGCATGGCGACCAGCAGCACGTACGCGTCGACGATCCACTGCAGACCGGTCAGTTGAGTGTGCAGCCGGTCCTGCATGTCGGGCAGCGCTGCTCCAACGATCGTGTTGTCGAGCAGCACCATGAATTGGCCCAAGCAGGTCACCGTGAGCAGCACGGCCCGGTGTGATCGACCGTCTACAGCCGCAGGCGATGCAGCCATGGGGATTCCTCTCGCCTGGAGGTCCTAGGAACGCCTAACGCAGCTCTCGGCTGCGTTAGGCGACTGTAAAGAGACCCTCCACGTAAACGCAAGCCCCAACTGCGTTAAGGTGGGAGCGTGGAGGAGCGACAACGAGCCCGGAGACCCGGCGGGCGCGGCGCCCGTGTCGGCGCGGCGGTGCACCAGGCCGTCACCGACCTGATCAGCGAACGCGGCTACGGCAAGTTCACCGTCGGCGATGTCGCGGCCCGCGCCGGCGTGGCCGACAGCAGCATCTACCGCCGGTGGGGCAGCCTGGAAACCCTGCTCACCGACGTGGTGCTCACCCGCCTCAACGCACGGTCACCGATGCCCGACACCGGCAGTCTGGCCGGCGACCTGCGCGCCTACGCGGCCAACGTGGCCCGCGAGATCACCGGACCGGACGGCCTGGCCCTGCTGCGTCTGGCCGTGGCGCTGTCCAGCAACGGCCAGCAGGGCATGCAGGCACTCGACGACCTCCTCGCCGAACGCGGCCGCCAACTGCAGTCCATGCTCGACCGCGCCCGCGAACGCGGCGAGCACGCACCCGACGCGTTCGGCGTGCTGGACCACGTACTGGCTCCGATGTACATCCGAGTCCTGTTCGGCATGGGCCCGCTGACCCCGGACTACGTGGACGGGCTGGTCGACCGACTGCTGTGACCTCAGCCTGAGCTGGTCGCGAGACCCCACCGCCTGCCAACGTCAGGACGCACCGCAACCCCAACGCTCCTCTCGACGGGGGACGGTTGGCCCCTACCGTCGGCGCCGGGCGCCGACGCAGCCTGGGAGAGTCAGCGGAGCAGATCCCCTCAGCCGAGAGGGGGGCGGTACGCATGGACGCCCAGACCAAGGGGGCTGCCGGGGAGAACCGCGTGCTGGTCGTGGAGGACGATCGCGGCATCGCGGAGTCCCTGGTGCGCGGTCTGCGGCAGGCGGGATACGCGGCCGAGGACGTCCGCACCGGGCGGGCGGCCCTGACCGCGCCCACACCCGACGTCGTGCTGCTGGATCTCGGGCTGCCGGACATCGACGGTGTCGAGGTGTGCCGCAGGCTCCGCGCCCGGTCGGATGCCGCGATCATCGCGGTGACCGCGCGGGGTGAGGAGGCCGACCGGGTGGTGGCCTTGGACGAGGGCGCCGACGACTACCTGGTCAAGCCGTTCGGGCTGGCCGAGCTGCTGGCGCGGATACGGGCCGTGCTGCGTCGCCGGCGCCCGGCCGGACCGGAGATCCTGCGGCACGGGCCGCTGGCGCTGGATCTGCGGACCCGGCAGGTCTCGGTCGGCGGGCGCCAAGTGGCCCTGACGCCGAAGGAGTTCGGCATCCTGGAGTGCCTGGCAGCAGACCCGGGCCGGGTGGTGACCCGGCAGCAGATCCTGGAGCGGGCCTGGGACGCCCACTGGTACGGGCCGACGAAGGTGCTGGACGTGCACGTGGCGGCACTGCGCCGCAAGCTCGGCGTGCCGGGGTTGGTCGAGACGGTCTACGGGCAGGGGTTCCGGCTGGGAGCGGTGCAGGAGCCGCAGGAGCGGTCGTGAAGCGCCGGGTCACTTGGACGCTGCTGGCCTTGACGTCCGTGCTGCTGGTGCTGGCGGTGGTCCCGTTGGCGGTGTCGATGACGGCGCGGGAGCGCGTCGCCTACCGCGACAGCACCCGGGCGGCCACCCGTGTGATCGCCGCGGCGGCCGAGGAGCACCTCTCCGACGACAAATCGCCGACCGTCATGCGCCGGGAGCTGGACCGCGCGGCCCGGGCGGGGGACTGCGCCGCGGTGTACGACGCCCGCGGGCGCGTGGTGGCCAGTACGCCGTGTACCGCGGCCCAGGGTGAGGAGGCGCAGGAACTGGTCACGGACGTGCTGCGCGGGCAGGAGCCGGAGCCACCGGAGAACGAGGGACGGCTGCTGGCCGCGGAACCGGCCGGTGAGGTGCGCAGGCCCGCCGGAGCCGTCGTCCTGGCCCGCTCCGCCGACCCGCTCAACGCCCGTATCGCCGCCATCTGGGGCTGGTCGGCCGCCATCGGCGCCGCAGGGCTGGCCGCCTCCGCGCTGTTGTCCGTGCGGCTGGCCCGCTGGGTCTGCCGTCCGTTGTCGACGCTGGACTCCAGCGCCCGCCGACTGGGTGAGGGCGCCCTCGACGAGCGGGCCGACGTCGGGCCCGGACCACCCGAGGTGCGCCGGCTGGCCACCAGTTTCAACACCATGGCGGCCCGCACGGAAGCCCTGGTGCAGGGACACCAGGCCGTGATCGCCGACGTGTCGCATCAGCTGCGCACACCACTGGCCGCGCTGCGGCTGCGGCTTGACGTCCTGGCCGCGGGCAGCGAGGGCGACACCGCCCAGGAACTGGCCGCCGCGCAGGAGGAGATCGCCCGACTGTCCCGGCTGGTCGACGGGCTGCTGGCAGTGGCGCGTGCCGAGCAGGCGACCCCGCGCCCGACCGCGGTGCGCGTCGACGACGTGGTGGCCGAGCGGGTGGCCGCCTGGTCGCCCGTCGCCGAGGAACGTGACGTACGGCTGACCGCCGTGTCCGCGGGGCGGGCCCAGACCGTCGCGCTGGGCTCGGGTCACCTGGAGCAGATCCTCGACAACCTGATCGCCAACGCCGTGGAGGCCGTGCCCGTCGGCGGGAGCGTGACCGTCGACCGGCGTGCGGCAGGCGACCGGGTCCGCCTCTCCGTGCAGGACGACGGACCGGGGATGACGGACACGGCGAAGGCGGTCGCCTTCCGCCGGTTCGGCAACCCGCACGCCCGGGGCACGGGCCTGGGGCTGGCCATCGTGCACCGGTTGGTCACCGCCAACGGCGGCACCGCGCGCCTGGAAGACTCCCCCGGTGGCGGACTGACCGTCGTACTGGATCTGCCCCCGTGGCCACACAGCGGGCCCGAGCGAGGCGGGACGCGGAGATCTTTACCGGTTCTGAAGGACACGCATGGAAGTTCCAGGATGCCCTGAGGACAGCCTGGAGGGGACACAGCCGATCCGGGCCGCCGATCTCCAGGAGCGCTGCCATGGCCGCCGCACCCGACGACTTCCCGCCGACACCCGCCCCCGCTTTCTCCTCGCACGCACGCGACCGCGCTCTGCGCCGCAGCCGCCGCACCGCCCTGTGGATCGCGGCCACGGCCGCAGCCGGCGCGGCGGCCCTGGGCGGCGTCTACACCCATGTGCTGCCGGGCGGTTCGGCGGCCCCCGCGCCGGCGAACGCACCGGTGCACGCCCCTGCGGCGTCCACCGCCACCGCGGTGGGCCAGGACGATGAGGGACGCGCGCAGCCGAACGGGCACGACGACGGGGAGGACGACGAGGAGGGCGGCGCTGTGGTCACGCGGCCGGCTCCGCAGCCCCCGGCCCAGCCGCCCACCGCGACCCAGCAGCAGCCGCAGACCACGACGGGGGCGTCATGACGCCGCGCACCCCGGTACCCCCGTCTCAGGTCGTCTTCCCGGCCCTCGGCACAACGGCCGCGCTGCTGGTCACCGACGCGAGCGCCCTGCCGGCCGCGGAAGCGGCGCTGCGTGCCGAACTCGCCACCGTCGACCGCGCCTGCAGCCGCTTCCGGCTCGACTCCGAGCTCACGCGGGTCAATGTGAGCGCGGGCGCCACCACGACGGTCAGCGCCTACTTCGCCGAAGCCCTGCAGGCCGCGCTGCGGGCCGCCCGTCTCACCGATGGTGCCGTGGACCCGACCGTGGGCAGCGCCGTGATCGCGCTCGGCTACGACCGCACCTTCGCCTCCCTGTCGTCCGCCGGCGCCCGCCCCGTCCCCGTGGCCCGACCGGCGCCCGGCTGGCGGCAGATCGCGTTCGACCCCCGCACCCGCAGGCTGCGCCTGCCCCCGGACACCCGCCTCGACCTGGGCGCCACCGCCAAGGCCATGGCCTCCGACCGTGCGGCCCGGCAGGCCGCCGCAGTCACCGGCTGTGGTGTTCTGGTCAGCCTCGGCGGTGACCTGGCGACCGCGGGACCGGCGCCTGAGGGCGGCTGGCGGATCGCTGTCGCCGACGACCATGCCCGGCCCGTTCCCCAAGGCGGTGCCGCGGTGGCGGTGACCGCAGGGGCGCTGGCGACCTCGGGCATCCGGGTGCGCACCTGGCGGCGCGGCGGACGGGTCCTGCACCACATCGTCGACCCGGCCACCGGCGAGTGTGCCGCACCCGTGTGGCGCACGGTCACCGTCGCGGCCGCCACCTGCGTGGACGCCAATGCCATCAGCACGGCGGTGATCGTGCTCGGTGAGCGGGCCCTGAACTGGCTGCGGGACACCGCGCTGCCCGCCCGGCTGACCGGATTCGACGGCACCGTCGTCCGCGTCGGCGGCTGGCCGCCCGACTCCCACGCCCCCGCACCGGCCGGCAGCACGACCACCACCCCGGCAGGCCCGCGATGACGACGCTCGCCGTGACCGGCAGCCCCCTGTGGTACGCCAGCCGGGCGGGCGGCAGTGTCGCCCTGATCCTGCTCACCGCCACCGTGGTGCTCGGCATCGCGTCCGGTGGGCGGGCCACGCCTCGGCGGATCGGTCGCTTCGAGATCGGGCTGCTGCACCGCAACCTGTCCCTGCTCACCCTGGTGTTCCTCGCCGTGCACGTGCTGACAGCGGTGCTCGATCCATTCGTCCACCTGAGCTGGGCGGTGTCCGTGGTGCCGTTCGGGGCCTCCTACCGGCCGCTCTGGCTCGGACTGGGTACGGCCGCGCTCGACCTGTTGCTCGCGGTGCTGGTCACCAGCGTGCTGCGGCTGCGGATGGGGGTGCGCCGCTGGAAGGCCGTGCATCGGCTCGCCCACGCCGCCTGGCCTGCCGCCCTCTTCCACGGCGTCGGGACCGGCACCGACATCCGGCTCCCCCTCCAACTGTGGCTGTACGCCGCCTGCTTGGCGTCGGCGGTCGCCGCCGTGTGGTGGCGACTGGCGACGGCCGGTCCGGGACGGGTCCTCGCACGCCTGGGGGCCGCCGCGGCCGTGACGGCCGTACCCGTGGTACTGACCGCGTTCCTCGCCGCCGGGCCGCTGCAGCCGGGCTGGGCCCAGCGTGCCGCCACCACGACGATCCTCCTGGGAGGCGGACGATGAACTCCTCAGCCCCGGTACCCCTCGCGCCCGAGCACCGCACGCCCCACCCGCACGGTGCTGCCCCGGTCCGGCTGCTGTCCGCCTGGTGCGCAACGGGGGCGCCCGCCACCCTCGCCGATCACCTCCGACGCCACGGACCGGCACCCGTCGCGGCACACCCTCGCCGTACGTCGATGCCACTGGTCGACGCCGTCGAGGCGGCCGGACTCACCGGCCGCGGCGGCGCCGGCTTCCCCACGGCGCGCAAACTGCGGGCTGTGGCGAGACGAGGAGGTGGCCGGGCCGTGGTCGTCGTCAACGCGATGGAGAGCGAACCCGCCAGCCGCAAGGACCAGTTCCTGCTCGCCGTCGCACCCCACCTCGTCCTCGACGGCGCCGTCCTGGCCGCGCTCGCGGTGGACGCCGACACCGTGCACGTGTGTCTGCCCCGCACCCGAACCGTCCAGTACCGGCAGCTGAGCGCGGCCCTGGAGGAACGACGGCACGCCCACCTCGACCGGGTGCGACTGCGCCTGCACGCCCTTCCGCACGCCTACGTATCCAGCGAGTCGACCTCGCTGATGCGCTGGCTCAACGGGGGACCCGCCCGCCCTCAGGGCAGCGTGCCGCCCGCCCACGAACGCGGCGTCGCCCGCCGCCCCACCCTCGTCCACAACGCCGAGACCCTCGCCCACCTCGCCCTCATCGCCCGCCACGGCCCCGGCTGGTTCCGGCAGGCGGGCACCGAGCACGAGCCCGGCACCACACTCGTCACCGTCTCCGGCGCCGTCGCCACGCCCGGCGTGCAGGAGGTCGCGCTCGGCACCCCGGTCGCCGAGATCCTCAACCGCGCCGGAGGTCCCACCCAGCCCGTGCGAGCGGTCCTGACCGGGGGCTTCGCCGGCACCTGGCTCCCGGCGGAACACACGTACACCCCCTTCACCCGGCGCGACATGGCCCCGTTGGGCGCCGCACCCGGTGCGGGCGTGCTCATCGCGCTTCCGCACTCGGTGTGCGGGCTGCGCGAGACGGCGCACATGCTCGCCTACCTCGCCGCCCACGGCGCCCGCCAGTGCGGACCCTGCCGCTTCGGACTGCCCGCCGTGGCCGAGGACTTCGCCGCGCTGGCCGCCGGGCGGGCCGAGGCCGACCTGCTGCCCCGGCTGCACAGGCGCACCGGTCTGCTGCCCAACCGGGGTGCCTGCCGCCACCCGGACGGTGCCGCCCGCCTGGCCGCCTCCGCCCTGCGCGTCTTCGCCGACGACGTCGGCCACCACCTCGCCCACGGCGCCTGCCCTGCCGCACGCCGCCGGTCACCGCTGATCGCCGTACCACCCGCCATGCCCCCGGAGACCTGGCGATGACCCCCGCCAAGACCCTGCGCGTGGACCGCATCGCCTGCACCGGGCAGGGCCTGTGCGGCGAGCTGCTCCCCGAGCTGATCCACCTCGACGAATGGGGCTATCCCGTCATCACGAACCGGAACGTGCCCGACCACCTGCTCGCCCACGCCCGCAGGGCAGTCGCGGCCTGCCCCCACCTGGCTCTCCACCTCGACACGGACCGGACATGACGGCCACGGCGTCACCACCGGCCGCCCGCTTTCCCGGGACGACCCGCCCCACAGCGTGCGGTGGGGCGGGCGGCGAGGTCCGCGTACCGGGCTGTGCCGGCCCGGACACCACGGCGGGGATTGCCGTGGTTCAGGGGATGGAAGAACCGGGTGGGGTGGTGGGCTGTCGCTGACTCGTCGCCCTTCCGGTGTCCTTCACTCGTGGAAAGGCGGGACAGGTGCCCGAGCGGAACTGGCGGATCTCCATCGCGGTCATGACCCACGAGCTGCGGCTGGACATGGCCCGGCGGCTACGAGCCGAGCACCCCTACCTCGACCTGCGTATCGTGTGCGACAGCGGACCACAGGGGGAGCGTGGCTCGCTGCGGTCGGCCCGCAAGGCGTGGGCCGCGGCGGCACCCTGGGCCACCCACCATCTGGTGCTCCAGGACGACGTGCGGTTGACCGCCAACTTTCTCGACCTGTTACAGCAGTTGATCGAGCACCGCCAGGACGGTGTGGCGTCCCTCTTCGTGGAGTGGGGGTCGTGGACCGCCTCCGTGGCCCGCGTCGCGGCCCTGTGCGGGGCGGGGTGGGCCGAGGTCGTCGACAACTACGTGCCGACACAGGCCGTCGTCATGCCGGTGGCCCTCGCGAAGGACGTCGGCGAACGGCTGGCAGAGGCACTCGCCGGGGACGAACCCGACGATGTCGCCCTGCGCCGCTGCCTGCAGTCGGCCGGCGTCACCCCGCTGGTCGCCGTACCGAACGCGGTGGAGCACCGCGACGGGGCCAGCCTGACCGGCAACGGCCGTCACGGCATGCGCTGCGCCACCGCCTGGACCGCGGGCGCCACCTCCCTCGCCGGCGTCGACCTGCGGCGGGCGGTCACGGGCATCGACGCGGTGCCCGTACTGTCCTGGTGGGGCCAGCCGGGCGCCTACTTCCGGTTCCGTGACCCGTCGGCGGACGAAGGCTGGCGCAAGGTGCCCGCCCTCACGGCGCTCGCGGATCTCGGTCACGACGCGGACCACGTGCTGCGTCTGGCCGGCAACGCCCTGCGCCGCGAACCGGATGCCGGGCACGCGCGCCGGCTCATCGGCGATCACCTGCTGTCCGAGCTGTGGATCGCGGCGTTCGGACTCGGCGTCTGCGCCGCGGCGGCAGGCGCGTCCCCGTCGGGCGAGGGCCTGGACACCCGGGTGGGACGGCGCGCGGTGGGCACCATGGCGCTGGGCGCGTTACGCAACCGCGTACCGCGCCCGCTGTTCGCGACGGCCGCCGCCGTGCTGACCCCCGTGGTGCGCCGTGCCGTACGGCAGGGGCTGGCCGCTACACAGTGACGTTCCCCCGCCACGACGCCCCGTGGTCCAGGAGGGTGCTGCCGTCCGACGGCCCCGACGCACCCGCGCTCAACCGGGCCCGCCTTCAGCCCCGTTCCACCCCCGGCCAGTCCTCGTCGTCGTCCGGGTCGGGCAGCGGCACCAGTGCCCGCCCGCCCCCGGTGTCGAACTTCAGCCGGTCGCGGTAGCCGGCGGCGCGGGCGTACCGGACCAGTGTGCGGAACCGGTCCGCCGCCTGGTCCGGGTAGTGCGCGTCGCTGGCCAGGGTGATCGGCACTCCCGCCGCGTGGCACATGCGCAGCAGCGTCGGCGCCGGGTACGGCTCCGTCACCTCGTACCGCAGCCCCGCGCTGGACACCTCGAACGCCACCCCGCCGCGCCGCGCGGCGTCGACGACCCGGCGGTAGAGGTCCACAGGCTCCTGCTCGCAGCGGTGGCCGAACTTCTTCACCACGTCCGGATGGGCCAGCACCTGCACGATGCCCGACTCGGCGAGGTCCGCGACCAGGCGGAAGTAGTCCTCGTACGACCGCCGCACGCCGCGCCGTTCGAACTCGTCCGTCATCCCGTCGTGGTCCACGGCCCAGGAACCGATCCAGTGCACGGACCCGATGAGGTAGTCGAAGGGGTAGGCGGCGAGGATGTCGAGGATCTTGTCCATCCGCCCGGGCAGGAAGTCCACCTCCAGCCCGAGCAGCACCGGCAGCCCGCGGTCCCGGGCGCCGAGGACGGCCTCGGTGTAGCGGTCCAGACGGAGGTTGAGTTCGTCGTAGTAGTAGCGCCGGGACCGCTCGGACAGATCGGCCGACTCACCCGTGTTCCAGAACCCGGCGGCGACCGGCTCCAGGTCCACGAAGCGGTGCATGTGCTCCGTGAAGCCCACCTCGCGCGCACCCCGCGACAGGGCCCGCTCGACGTAGGCGTCGACGTGCCCCTTGGGATAGACGCCCGGTGGCGGGCTGTCCGGGCGGGGCGTGTGCGGGTGCAGATGGACGTGGTAGTCACCCATGCCGCTCCCCCGCCCCGCCGGCGAACCGCTTCTCGTACCGCTCAAGCGTCGCGGCGAACTCGGCCCCCGCGTCCAGCCCGGCCGCGTCCGCGAAGCCGAGCAGGGCGAACAGCACGTCGCCGAACTCCGCGCGCACCTGGTCCGACGGGGGGACGCCGCCTCCCGAAGGGGCGTAACCGCAGTTCTTCAGGTACGCCCCGCTCAATTCCCCCAGTTCGGCGCACGCGTCGAGCAGCGCGACGTCGGCGGTGACCGGCATCTTCGCGCGGCGCCGGAACGCCCCGGTCAACTCCTGGCACTGGGTGAGGGAAGCACCGGCGGCGCGGCCGGCGTCAAGGTCGTCACTGATCATCGAGGGTGACCTCGCCTTCGTACGGGACGGACGGGGAGAAACACGCCGCTCGGCGGCCCGTACCTCACTACCACGTGCGCGTGGTGGCGCCGTGGCCGAGAACGGCAACTCCCCGATGGCGAACGGGATGTGAGTCGGCGTGAGGTTGTGGCGCGAGGGGCATGCTCGGTGCGGGACGACACCGGTGGTAACGGAGTGACATGAGACTGTTGATGATCGCCTCCAGCTTCCATCCCACGACCGGGGGTGCGGAGACCTACGCGCATGTGATCTCGGAAGGGCTCGCCGCCCGGGGGCATGACGTCATGCTGGTGACCGACGCACCGCGGGACGACCCCTCCGGACGGCCCGTCGAGGGCGACCCGCGTGGGGTGACGGTCCGCCGCCTCACCGCCTACCGGGACCTGCTGGCCGACCCCAGCAAGGTGCTGTGGGAGCAGATGGCCTTCTCGCTGGCGCCCGAACTGGCCGCCTGCGCCGAGGAGTTCGGGCCGGATCTGGTCTTCACCAACACGCTGGACGCCGCCCTGCCCGGCAAGTGGATCGCGCTGGACCGGGACATACCGTGGGTGGCGACCTTCCACGAGCACGAACCCGAGGCACAGGCCCTCGGCGTCGCCCGGCTGCGCGTCGTCCACGAGATCCTGCGCCCCTCGCTGGTGCTCGCCTGCGCCGGGAACTACGCCGACCGGGCCCGCCGGCACGGATCGGCCGCCGTCACGCGGCTGATCCCGCACGGCGTGGACACCGGCAGATTCCGCCCGGACCGGGAGACGGACCAGCTGCGCCGGCACTACGGGTACGGCCCGGACGATCTCGTCGTCGTGTGCGCGGCCCAACTCAAGCCGCGCAAGGGCATCCTGGAACTCGTCCGGGCCTTCTCCACCGTCCACGCCCGGCTGCCCCGCACGCGCCTGCTGATCGCCGGCGCCGTCAGCTCCTCCTCCGGCGACTACCCCCTCACGCTGCGGGAGGAGATCGGCCGGCTCGGCCTGGACGACGTCGTCCGCATCGACAGCGGGGTGACCTTCCACCGGATGCCGGAGGTGCTGGCCCTCGCCGACGTCGTCGCGCAGCCGAGTTCGGGGGAAGGGCTGAGCCTGGTGATGCTGGAGGCCATGAGTTGCGGACGGCCCCTGCTCACCTGCGACTTCCCCGGCATCGACGAGCTGGTGCGCGACCCCCTGGCGGCCCGTCTGGTGCCGTCCCCGGATCCCGCCCACCTCGCCGGCGCCCTGGTCGAGCTGCTCTCCGACGAGTCGCTGCGCCACCGTACGGGCGAGCGGGCCCGTGAACAGGTGCTCTCTCACTTCACCCTCCAGAAGATGGCCGAACGGACGGAAGAGGCACTGCTCGCCGCCCTGGGCAAGTAGCCGCCGCAAGCCCCGCAACCGGGCCCCTCGCACCGTCGGGCCCCTGCCCATCACCGCATCAGCTCCGCAGCCGGGCGGGCACCTCGCTCAGCCGCTTCACCGCCTCGCCCCCGTCGACGGCCGCCACTTGGAGGGCCAGCACGTCGGGGGCGATGCCGTCGATGATCTCCCGGCACCGCTCCACCACCGCGGCCACATCGCCGTAGCGGGGAAACCGCCGCAGGACGCCTTCGCGGCCCAGCGCGTCGGCGTCCTCGCGCAGCCGGCGCGGGCTGCTCTCCTCCATCCGGCGCGGGGTGCGCATGCCGCGCCAGGGCCGCAACGCCTCCCACGCCTCCTCGTCGTCGCGGGCGAGGACGAGGAAGCAGGTGAGAACGATCCGGGGCGGCCGGCGGCCCGCCTCGGCGGCGGCCCGCCGGGCCACGTCCACGACCGTCCGGCGGGTGTGGCCGACCTCCTTCACCGACGTGATCACGCCGTCCGCCAGCCGTCCGGCGGCCTGCGCCGACCTCGGTCCCGACGCGGCCAGCAGCAGCGGCACCGGAGCGGGCGGGGGGCTGTGCAGCCGCATGGCCGACACCGGGTAATGGGGCCCCTCGGAGTCCGCCTCGGCGCCTGCCAGCAGCGCGTCCATCAGCCGCAGCGCCTCCTCGGTGCGCGCCAGCCGCTCCCGGTACGGCGGCAGGGCGGCGGCGGGCAGCAGCGGCAGCTCGTTGACCGCCTGCCCCATCCCCAGCCCCAGTTCGAAGCGGCCCCCGGAGATCCGGCCCACGGTCGCCGCCGCCTGCGCCACGAGGACCGGGTGCATCCGGAACAGCGGACACACGGCCGCCGTCATCAGCGTCGCCGTGCGGGTGGACGCGGCCAGCGCTCCCAGGCTCGCCCAGCTGAACCCGGCCGCTCCGCCGCTGTCCGTCCAGGGCTGAAGATGGTCGGAGACCAAAAGCGCGTCGAAACCCGCGGATTCGGCACGTATTCCCTGCTGTACCAGCTCCTCCGGCTGCCATTCCTCGTGCGCCAGAAACCATCCTATTCGCGTCATCGCGCTCACGCGTTCCCCTCACCGCACATCGCACGGCATCGTACGGCGGCTTCTTGACAGAGCGCCCCGGACCGCCAGAAAGTGATGTACGTGACTTTACGCTTGGTTTCCGTGGTGGGCGGCGATGTGTCTTTGCTGCCCTATTTCCTGGATCATTACCGCGAGCTGGGAGTCGACAGCTTCCATGTGATACGGCATGTGGAAAGCCTCGACGATCCGGCCCTGGATCCTTCCGTGGACGTGATGCGGCAGGCCGGGCTCGCATTCGCCGACATCTGCGTGGCCCCCTGGCACGAGGACCTCAATGCCGCCCTCATCCGGAAACAGATGAGCGCCTGGCCCGACGACTGGTGGTGCGTCGCCGACCTCGACGAATTCCACGTCTACGAACGGCCGCCGGCCGACATCACCGCCTTCTGCGACGAGCACGGCTACGACTTCGTCGAAGGCGCCTTCCTCGACCGGGTCAGCGCCGACGGCCTGCTCACCGGCCCGCTGCCCCACGGCGGCGCCCCGCTGTGGCGCCAGTATCCGTTGGCCGGCCGGCTCACTCTCGCCCTGCTGGACGGCAGGCCGACCAAGATCACGCTTTGCCGGGGCACGGTCGAGCTCGACCTGGGCCAGCACTACGCCTGGACGGGCCGGGGAGCACCCGTCGAGGACGTCTACGCCCAGGTCCATCACTTCAAGTGGACCGCCTCCGCACGGCGCCGCCTGGCCAGAAGGGTGGCGGCCTACTCGTCCGGCGAGTGGCACCTGGTGCACCGGTCGATCGTGGGCGAGTCACAGCGCTTCCTCGGTCATCTGGACGACAACGACGGCAGGATCGACGTGGACGACCCCCGGTTCCGCTTCGCACCCTGCTCCCTCGCCTACGCGGACTACCCCGGCTGGCAGGACACGGGCCCCGAGCTCAAGCGCCAATTCCGCGCCTACGACGCCGCCCGGGAGGCCAAGCGGCGTGCGGGCGAGCAGCGGGCGGACCGCGCTCACACCGGCGCCGGCTGACCGCTGCGCCGGAACGGGGCGATGATCCTGCGTACGGCCTCGGCGGCGCCCCAGTCGTCGTCGTCATGGGCGATGGTGCTCAGCAGCTCCCTGAGGTGGAAGATCTCCATCCGGTCCCGCCAGCCGTCGTCGATCCCCGTGATCTCCCGGTAGACGGCGAAGCAGCGCTCCGAGGCGGGCGGGCGCGGCGAGCACCACAGCATGCTGAGGTCGGTCTCGGGCCAGTTGTAGGACACCGCGGGGTCGATCAGCACCGGCTCTCCGGCGGCGGTCGAGACGACGTTCTCCTGCCACAGGTCCCCGTGGGTCAGACAAGGGGGCCGTTGCGGCACGAGGTCGGGCAGGCTCGCGCAGAGCCGCTCCAGGGCCTGGCGCTCGGTGGCGTCGAACGCCTCCTCGACCAGGGGCTCCGACAGCCAGCGCAGGATGCGGCGCTCGGCGAGGAACGCGTATCCGTCGGCGTCCCAGGTGTTGTCCTGGCGCAGCCGGCCCAGCCAGCCCGGTCGGTGCCAGCCGAACCGCTCGGCGGTCGTCGAGGTGTGCAGGTGGGCGACCGCCCGGCCGAGCCGCTCCCAGAACGCGTCGTCGTCCGGGCGTGGCTGCATCTTCTCCAGCACCAGCAACCGGGAGGAGGCGTGCAGCACCGGCGGGGTGAGCACTCCGCCGGTCTCGCGCAGCTCCGCCAGGCCGGCGGCTTCCACGGGAAAAATGTCCCGGTCCGGCCCGAGAAGCGTTTTCGCGAAGAGCTGGGAATCGTCCTCCAAAGTCACCAGTCCGGCAATGGCGACCACTCCGCCGGTGGCCTTCTCCACCGATTCGGCCGCGTATCCCGCCTCATGAAGGCGTGTGATGAGTATCTCTTCGTCAGACACCCGGAAATCACACCACATTTTCCCGGTGCGCACCAGGGATCGGTTCCGGTCATATTCATCGGTAGCCGCGTTCCTGAAGCGTGTACAGCTCCGCGTACAGACCACCGCGTTTCAGCAGCGTCGTATGGTCCCCGGCTTCCGCGATCCGGCCGTCCGCGACCACCACAATGAGATCCGCCATTCCCACGGTGGAGAAACGGTGGGAAACCAGCAGGGTGATCCCGCCGTCCGCCGCCGACCTTTCGGCCTGAGCGGCATAACGCTGGAAAAGCGCGTGCTCCGCCTCGGCATCCAGAGCGGAGGCCGGCTCGTCCAGAACCGTCAGCAAAGGCCCGTCCCGCATGAACGCCCGGCCCAGCGCCAGTTTCTGCCACTGGCCGCCGGAGAGCTCCGTGCCGTCGGCGTGGCTTCGGCCGAGGTGGGTGGCCAGCCCGTCGGGCAGCGCCCGCAGCACACCGGCCGCGCGCGCCCGCCCCAGGGCCGTGCCCACGGCCTCCTCCGAGTCGATGCGCGGCAGGTCGCCCACCCCGACGGCCTCCCGCACCGTGAACTCGTACCGGACGAAGTCCTGGAAGGCCGCCGCCGTACGGGCCCGCCACTCCATCGGAGAGATCAGCCGCAGGTCGACGCCGTCCACGAGGACGCTCCCGGTGGTCGGCCGGTACAGCCCGCACAACAGCTTCACCAGCGTCGACTTGCCCGCTCCGTTCTCGCCGACGACCGCGACGACGCAGCCGGCCGGCAGCCGCAGATCGACGTCCCGCAGGGACGGGCGGACGGCGCCCGGGTAGGCGAACGACACTCCGCTCAGCGTGATGCCGTCCCGCAATCGCCGCGGCGCGGGCACGATGTCGTGCGCCGGCCGTTCCCGCGCCGCCGTCGCCTCCGACGGCCCGGCCTGCACGCCCTCCCGCAACGCGCGCAGCCGCCGGTCCACGCCCGTGAGCCGCTGCAGATCCGGCACCAGTCCCACGGTCTGCGCGACCTGGGTGTTGGCCTGTGCCGCGAGCACGACCACCAGCACCACGTCCC
This sequence comes from Streptomyces sp. 7R007, assembly GCF_054850255.1. Taxonomy (NCBI): domain Bacteria; kingdom Bacillati; phylum Actinomycetota; class Actinomycetes; order Kitasatosporales; family Streptomycetaceae; genus Streptomyces; species Streptomyces sp. 7R007. Next base: position 69,634 of record NZ_JBTWMV010000014.1, on the reverse strand, counting down.
CCACCGTCTGCCGTCCCGCGACCGCCTGACGCAGCACCAGCAGCACCGCGCCCACGTAGCAGACGGCGAACACCAGCTGGCTCACCGCGCGCAGCGCGGCCGCCCGCCCCTCCGCCCGCCCGAGGACGCCACCGGCCCGCTCCCACAGCACCGCGTGGCTGCGGCCCACCTCCTCCTGCAGCCCGTAGGCGAGCAGTTCCTTCGCGCAGGAGGCGCCGGTCGCCAGCCGCACCAGTCCCAGCGCCCGCCGGGCGGGTTCGGCGGCGCGGCTCCTGGCGTCGTCCATGAGCCGCTCGGCATACCGTCCGGCAAGCAGGGGCGGTACGGCGGCCAGCGGCAGGAGCAGCAGCAGCGGATGCAGCAGCGCCAGCACGACCACGGTGAGCAGCAGCCCGCAGCCCAGTCCGGCGAGCGACAGCAGCGCCTGCAGGGTGTTGCGGGTCTGGGCGACCTCCCGTTCCAGCACGGTGAACAGGTCGGCGCGGCGCGGGGATTCGTGCGCGTCCAGGCCGGCGGTGCCGTTGGCGAGGAAGATCAACTCGTCGCCGTAGTGGAGCATGTTCAGCTCGGCCAGTTCGAAGTAGGCGATGTGCGCGAAGTGCCGGCAGGTCAGCGCCGCCAGGAGCAGGACGGCGACCAGTGCCCCGAGGGCCACCGCCTGCCCGGTCGCGCCCCGCTGGGCCGCGTCGAACAGCCCGCGCAGCCCCAGCCCGGCCAGCGGCATCGCGACACCGCCGGCCAGCATCAGCCCGAGCGCGGTCAGTGTCCTGGCGGGGCTGTGCCGCCAGCACATGCGCAGCAGGTCGGCGGAGGCCCGGTACAGGCCGGTGCTCGTCACCGCGCCCCCGGCACGGCGGACGGGGGGCGCTCGTCGGCGAAACGGTGGGCCTGGAGCCGGAACATGCGGGCGTACTGGCCGTCCGCGCGCATCAGTTGGTCGTGCGTGCCCTGCTCGCTCACCCTGCCGCCGGACAGGACGACGATGTGGTCGGCGTGCCGTACGGTGGCGAAACGGTGCGAGATCAGCACCGTGGTCACCCCGGGACGTACGAACTCCTCGAAGAAACGGGCCTCGGCGCGTACGTCCAGGCTGGCCGTCGGTTCGTCGAGGACGAGGACTCCGGCGCCGTGCCGCAGCCGGAACAGGGCACGGGCCAGCGCCACCCGCTGCCACTGGCCGCCGGACAGCCCGGTGCCGCCGGTCAGATGCCCGGCCAGCGGGGTGGTGAAGCCGCCGGGCAGCGCCTCGAGGGCGTCCGCCACGCCGGCCTCCCGCGCCGCCGTACGGATCTCCTCCCGCGCCGCGGCGGAGTCCTTGTGGGCGACGGCGCCGTAGCCCACATTGTCCCAGGCGTCGGTCTCGTACCGGTTGAAGTCCTGGAAGACGACCGCGATCCCCGAGCGCCACACCTCGACCGGGCAGCGCTCCAGTGGCGTGCCGTCCACCGTGATCCGGCCCTCGCCGGGCTCGTACAGCCGGGTCAGCAGTTTGATCAGCGTGGTCTTCCCGGCCCCGTTGGCGCCGACGATCGCCGTGCACTTGCCGGCCTCGATCCGCAGGTCCAGTCCGTCGAAGACGCGCCGCTGCTGACCGGGGTAGCCGAAGCCGACCTGGGAGAAGACGATCTCCCGTCGCGGCACGAGCGGCTTCGCCGGTGCGCCGCCGGCGGGCTGCCGCCGCGCCGGAGGAGGGGGCAGGCCCTCTTCGAACCGGGTCAGCGCGTGATGGGCGTTCATGCCGAGGATCATCTGCATGTCGGACTCGGGGTAGAACTCCGCGAGCCGGACCGCGATCAGCACGGACTGCGTCGCCAGCGCCAGCCCGGTCGGCGTGACGCCCTCCGCTCCCGCGGCCGCGACCGCCGCCAGCACCGCCGCCGTGACGGCCAGGCCGAAGGCGGTGTAGCGCAGATACGGCCACAGCAGCAGCCGGCGGCGCTCCGCCCAGGCCGGCGCCATCCACTCCAGCGCCACCGCACGATGCCGGTCGCGCAGCCAGCCCGCCAGCCCGAAGACGCGGATCTCCTTGGCCGCGGCGGTGCTCGTGGCCAGCTCCCGCAGATAGCGTTCCTCCCGGCGGCGCCCGGTCAGCGACGCCCAGCTGGCCATGTGTCCCCGCAGTCCGCGTCGCAGCCCGTGCCGCATCGCCAGCACGACCACGCAGACCGCCACCGCGGCGACCCACGAGAAGCACAACCCCACGACCAGCGCGCAGCCCGCCAGTTGGACCACCCGGGTCAGCAGGTGCAGCAGGCCGGCGCAGGCCTTCCCGGGGCTGTCACCGCCGCTCTCCAGCTCCCGCCGCGCCTCGCCGAGCCGCTCCAGCAGGCGGGGGTCCTCCAGCGGCCCGATGCCCGGCCCGCGCAGGGACGCCTCGATGATCCGGCCGAACAGCGCCCCGTCCACCCGCCGCGCGACCAGCTCGCCCAGCGCGCTCTGCACCGGGGCCAGCATCTGCTGCGCCGTGAACGCGGCCGACGCCACCAGGAACGCCCCCAGCACCCCCGACCACCGTGCCGTACCGGCCCCGTCGGCCACGGCGCCGGGCACCCGGCCCACCATCACGCTGCTGCCGACCACGAACACCACGGGCAGCACGCCCAGCAGCACGTTGCACACCACCGTCGCCGCCACCGGTCCACGCCCGGCAGCCGGCAACAGCCCCACGATCTGCCGCAGTTCGCCGATCTGCCGCCCCCGCGCGCTCCGCCGCAGCGCCGCCTGCCCCTCGCGGAGCGCCGCCCGCCCGCGGCCGGTCAGGCGGCCCCCCATCGGGCACCTCCGCGCATCTCAGGCCGTCCCCGACGCCAGGACCTGCCGCGCATCCGGCGCGAAGACCTCGTGGACGGCAGGCGGCGCCTCGACCGCCGTGTCACCGATCCGGAAGGCCGACTCCAGCAGCGCCCGCGCCCCGGCGACATCCCCGCCGTCGTAGCACAGCTCCGCGAGGACGTCGCCCCGGCCGACACGGTCCCCGACCCGCTTGTGCAGCAGCACGCCGGCGCCGTGGTCCAGGGGCGCGTCGTACGTCAGCCGCCCGGCGCCCAGCAGCAGGCTCGCCTGCCCCACGGACCGCGGCTCGATCCCGGTCACCCAGCCCGGCTCGGGCGCCGTCACCTCCAGCCGGCGTCCGGCCGACGGCAGCCGCTCCGCCTCCAGGGCCGCGGCGTCCGCTCCCTGCGCGACGGCCCACCGCACGAACATCTCGTACGCCGATCCGTCGTCGAGCACCCGGTCGATCCTCGGCTGGGCCTGCTCGTCGCTCAGCGCGGGGTCCACGCTCTGCAGCATCAGCCGGCACACCACCGCGCACAGGTCCCACAGCCCCCGAACCCGCTCGCCGCGCAGGACGGCCAGCGCCTGGCGGATCTCCAGCGCGTTGCCCACCGCCGGTCCGAGCGGCTGGCTCATGTCGCTCAGCACGGCCCGCGCGCTCAGCCCGAACTCCGCCGCCAGCGCCAGCATCGTGCGCACCAACTCGGCCGCGCGATCCCGGTCCTGGATCAGCGCCCCGGCGCCCGTCTTGACGTCCAGGACCAGCCCGTCGGCTCGTACGGCCACCTTCTTGCTGATGATGCTCGCCGCGATCAGCGGGATGCTCTCCACCGTGCCGGTGACGTCGCGCAGCGCGTACGTCGCGCCGTCGCCCGGGGTGAGATCCGCGCTCTGGCCCGTCAGGACCATGCCGACCGCACTGAGCATCGGCACGATCTCCGCCACCGGGATCGTGGTCCGCAGCCCCGCGATCGACTCCAGCTTGTCCAGCGTGCCCCCGGTGAAGCCGAGCGCCCGGCCGGTCATCTTCGCCACCGGCACACCGCAGGCAGCGACCACCGGCACCACGATCAGCGTCGTGGTGTCCCCGACACCGCCCGTGCTGTGCTTGTCCACCACCGGTCCGTCCACCCGGCTCAGGTCCAGCCGCCCGCCGCCGGCCGTGTACGCCCGCGTCAGCGCCACGAGTTCCGCCGTCGACAGCCCACGGCAGGCGACCGTCGCCAGCCAGGCCGCCATCTGGTAGTCCGGGACGCGGCCCGCGACGTAGTCGGCGACGATGCCCGCGATCTCGCCGGCGTCCAGGACCGCCCCGGCGCGTTTGCGCGTGGTCGAGCCGATGACCCGCGCGGACGCCGAGGCGTCCTTGAGACCACCGCCCGCCGAGAGGGCGCTCACCGGGACTCCCGGCGCGTCTCGGACGCGGACGCCCCGGATACCCGTGCCCCGGACGCCAGCCGGTCGGCGACCTTCCCGGCGACGGCCCGTACGGCGTCCATGTATCGCTCGTCCTCCTCCTCGAAGCCCGCCGGGGCACACGGCACCGAGATCTTGAAGGTGCGCGCCGCCAGCCGCTCGGCGACGGGGAACTCCGTGCGCACACACGGACGTTCGTAGGTGGTCACCGGCGAGATCGGATGCCGGAACAAGTGCAACGTGTGCAGCGGCGACGTCGCCTTGGGGATGTCCACGTCCTCCAGCCCCTCCGCGTTGCACGCCGCCACCAGCCGGTCCCGCCCGCCCGGGACCCGGTCCGGATCGGCGTCGAACAGCAGCGCGTAGTGCGCGGAGGTCCGCTCCGGCGTCGACAGCGTCAGCGCCGTGACCCCCTCGATCCGCGTGAACAGCTCCGCGATCTCTTCGGCGAACGCCTGCTTGCCCTTGATCCAGGACGGCAGCTCGGCGATCTGCCCCACCGCGAACGCCACCCCCAGCGGATGCGCCCGGTACTTCAGACCCAGCCCGGTCACCGCGTACGGATACAGCGGTCCCTGCGGGTCCATCTCCTTCATCGCCCGCTTGTTGAAGTGCCCCAGCAGCTGGGCCCGGTCGTAGACCTCGCGGCTGCGGGTGGCCAGCACCCCGCCCTCGCCGGCGGCCACCAGCTTCTGCGTCTGCAGGCTCCAGGCCGCCGCCGCGCCGAAGGTTCCCACCGGGCGCCCCCGGTAGGTCGCGCCGTGCGCGTGCGAGCAGTCCTCGACCAGGTCCAGCCCGTGCTCCTCGGCGAACGCCACCACGGCGGCCATGTCGCACGGCAACCCCCACATGTGGGTGATCACGACCGCCTTCGTGCGTGCGGTGACCAGCGGCGCCGCGGCCTGCGGGTCGAACGAGCCGTCGGGCCGGCAGTCCGTCAGCACCGGCAGGGCACCCAGCTGGAACAGCGAGGCGGCGGTGGCGAAGAAGGTGTACGACGGGCAGAGCACCTCGTCACCGGGGCCGAGCCCGATGCCGTAGAACGCCGAATGCAGCGCGGCCGTACCGGAGTTGGTGACCAGGCTGTAGGGGAGGTCGTGGGCGGCCGACCAGGCGTCCTCGAACTCCGCCACCACACCCGAGCGGTCGTACAGTGACAGCTTGCCGCTCTCCAGCTGCCTCAGGACGCGCTCAGACCACTCCGAGCGCCGCTTCGGCCATGGATACGCCGTCGGCCGGTCCAGTACCGGCTGTCCCCCGTCGATGGCCAGATCCGAAGCGGGCATCCTCAGTCTCCTCGTGCAGCGGTCGTACGGAGGTCTGCTGGGAAATGGAGCGGTAGAGCGCCTCGATGGTGGCGGTGACCTGCACGCCGTCCTCGAGTTCGCGTGCGGTGACGTGCGGGTCGGACAGGTGGTCCAGGGTGCTTTCGAGCACGCCGGACGCCGAGTCCCAGGAACGGTCGCCGGTCACCCGCTCGACCAGGTGGTTCGAGCGGTCGTAGCGTTCGAGGCGGTCCCGGGTGAGTTCGAGGTATCCGCCGGAACCGTAGACGCGGATCAGTTCGCTCTTCTTCGACTCACACAGCGAAAGACGCAGGGTTCCGGTGACACCGTTGGGATAGCTCAGCGTCGACAGCGTTGTCTCTTCGATGTCGTAGTCGGCGCTTGGGATCAGTTTGGGCGCCGCGCTCGCGTACACGAGCGACGGCATTCCGAAGAACCAGTGGAGCAGATCGATGAGGTGGTACCCCATGTCGATGATCGCCCCGCCGCCCGACGTCTTGGCGCTGGCCCGCCATCCGGCCCGGTAGGCGTCCGTGCTGAGTTGATAGCAGGCGTCGAAATGCCGGACGTCGCCGATGCGTTGCAGCGCTTCCCTCGCGCGCCGGTACAGCGGGTGGTAGCGCCGCTGCACGCACAGCCGCAGATGGCCGCCGTGCTCGCGCACGGCTGCCGTCAGTTCGCGGGCCTCGGCCAGCGACAGCGCGAACGGCTTCTCCTTCAGCACCGGGATGCCGCGCTGGCACAGTTGCAGAGTGATCTCGCGGTGCGTGTGGTGGGGCGTGGCGACGACGGCGAGGTCCACGTCCACCGAGTCCAGCAAGGACATATGATCGGTGAAGAACCGCGGGCGCGTGCCGTACCCGTGGTCCGCCACGGCCTCCATCAGGCGTGCTTCCGCCGACGGGGCCACGTCGCATGCCGCGACCAGTTCGACACGGGAGGACAGGCCGGCGAGCGCCGGTATGTAGTCGTCCACGATCCTGCGGCCGGTACCGATGACCGCACAGCGAATGACAGGTAAGCCTGACAAGTTGACCGACCCTTCCGGCAGATCCGGGAGTTCGTGGGGGCACCAAAACCGTGAAGGCGCATGCGAGGACCTCTCGACGGCGCTCTTGGAGGCGGGCGTCGGGGTCTCGCCGCTGAACGTCAGATCGCGTGAACGGACGCGTCTGTGTGGCGTGGCATCGCTCTGCCGGCGATCGCGGTCAGGCCGCCACGCGAGGGGAGTACCGGAAAGGAGCCCGCCCGCGATCGGTGGTGACACGCGCGGACGTCATGCATCTCGTGGATTGCGTGGATTTCGTGGTGTTCCTGGCGTGCGGGTAAGGCCATGACAGCGCTCAATCCCCCGTTGACGACCCGAGGCGACAATACGCCGGCCTCGGCAGCCCGATACGGATGCAGAACACACCGCTCCCCGAACTCTTACGGCGACTCAGGAGAGCGCTCCCATGAGCTTTACACGCACGTTTCGCCGCGTCAACAGAACAACACGCCCGCCCCGCCCGGCTACACGAGCTCCGCCCATCCCCTCGGCAACAACGGCTGTTGCCGCTTCCGGCGACGGCCAACGTTCACGACGTGAACCCTCAAGACTCCGCATCCTGCGGTGCCAAGCTGCGCAACACGTCGAACTCGTTGCCCTCGGGGTCGGCCATGACCACCCAGTTCCGGTCCGGGCCCTGGCCCACGTCCACCTTGACGGCGCCGAGACCGAGCAGTCTGGTCACCTCCTCCTCGGTGCTGCTGTCGATCGGGCTGACGTCGAGGTGAAGCCGGTTCTTGACGGTCTTGCCCTCACGCACACGGATGAACATCAGGGTGGGCGGCATCTGGCGGGCCCGGACCTCCTCCACGGTCGGCACCCAGGAGCCGATCTCGACCTTGTCCTCGCTCCGGTCGATCACCTTGAAGTCCAGGACCTCGCACCAGAAGGCCGCGAGCCTTTCCGGATCATGGCAGTCAACGGTCAGCTCGGTGAATCTGCTCGTCATGCTTCTCCCCGACAGTGCGGACGACGGACTCGGCGTAGGTCGGCCGCCCGACAGAGTCGCAAGCCCGGCGGTGGCCGGGACTACCGGGAGCCCGCCACAGGATGCCGCTTGTAGAAGGACTCCTCCAAGTAGGCGGCCTCGTGCGGCTGGTAGGGCTCCTCCAAGTAGGCGGCCTCGTCCTCGTCGAGTTCGACGTCCACCGCGGCCAGCGCGTCGGCCAGCTGGGCCGCCTTGGTGACCCCGACGATGGGCGAGGTCACCACCGGGTTGCGCATGACCCAGGCCAGGGCGACCTGGGCCGGGGACAGGCCCCGCTTGCCCGCGATCTCATGGACGCGGTCGGCCACCGCCTGGTCCTCGTCGCGGTAGAGGATCTTGCCGCCCGCGTCGGTCCCGGCACGCGCCGTGGCGGTGTTCCGGGCCCGCGTCAGCCTGCCCCGCGCCAGCGGGCTCCACGGGATCATGCCGATGCCCTGGTCGGCGCAGAGAGGGATCATCTCCCGCTCCGCTTCCCGGTGGATGAGGTTGTAGTGGTCCTGCATCGACACGAACCGGGTCCAGCCGTTCAGGTCGGCCAGGTACAGGGCCTTGGCGAACTGCCAGGCGTACATGGAAGAGGCCCCGATGTAGCGGACCTTCCCGGACTTGACCGCGTCGTGCAGCGCCTCGAGGGTTTCCTCGATCGGGGTGTCGTAGTCCCAGCGGTGGATCTGGTACAGGTCGATGTAGTCGGTCCCCAGTCGCTTCAGGGAGGCGTCGAGCTCGGCGAAGATCGCCTTGCGGGACAGCCCGGCGCCGTTCGGGCCGGGGCGCATCCGCATCCAGACCTTGGTGGAGAGAACGACCTCCTCGCGGCGGGTGAAGTCCCTGACCGCCTGGCCGACGATCTCCTCGCTGCTTCCGGCGCTGTACCCATTGGCCGTGTCGAGGAAGTTGACGCCGCCCTCAAGGGCCTGCTTGATGATGTCCCGGCTGGCGTCCGCGCCCAGCGACCAGGGCTCGCCGCCCCGGTCCGGCTCGCCGAAGCTCATACAACCGAGGGCGATGGCGGAGACTTCCAGGCCGGTCTTCCCGAGTTTGACGTATCGCATGCTGCCGAACCTAGGAGTTGATGTGCGCTCTAACGCAAACACGTCGCGGTCCGGAATTCGGAGGCGTGTGGCGTTGTACGCCCTGTCAGGTTTCGACCGTTTCAGCCGGACATTCCAGGGGGCCCAGCGGTAGCGGATGGCAAACGCTCAATTCTCATCCGAGTGTGTGCGGCACTCTTGCGCCCCCCAGCGGCAAACCGCCCTCGCGAATCCGTCAGCAGGGAACCGGGAATGACGGCGTGTCAGGTCGCGCTGGCGCGGCCTGGGGCCTAGGGAATCCGGACTCCGGACCAGGTATCTGCTTCACACTGTCTGTCGGCATTGTTCCCTGCGGTCACGACTGTGCCGTTGGCACGCAGGCCAAGGGTGTGCGTCGAACCGGCCGCCACGGCGACCATCTCGCGCCAATCGCTGACTTCACACTGTCCGTAGCTGTTGTCTCCCGCTGCGAGGACACGTCCTGACGCTGTGACCCCGACGGTGTGGTAACTGCCGGCGCCGATCGCCACCACGTCTTCCCACTCGCCGACCTCGCACGCCCCGGTTGCCCGTTCCCCGGTCGCTACCGCCCGCCCGTCGGCTCTGAGACCGACGGTATGCAGATACCCGGCCGAAATCGCGACAAGCCCACGCCACCCCTCAACGGCACACTGCCCTCGTCGGTTGTTCCCCGTGGCCAGTGCAGAACCGTCCGACCGGATGCCGACCGAGTGCCAGTCACCACACGAGAGGACGACCATCTCCCGCCAGGACCGCACGTCGCACTGTCCTTCCGAACTCCGGCCAACCGCCAGCACGCGGCCATCCGCGAGTAGCCCGAGCGTGCGGCGCCAGCCCGCGGCCACGGCCGTGACGCCTCGCCATCCGGCGACATCACACTGCCCATCGCCATTCCACCCCGTCGCCAGCACCGTGCCGTCCGACCGGAGTCCCACCGTATGAGACCTGCCCGTGTTCGTCGCGGTATGGACGTTGCCGGCCGCCACCGCGACGACGTCTTCCCATCGCTCGACAAGACATTCGCCGGCTGCAGTATTGCCCACGGCGAGGACGGTTCCATCCCAGCGCCGTCCGACCGAATGACGCCTTCCGGCCGCCAGCGCCGACGAGTTGGCGAACATTCCGCCTCCTGGTGCTCGGCGCGTTCGCGACACGGGATTCCACCTTACTTCGGCCTGGAACCGGAACGGGGTCCTCAGTATGTGGATTCGGGTCCTGGGAGGTTCCGCTGGTGCGGGCGGCGGTATCGCGGCGCTCGTGACGGCGCCCCAACCCGCGGGTTTCTTATCGCCCAGCAACGTCAAGCGGGCACACGGGACGTCGTCGAACCGGTGCGCAAGGTCCAAGCGGAGCAGCACACGCCACCGGCCCCCCGCCGACGGCACCGACGTCGTCGCGGACGTCATCGGCACTCCAACGTGCGGTTCACAGCGGGCGCTGCATCGGCCCGGGGCGGGCGTGGCCGGCCTGCTCGGCCGGCCGCCAGCATTTCTTGCGCTCGACGCTGGAGAGTAGTCCCAGCAGGTAGTCGCGAGCCGTCGCCCATGCCTCGACCCGGCGGAACCGGCCGGCAATCCCCGCCATGGCTCGGTCGAACGTTAGCGCTTGGCGAGTTCGCACATCTTGGCGATCAACACGTCACCCGCGTTCTTGGCGCTCACCAGGCCCTCGTCCCAGTCCAGCACCTCGATCCCGTCCTTCCGGTCCGGTCGCGTTGTCATCAAAGCCGAGGAGAGGGCGTCAGCAGGCCGGCCCTCGGGGATGGGCTGCACGACCAGATCGGGGCCGGCGGCAACGGCGGACTTCCACTCCTGCCGACTGATCTCAGGCCCCTCCTCGTCCCACCAGTCGCCGCGCCGCGTGTTGTGCAGGTCATACCCCATGCACAGAAGCGGGACGTCGTCCATCGCCTCGTGCAGCCCGGCCGCCATCTTCCGGGCACGCCTCGGTCGGTAGCGGCCGCGCCGGCTCGGCGCCGTGCTCCTGATCCTCGTGCTGCTCGCCCACGACTCCATCGTCCTCCGCTCGATCGTTCTCCGCGTCGGCGGGCGGGTCCGCGGCCGGGTGCTGATCCGCGCCCGGGCAGCTTGCCCGCGGCGGCCTCCGACAAGGATCAACGCGGGGCAAGCACGGCCAGCCTCATGGCGTGCCGCACGCCCTCACCTGCGGTCATCCTGATCCGACGTACGATGTCTCGGAGTGCCATCAAGGTCGGGGTGGAGGAACGCGTGGCTCGATGGGAACCTGACGCACAGGCGCGCCTGCAGAACGCAGCGCTGGAACTGGTCACTCGGCAGGGATTCGAGCGGACGACGGCAGCGGAGATCGCGGAAGCTGTCGGACTGAATCGCCGGACTTTCTTCCGGCATTTCCCCGACAAAAGGGACGTTTTCTTCGCCGGTCAGGACCAGATCGAAGCCGATCTGGTCGCCGGGGTGACCGAGGCGCCCCCCGGCGAGTCACCGATGGGGCTCGTCGGGCTGGCGCTGGCCCGCGCGGCCGACACCTTGGCGCATGTGCCCAGAGAGCAGGCGCGGGCGCGCCAGGCGATCATCGATGCGGAGCCGGCGTTGCTGGAGCGGGAGCGCCAGAAGTTCGCCGTCCTCGCCCGCAGCGTCGGCGACGCGATGCGGGCACGGGGCGTTGCCGACCTCGCGGCCACCCTCGCGGCCGAGTCCGGCGTCCTCATCTTCAGGACGGCGTTCACGCAGTGGCTGGCCGACGGCGAGTCGCGGTCCCTGCCGCTGATCATCGCCGAGACAACGGCCGCGCTACGTGCACTCAACGTCACGCACTAACCATGTCTCTCAGAGACATTAATCACCCCGTTGGGGATGTTCATGGCGCACCCTTCCCGCTAAGTTGATGTCACTGGGAGACATCAACAGTGGAGGACGGCGACATGAAGCGCATCCAGTACCACGAGTACGGCGGCCCCGAAGTCCTGCGACTGGAGGAGTTCACGCCGGCTCGGCCCGGCAGGGGCGAGGTCCTGGTCCGTGTCAAAGCGGCGGCCCTCAACCCGATGGACATCGGCATCCGCCAGGGCAGACTGAAAATGGTCACTGGCCGCAAGTTCCCTCGGGCACTCGGGCACGACTTCGCCGGCATCGTCGAGCTGGTCGGCGACGATGTCACCCAGGTTCGCCCCGGTGACGAGGTCATCGGGGCGGCGGGCATCAAGGCGGCCGGAGCGTTCGCCGAGATGGTTCTCGTCGAGGAGAAGTCGGTCGTGCGGAAACCGAGGAACCTGTCATGGGATGAGGCCGCCGCACTCCCGACGCCCGCCATCACCGCGTACCTGGCGCTGGCCAAGAAAGGCAAGCTGAAGGCTGGGCAGTCTGTCTTCGTCGCCGGCGCGCTCGGCGCGGTCGGCCGGTCGGCCGTCCAACTCGCCATGATGATGGGTGCCTCGGTCGGCGGCAGCTGCCGTGACACCGCCGTGCAGGAGGCTCACGACCTCGGGCTCTCTCCGATCGTCGAGTTCGACTTCGATTCGAGCCGTTACGCCCGGCGGTTCGACGTCATCCTCGACACCTCTGGCCAGTTGCCGCTCAAATCGGCAAAAACGATGGTCAAGCCCGGCGGCCACATCGTCGACATCCGGCCCGCGCCGGCGAAGTTCGTGCGAGCCGCCCTGCCAGGGCCCTACGAGGTGCTGGTCGCCAACCCGGACCGGGCCGATGTCGAGCAGATGGTGCGGGCCGCCGAAGAGGGAGTCCTTCGGATTCCGATTGCCAGCGTGGTGCCGCTCGGCAGTGCCATCCCGGCCCTTGCAGAGTTCGAGCGCCGCACCGGTTCCAAGGGCGGCAAGCTCATCATCACAACCTGAGCTGGCCTCGGGTTTCCGTTTCCGCTCGGCAGCGTCTGTGTCAGTCGGCGACTGGTGACAAGGAGCGTCGCCCAGAGCACCATCGCCTCGTGATGACACAGTCGGTGTCCGAGTCACGAACGCGGTGAGTGCGCCCAACGATCCGTCTGGGAGCACATGACCTGCACGGGACCATGTACAACGGCGGGTGGCTGCGTTTCGAACGGTTCCCGGCCGTGTGTGCCGAAAACCACGTCCACGCAGGTCAACCGCCATGTCGATACGGTCTGCTGCACCGTTGGCTCTCCAGTGTGACTTCGCGATCTTGTCGTGGACCCGGCTGGGAACGGGTGCGGCCACCGCGTGATCATCGGTTGGTGTGTGAACAAACGAAGATCGCGCGGTGGCCGCGGGCCATGGCGTAGGCCCTGCCCGCCGGCGGGAGGTGTTCGACCAGGTCATGGCCCGGATCGCGGGACGGTTCGGCCGAGTCGAGCCGAGGGCGAGTGCCCGTGCCTATCTGTCCGGGCTGCTGTCGGAGGCGGAGCGGAAGAGCCACGTCCGTCGAACCGCGCCACCCCGCCCGCCACGACCCGATCAAATTGACCGTCCCGGAGATCCATCATCTGCTCGCAGCCGTCCTCACCCCGCCGGCCCTGTCAGCGACCAGGCTGCTGCACTGGTGCACCTGGCGCAGACCCCGCCGGGCGACAGCCCGACGCAGTCACCACAAACGGCGGTCCGCCGGCGAACCTGCTGGATAGATCACGAACCGCATTGGAGCACTAGCCTGGTGGGATGGACACACGCCCCCGCTACAGCCTGTCCGCGGCCGTCCTCGACTGCCCCGACCCGCACGAGTTGGCGGCGTTCTACCGTCGTCTGTTCGGCTGGGAGGTGCGCGAGTCGGAACCGGACTGGGTGATGATCGCGCCGCCGGAGGGCGGCACGGGCCTGTCCTTCCAGACCGAGCCGCAGTTCGTGCGTCCGACCTGGCCGGCCGAGCCCGGCGCGCAGCAGATGATGCTGCATCTCGACATCGGGGTGGAGGACCTGGACAGCGCTGTCGCGCATGCCCGGGACATGGGCGCGCGGCTGGCCGAGGTCCAGCCGCAGGACGACGTTCGGGTCATGCTGGACCCGGTGGGTCACCCCTTCTGCCTGTACGTCCGCTCGTCGGACGAGTCCGACCGGGCTTCCGGGGCGGGTCCGGCCAGGCACAGGGGGTAGGGGCAGGCGGGGTGCGTGAGATGGTGCCAGGCCCAGTCCCGCCAGCGGCCGGTCCGGGCGCCCAGCGGTACGGGGATGTTCCAGGGCGCGTCCGCGAAGCCGCGGCCGGTGGCCTTGACGCAGGCTTCCTGGGCGGTCCAGATGTAGGCGAACTGCACCGCCCGCTGCCGCTCGGGCAGGGCGCGCAGGCGCGCGGCGTCGCCGGGGGCGCAGCACCGTCGGATCAGCGCGGAGCTGGGCGGCAGCGGCTCCTGGAGGTCCACGCCGACGGGGTGGTCGGCGAGCGCGGCGGCGACCATGGTGCCGCTGTGGCTGACGCTGAGCCAGAGCCCGGGGTGGCCCGGCAAGTAAGGGCGGCCCTCGGGGCGGGTGGCGACGGCGGCGTCGGGCGGGAGCCCGGCTTCGTGCAACAGGCGCCGCAGGAGCAGACGGCCCGCGTGATGCTCACGCCCGTGCTCAGGGGCCGGGTGCGGGGCAGGTCCGGGCCGACCCCTGTCAGCGGGCGCGCACAGTTCGCCGATCTCCGCCCAGGCAAGCCGTCGGCCGGGCGCCGGCTCGGCGAGGGTCACCATGGGACGTCGTCCAGCAGGGTGTCGGCGTGGTCGGCCACGACGTCCCGCAGCACCCGGGTGGTGCCTCCGGCGACGCCGAACATCGCCGCCTCGGCCGCCAGGCGGTACAGGCCCCCCGTGTGGAAGGCGTCGGCTCCCTGGAGGCGGGCGCAGATACGGATGACGTGGTCGACGGTGGCCGCACCGACCGCCTTCAGCAGTGCCGTCAGCGCGGCCACCGCAGGAGTGCCCGGGGTGCCGGGTGCGCAGGCACGGGCGCACAGGGCCTGCAGTTGCTGCTGCCGGATCACCGCGGCGGCGAACTCCTGGCGCACGCCGGGGTCCTGGGACTGCGTGTGCCCCAGATAGGTCCGCTCGTCCAGCCGGGCGCGTGTCTGGGCCAGCACCCTTCGGGACAGGGCGTTCGCCCACAGCCCGCTGGCGAGCCGGTCGGTGCCGATGCGGCGGGTGAAGGCGGCAAGTCCCCTGCCGGGCGGCCCCACCAGGCGCTCCGGGTTCAGGCGGACGGCGTCGAAGCGCAGCGAGCCCACGCCGGAGCCGGTGAAGCAGTCGGTGGGTTCGGCCTCGACCCGTACGCCCGGCGTGTCCAGGGGCAGCAGGACCAGGGAGAAGTTGGTGAAGTGCGGGCCTGGGCGATGGCGGGCGAGGACGAGCGCGTACTCGGCGGTCGTGGCGTTGGTGATCCACCGCTTGCCGCCGTCGAGCGTCCACTGCCCGGTGCCGGGGTCGTGCTCCATGCGTGTGGTCATCGCGGTCAGGTCGGACCCCGGCGCGCCGTCGTCCGTGGCCGCCAGGGCGACGGTGGTCTCGCCCCGCTCGGCTCTGCGCCGTACGCTGCGGGCCGGCTCCCCCGGGAGGTCGCGCAGCAGAGGCAGCGCCGCGGCGAGCTGGACGCAGACACTCAGCGTGGTGCCCAGGTCGTGCTGTGCGTCCAGGTCGGTGAGGAGCGCGGCGAGCCGGAAGGGGGCCAGGCCGTAACGCTCGTCGACACCCGGTCCGTGGAAGAGACTCGCGATCGTCCCATCGCGCCCCAGGTCCCGCCACACCTGCGCGGCCCTGCCGGGCACGGGCGCCTCGTCGGCCGGCGGGCTGTGCGGGCGGATGCGGTGCGCGCTAGGCAAAGCGCACCGCCCGGTCCTGGAGAGTCAGCGCTCCGTTGGCCGTGTGCAGCCGGTCGTTGCTGTAGTTCAGGGAAGCCGAGCGCAGGTCGCGCAGGGCCCGCTCCAAGGCGAGCGGTGTGCCCCGCAGGTAGCCCTGGGCCAGTCCCGCGAGTTCGACCAGGTCGTCGACGGCGGCCAGGCACTGCTCGGACGCTGTGATCTTCACCGTGTTCAGCAGCGACTGCACGGAGGGTGTGCTCACCTCGCGCACCCCGTCGGCGTACACCTGCGTCGCGTGCCGCAGGAGGGCGTGCACGGTCTCCAGCCGCTGCCGAGCCTTCGACAGCCGGGTGAGGAGCAGTTCACCGCTCAGGTCCCGGCGCTTGCGCTCCCCCGGGCCGCGCAACCAGCCGACCGTGCGCGACAGGGCGCCCGTCGCGGTGCCCAGCCAGCACGCGGCCCAGCCGAGGTGGGCGAGGGGCGCGAAGGTGGTGACGGTGACGTGGCGGAAGTTCCCGTGCCCGCCGATGACCTGGTCCACCGGCACCGGGCCGCGCAGCCGCATCGGCACGCTGTCCGTGGCGCGCATGCCGAGGGAGTTCCACTCGCCGGTGACCTCCGCCTCCAGTCGGCCGCGTTCGGCGTACACGAGGGAGACCTCGTGCGGTGACACCGCGTCGGGTGCCTGGGTGGTGACGAGGAAGGCGTCGGCATACCGGCCGCCGGTCACCACCGGCGCGACCCGGTCCAGGACCAGGTGGTCGCCGGCCGTCCGCAGCGCGGGGTCCGCGGTGAGGAGGTGACCGCCGGTCGCGGCACCGGTCGTCACCGAGGCCAGGTACACCTCCCCCGCGGCGATCCGGCGCAGGAGGCGGTCGCGCAGCTCCGGGGCGGCGTGGTCGCGTACGGCGGCGACCTGCTGGCAGTGCATGGCGAAGATCATGGCGGTGGACAGGCAGTCCCGGGCCAGCAGGGCACTGATGCGGAGCATGTCGGACAGGCTCCCGCCCATTCCGCCGTGGCTGGCAGGCACGAGGAGACCGAGCAGGCCGGAGCTGCGCATCAGAGCCAGGGCCTCGTGGGGGAACCTCGCGTGTTCGTCGCAGTCGGCCGCGTGCCGTCGGACGGTCTCGGCGAGGGCCTCCAAGTCGGCTTCCGCTGCCGGGGCGGCCGTCGTGTGGGCGGGGACGGTGGCCGAGGTCATGCCGCCTCCGACCGGCCGCGGGTGGCTTCGACCGCCTGCCACAGGCTTCCCGCGGTCGCGAAGGTGGCGTCGTTGAGGTACTCGTCGTCCAGGGTGACGCCGTACGCGTCCTCGATGTCGAACATCAACTCGATGGCCTGCATCGAGGTCAGGCCCATCGTCGGCAGCGGCGTCTCCTCGGTCACCGGTTCGTCACCGGGCAGGAAGCGCAGGTGCGGACGGAGCAGTGCGGTGAACGTGGTCTCCATCGTCGGTTCCCTTCTCCGGGGTGGTCGTCTCCGGCCCTGTGATGGCGGTGCGGTGCAGGGTGAGACGGGTGGTGCCCAGGTGTCGACGACCGTCGGTGACGACTTCCAGGGGCAGGGGGTGGCCGAGGAACAGGGCGAGACTGGCGGACAGCCCGTACGCCCCCACGTTGGGGACATGGACGAGGTCGCCGGGCTTGGCGGCCGCCATGTGGGCCCCGTTGGCCCAGGTGTCCAGGGGTGTGCACAGCGGACCGCAGACCATGGTGGCCTCGCCCTCCGCGGCGGCCGGCGCGGTGTTCGCGGCGGTCACGATCTCCGGGCGGATGGGCGGCACCCGTTTGAGGCCGGCCATGCCGCCGAGGTGGTGGATGCCGGTGTCCAGGACCATGACGCGGCGGCCGTGGGAGTGCTTGACGTCGAGCACCCGGCCGTAGAGGCGGCCGCACGTGGCGGTGAGATAGCGGCCGGCCTCGAACGCGACGGCGGGCCGGCCCTCCCGCCACCCGGGGAAGGCCCCGTCCAGCGCGGCGGCGAGTCGTCCGGCGAGCAACGGGTAGTCGGGCAGCTCCCCCGCGCGGGCGTAGGGAGCGGCGAAGCCGCCTCCCAGATCGAGCGTCTCCAGCCGTACGCCCAGGATGTCCTGGACCCGGACCGCGGTCTCCACCGCGATGAGGAACTGCTCGGTCAGCGCCTGTTCGTCGGCGAGGTTCGTCGCCAGGTACAGGTGAAGTCCCCGGCACACGGCCCGCGGATGGCGCGTGAACTCCGACAGCTCCCGCCGGATGGAGTCCAGGTCGGCACCGAACGGGGAGGGCAGGCCCGTCATGGTCAGACCGGTGGCCGTGGCGGCCCGGTCCGGGTTGACGCGCAGCAGGTACCCGGCCGTGGTGCCGCGCCGGGCCGCCGCTGCGGCCAGTTGCCGGACGGCGTGCGCGGAATCCAGCGAGAACAGCCGTACGCCTGCCGCGAGTGCGGCGTCCACCTCCGCGTCGCTCTTGCCGGGGCCGGTGTACAGGACGTCCTGCGGGCGCACACCGGCGGCCAGGGCCGTGCGCAGCTCTCCGGCGGAGCTGACCTCGGCGTGGCAGCCCTGCCGGAGCAGGGTGGTGACCACGTCCGGGTGCGGATTGGCCTTGACGGAGTAGTACAGCTCGCTGGGCGCCGGCAGGCAGGAGCGCAGCCGGTCGTGTGCGGCCCGCACGGTGGCCAGGTCGTAGACGTAGGCGGGGGTCGGCCCGTGGTAGGCGGCGGTGTCAGACACGGCTTCCCTCCGTGATCCAGCGGGTCAGCGTCTTCTTGTCGGTCTTGCCGTTCGCGCTGGCCGGGAGCCGGGCGACCGACACGCACCGCGGCGGCACCTTGTAGTTCTCGATCCACTGCCTGAGCTGCGGCAGGACCGTGTCGGGGGCGGCGTCGCCGGAGACGACGAGCACGGCCTGCGGGTGGTCGGCGTCGGGCACCAGCACCGCGGCGGCCGTCACGCCCGGCACCCGCCGGGCCGCCGCTTCGACCTCGATCGCGCTGACCCGGAAGCCGTCCTGCTTGTAGATGTCGTCACGCCGTCCGGCGAAGCGCAGGTATCCGTCCTCGTCGACCGATCCGTAGTCGCCGGTGCGCAGTTCGGGGAAGAGGCCCTCCCGTCGGACGAAGCGTTCCGAGGTCAGCTCGGGGCGCCGCCAGTAGCCGGCCATGACGTGCGGGCCGCGCACCGTGATCTCGCCGACCGCACCCGGCGGCTGACGGTTGCCGTCGGCGTCGACGGTGAACACCTCGGTCCCGTCGAGCGGGCGGCCGACCGTCCCGGGCCTGCTCAGGTCCTCGTCCGGTTCCATGATCGACACGCGTTTGCACTCGGTGAGTCCGTACATCAACTGCACGCGCACGTCCGGCAGTTCCGCGCGCAGCCCGGCCAGCGTCGCGTCCGGCATGGCAGCGCCGGTGTTGGTCAGCAGACGCAGCGGCGGCCTGGGTCCGGGCCTGCGGCGCAACAGGGTGAGCAGCGCCGCGGCGACCGGCGGGACGGCCGGCAGCACGGTGGTGCCGGTGCGTACGAGGGCGCCGAGCAGACCGGGACCGGCCTCGGCGCGGGTTCCCAGATGCAGGTGGGCGCCCGCCGCCGCGCACAGGAACACCTGGTAGAGGCCGTAGTCGAAGGAGAGGGGGAGGAAGCAGTGCACGACGTCATCGGCGGTGTAGCGAAGCCGTCGGCCGATGGCGGTGGCGGCGAAGACCACCTGGGCGTGCGTGCAGACCACGGCCTTGGGCAGCGCCGTGGTGCCGGAGGTGTAGACGAGGCACACCGGGTCGACGGACAGCGGCAGTTGCGACGTCGTCGGGACCGGCCCGGCGGGGAGGTCGTACAGCTCGTCGAGGGTGAGGTGCCGGATGCGCGCGTCGCGGGCGGCCCGCCCGGTCTCCTCGATGCCGGTGACGACCAGGCGCGGTGCGCAGTCGGCGAGGATGTGGCGCAGGACCGGTCCGGTGACCTCCTCGTGGACGACCGTGAACACCGCACCCAGGCGGGAGGCGGCGAACAGCAGGGCCGGCAGGTACGGGTGGGCGCAGTCGGTCACGAACAGACGGTCCCCGCGCCGCAGTCCGCAGGAGTGGAGGACCCCCGCCAGCCGGAGACTGGCGTCACGCAGCTCGCCGTAGCGCAGGGTCCGGTCGCCGCGGGTGACCGCGGGCGCGGTGGGGCGCCGGATGCGGTCGTCGAGGAGGTCGTGCAGCAGGTGTGGTGCCACGTCGTCGGGTCACCGCCTTCCGCTGGTGACGAGGGCGCCCTCGACGAGGGCGCTGAGCCGGTGGGCGTTGCGCAGGTTGGCCGGGGTCAGCTCTTCGGGGTCGCAGACGATCCCGTACCGCTCCTCCAACTGCTCGACGAGGTCGGCCATCACGAAGGAACTGAAGGCCGGGTAGCGGTCCAGCTGCGGCTGTGCGGCGATCCGTTCCGGCGTCTCTCCCAGCACGCCGGCCGCGAGCCGGGTCACTGTGATGAACACGTTCTCCGAGGTCATGGGGGTCCTTCGTGATCGGCTGCGGTGCGAGGTGAGCGGCGTCGGGTCCGGTGGCCGCCTCAGGCCGCCAGCCGGCGGGCGAGTTCCGCGTCGCGGGTCAGCAGGTGCGCGAACCGCTCGTGCAGTCGCGCCGGTTCGGGGCGGCCCCGGCGCACCCGGCGTGCCGCGAGGTAGCAGTGGCCGGCGAACTCCCGCCAGGCGTCGGCCTGTTCGGCCTGAGCCCTGGTGCCGGCCGCCCCTGCCCTCCCGGCCGCGAGGGTGGTCAGCCAGGTGTGGTGCAACCGCCGGGACCGGGCCAGCAGCCAGGTCTCCAGCAGCAGGGCCTCCGCGGCCCGGAGGCGGTCGGGGTGGTCACGGTAGGCGGACACGTACGCCTCGACGGCGCTCGCCCCGGTCCGGGTCCACGCGTCCGCGTTGCGCCGCAGGACATCCGCCGGGTCGGGGGCGACGTGGCCGGGGACGACCGCCGCCGTGCCGACCCGCACGGGCCCGGTACCGTCGAGAATCCGGGCGACCTCGTGCGGGGTCATCGTCCATCCTCCGGGGCGTGCACGGCCGAAGGGCGTGTCGTTGTCGTAGGCGTCCCACACCCGCAGCCGGTCCTCGCGCCGTTCGTGGGGAGTCAGCACGAACGTGTGGGACATGTGCCGGCGACCGAAGTAGGGGCACCAGGGCAGGTCGTGAGCGTCGGCGACCACGAACAGCAGTCGTGCGCCGCGGTGCAGCGCTTCCAGGGCCGTCCCGGCGCGAAGGCCGTCCGCCGGCTCGGCGATGTCCACGCCCACGAGCTCGCGCAGGACGTGGACGTGCTCCGTGACGGTCGGCTCGACGGTCGGCAGGTCCCCGGGGCCCTCGCGCGGGGCGAACCGCAAGGGAGCGCCGAGTGCGGCGTGGCTGCCCGAGCCGATCAGGTGATCGGCCACGAGGGCCAGGTTCGCCTGCACGCAGTCCATGGCCGAGGTGTCGAGGGCGCCGACGACATCGGCCGGCGAGCCGGTCTTCGTGTCCTGAGGCATGGGGCCACCTGCCCTCCGGTCGATGCATGCGCTTCGGGCTTTTCGGCAATCCGAGCTTGCGGAACCGAAGCTAACATTCTGGAATTCGAAAGCGCACGGCCCGCTCTATTCCCCCATAAAGCCTCGCTATAGGGTGCGGCGCGCCTTCCCTTGACTCTGGTATTCACGGCGGAAATACGATGGAAAGGCACCGAGATCCGTGCCGCTCCCGACGCCACGACCGCAACCGGAAGGAGTCCGGAATGCCCCTGCCCGAAGGCGGCCGAATTTCCGAACTCAGCTGCTACACCACCAACCTCGTCGCCTACCTCGACAGGGACGAACCCGGCGCCGCGTACCGCCTCGCGCATGCCGTCCGGCTGGCCGTGCGCACCGACCTGCCCGGCGGCGGCCTCGCGTTCAGCCAGCACCACCGGATCGACCGCACCGGGGCCGGCTGGGAACTCGGTTACCGGGGCGCCGCCGACTGGGAGAGGGCCCGCGCTGGACTACGACGGGAGGCGTCCGCCAACGGCGCCGTGCTGGCGAGCGGAAACACCCGCCACATGCCCTGGTCCTCACAGTCCGGCACGGTCGGCGTGCCGCACTGGATTCTGCTGCGGGCGCGGGCGCACGGCCGTTGGCACGTGACGGACCATTTCGCGGCCCTGCTTCCCCGGGGCGAACACCGCCCCCACTCGGGGGAGTTGACCGACAACGAACTGCGGGCCCTGCTCACACCGGTCGGCGACCGCGGTCCCGCAGCCGTGCGGGACGCGCTCGCGCTGGGCGAACCGGTGCCGGTACCGCCCCCCGGGGAGTACCGCTGGCTCGTGCGGCAACCGCACACGGTGCCGCGGCCGCTGCCCGGTTCCTGGCTGGACGAGCCGCGGGCGGTCCTGGACTTCCTGGCCGGCCGGGTGGCGGCGGACGTGCCGACCCTGGTGGACCACGCCGACGATCTGTGGGCCGCGGCCCGGCACCACTGCCACCGCATCACCGTGCTGGCCGGCCGGGGCCTGCTGCCGGAGCCCGCCGCCGGTGCGGCCGCCGAGCGCTGGTCGAAGCTCCCGCAGACCCTGCGCTTCGCCGCCATGTCGGCGCAACGAGGCCGCCCCAGGCCGGAGTTGGTGGTCCGGGCCTTCGACGACGTCATCCGGGCCATGTCGGACCTGGAACGGCCACGGCAGCCGATGGCCACCACGGCGTCCCTGGCCGCGCGGAGCTCCCGATGAGCGGGGGGCCGTCGGGCACGGTCCGGATGCCTGGGAAGGCGGCGCGGATGTACGACTGCCTGGCAGAGGCCGGGCGGACCTCGCCCGACGCCCCGGCCGTCGTCGAGTACGCCGGGGAGGGGGTCGTACGCCTGGTCACCTACGGGCGGTTGCGGCGGTTCGTCGACGACACCGCACAGGCGCTCACGAGGGCCGGGCTCGGCGTCGGTGACCGGGTGATGGTGGAGTCGGACACCTCGGCACCGGCCGTCGCGCTGTTCCTGGCCTGCTCCAAGCTGGGGCTGCTGTGCGTGCCGGTGACGGTGGGCACCGCCCCGCACCGGCTCGCGGACATGGTCGACGCCGTCCAGCCCGACCTGTACCTGCGGGCCGGTGGCGTGGCGCTGCGGCCCATCGCGCCTCCGGCCGGCACGGGACGGTTCGGTCCCGCCGGTGTCGTCGTCGAGCGGCCTCCCCGCCGTCCGCCGGGATGGACCGGCCGGCGCAGCAGTCTGGAATGCGACCCGGCCTGTCTCGTCTTCACCTCCGGCGCTCTGGGCCGCGCCGCGGGAGTGGTGATGAGCCACCGCAGTCTGGGCGCGCTGCAGGACAGCCTGACGGCGTGCGACCTCGTGGGCGGCGGCGACCGGGTCGTCACCACCGCGCGGTTCGGGTCCGCCGACTGCCTTGCGGACCTCTGCCTGGCGCTGGGCGGCGGCGCGGCGATCGTGCCGGTACCGCCCGCCCTCCTGCACTGGCCGGGCAGCCTCCTGCGCTTTGTGGAGACCGCAGGTGCCACCGTCGCGAGCGGACCGGCGTCTGTCTGGCAGCGGGTCCTGTGCCAGGTGCGCCGGCCGGCCCGCCTCGACCGGCTGCGTACCGTGCTGCTGCGCGACCGGGAGCTCCCCCTGCCGGAGCTGCACCGACTGCGGACCATGATCACCCGGGCCCGCGTCGTCCACTGTTACGGCCACGCCGAGTCACCCGTCTGCGCCTTGACCGACATCCCCCGGCCGCTGCCCGACGATCCGCGGAGGCTGCCGGTGGGGACCGTGCGGCCCGGCGTCGAGATGATGGTCGTGGACGAGGACGAGCAGCCCATCGAGGACTGCGGTGTCGTCGGAGAACTGTACGTGCGCAGCCCGATGCTCTTCACGGCCTACTGGGGCGATCCCGAGGCGACCAGCGAGGCCCTGGTCCCGGACCCGGTGAACCGCCGCTCCGGTCAGACCGTGCTGCGCACCGGCGACCTCGCCTGGCTCGGGGAGGACGGGCGGCTCTATCTCCACGGCCGCTCCCCCGGCGAGCACCGCTTGCCGCGGGAGCGGCGGTGGCCGCACCGCGGTGACAGCAGGCAGACGGTGTCCGGTTGAGTCCGCGCGGCCCGTGCCGCCGCGCCACCCGCCCCGTCGACGACCGAGGTGGTCGGCGAGTTGCCCGCCACCGACCCAACAGGCCGACTGCCCCGCACCGACCGCGGGCCGGCCGAACCCGGAGAGGTGTACATCTTGCTCGAACGACGCGTACCACTGGACGGTCACGACATTCCCTATCTCTACGGCACCGACTGCGCCCAGGAACTGGCCGACGCGCTGGCCCGCACGGCGGGCCCGGCGGAGTCCGTGCTCTTCGTGGTGGACCGCAGGGTCACCCCCCACGCCCTCCCCGTCATCAGGCGGTTGTCGAGCCACCTCAGGACGGAGACGTACGAGATCGAGGCGGCGGAGTCGAACAAGACGATGCCCCTCGTCCAGGACATCGCCGAGCGCGCCGTCGCACGCGGGGTGAACCGCAGTTCCCTCGTGGTGGGCATGGGCGGTGGGCTGGTGGGCAACGTCGCCGGTCTCACCGCGGCGCTGCTGTTCCGCGGCACCCGCCTGGTGCACCTGCCCACCACACCGGTGGCCGCCTTCGACTCGGTGGTCTCCGTCAAGCAGGCGGTCAACCTGCGCGGCGGCAAGAACCTCTGCGGCACCTACTACACCCCGTCGCTGATCGCCTGCGACCTGCGCTGGCTGGCGACGGTCCCGCACTCGGAACTGCTCACCGGGCTCGCCGAGATGGCCAAGAACGTCCTCGCGATCATGCCCCACATGGAAGAGACCCTGCACGACGCGTTACAGATCCTGCCCCAGGACCGGACCGCCGCACTGCACCAGCTGTTCGGCATCGGGCTGGACTCGAAGATCCCCTTCCTCGGCAGGGACCCGCGCGAACGCAAGGAGGCCCTGGTCTTCGAGTACGGCCACACCACGGGACACGCGCTGGAGTTCATGTCGAACGGCGCGATGAAGCACGGTGAGGCCGTGGCCTGGGGCATGCTGGTCGCGGCCGAGGTGAGCCGGAACCTGGGCATCCTCGGCCCCGAGGACCTCGAACGCCACTACCGCGTCGTCGACTGGCTCGGGCTGCCGGACGCCGGGGAGCGGCTCGCCTTCGTGGACCGCGCGGAACTGCGCGCGAAGCTCGGCACCGACAACAAGCGCGGCTACGTGCCCTGCGGCCCGGACGAGGCGGCGATGGTGCTGCTGGAGTCCCTCGGCTCCGCCCTGACCGGCCCGCACGGGTATCCGCTGGTGGCCGTCGACCAGGAAGCGGTGGTGTCGGCCCTGGACACGGTCATGGCGGGGGCCCACCGGCTGGAAGGAGGCGGCCGGCGGTGGACGACGTCGAGCGCGCGGTGAGGACCGTACTGGCCGAGGTGCTCGGCAACGGGCTCCGGGCCGAGGACATCGACGCGGACGCGGACTTGGTGGAGTACGGCCTGGACTCCCTCAAGGCCGTCTCGCTGCTGCTCGGCGTCGAGGAGGCCCTCGGCGCGGAGCTGGGCCCCGACGCGCTGGAGACACAGCCCCTGACGGTCCGTGAGTTCAGCGAGCACCTGCGCTCCCTGCCCAGGAGGCGGGCCCTGACCTAGAGGACGCCTCCTCCGGGTCCGTGTATGGCCGGCGTACGGCGGATGTATCCGCCCGGGCGAGGCTGAGGACCGGGAGAGGGCGCCGCTCGGGCGCCCCGTGTTCGGTGCCGCGCGTTGCCACCGTGGCGGCGGAAGGGCGAACTCATGGAGACTCCGCAGCTGGAGGCGTTCATCACCGTCGTCGAAGCCGGCAGCTTCACCCGGGCGGCGGCGAGACTGCGCCTGTCCCAGCCAACCGTCACCAATCGCATCAAGGCACTCGAGCAGGCCCTGGGGGTCACCCTGCTGGAGCGGCTCCCGCAAGGTGCCGCTCCGACTCCGGCCGGCGGCGAACTGGTCCCCTACGCCCGTCAGATCGTCTCCCTCAACGCCCATGCCCACCTGGCCCTCAGCTCGGCCGGCCGACTGCGCGGACGCGTGGACGTCGGCACGATCGAGAGCCTGACCAACCATCGGCTGCTGCCCCTGATCGAGTACGTGTACCTGCGCTATCCGTCGGTGGAGATCTCCATGCGGTCACCGGCGGAAGGGGACGCGCTCTCCCATGTCCGCGGCGGGCGGCTCGACTGCGCCTTCTTCGTGGACTGCGTCCAGGAGGGCCATACGGACCTGGAGACGAGGGTCCTGTGCCCCGAACCGCTGGTCCTGGTCGCCGGGCCCGGTCACCCGCTGGCCGGCCGCAAGGGCGTCGGCCACGCGGACCTGCTCGGTGCCACCCTCGTCCGCTCCGACAGCAGCGCCGGCTACCACCTGCGCTTCCAGCACGTCCTGGACACCGTCGGCGCCGGGCAGCCCCGCGTCTTCACCCTCAACTCGGTCGACGCCGCCAAGCGGGGCGTCGCCAACGGCGTCGGCGTGGCACTGATGCCGCGGATCGCCGTCGCGGAGGAACTCGCCGCCGGCGAGTTGTGCCGGGTCGACTGGTCCCCGCCGTTCGAGACCTTCACCCAGCTGGCACGGCGGCGCGGCGTCGCCGCGAACCCGGCGCTCGACGCCTTCACGGAGGCCGCGGTGCGGGTGGTGGAGGAGCAGCTCAGTGACCAGGCGCTGGCCCCGGCCTGAGGATACGGTGCCCGTGCGGGCCCGGCGGACGCGTCACGTCCGCCGGGCCCGCCACCGTCATACGGGCGGTCGCCGGCAGCCCGGCGGCAGCCCGGTGGGTACCGGCCAGGAGGGGTCGGGCCGGAAGTCGCACCACGTCCCGTCGAACGGAAAGCGCCCCTGTCGCACCAGCGACAGCACGCGCTCCCCCTCGGCACGCACCGCCGCCTCGTCCGCCACCCAGTAGTGCCCGGGGTGGGCCAGCCGCTCGGCCAGCTCCTCCTCGTCCTTCCACTCCCAGGTGCGGTCCGGGCGCACGACCAGGTCGAGGTCCTGGTCCACGATGTCCAGGCCGGCCAGACCGTCCTGCTCCCAACGCACCGCCGGCTCCTCCAGGTTGACGTACCACTCGGAGAAGCGGCCGTCCTCGGCGAACTGCCACCACACCGAGTGAGCGGCGCCCTCCGGCAGGAGCATCAGCGTTCCTCCCCCGGTCCAGGTGCCCTCTGCCAGGCGGTGGGAGCAGACGGACCATTCCTCGAACGGCATGGAGCGCATCCCGCGCCCGTCGGCGGCCACCTCGTAGGCGACCGTCGTGCCCGGAGCGATCCACAGCAGCAGGCCGCGTGCGTCGTGCGCGACCACCCGCGCGGGGCGGATCCAGCCGATGCGGCCCCGGCGGACATTGCGGTGCACGACGACCCGCCCGGGCCGGAGCGTGCCCATGTCGGCCTCCCGCAGACCCTCCCGCCTCACAGCGGCAGCTCGATTCCCGCCATCTCCCCGACCGGCCGGACCGGGGTGACCGTGGCATACCCCGCCCCGAGCAGGGCCAGGTCGGTCCCCGGCGCCGGCTGTGCCCCGTTCTCCTCGGCGGTCAGCCGCACGAACCCTCCCTCCTCGTCGGCGGCGACCATCTGGGTCGTGCCGAACGGCGCCAGTGAGGCGCGCTTGAGCCCCCGTACCTCCTCGGCCGGACGGTCGGGAACGTTGAGGTTGAGAACAGTCCGCTCAGGCAGTGCGGGCAGCACCGTCATCAGCCGCCGGACGAGGCCGGTCGCCGTCTCCCAGTGCCGGCTCTCCTCCCAGGCCGCGTCCGTCTCCTGGGTGCCGCGGCCCGCCGTGGCCTCGACCGCGGACAGGGCGTCCAGCGACACCGCGATGGCCCGCAGCCCGTTGTCCGCGGCGGTCACCGCGGCCCCGACGGTGCCCGAGTGCAGGATCGCGTGGCCCGCGTTGGTGCCGAGGTTGACACCGGAGAGCACGATGTCCGGGGGCGGACCGAAGGCACCCGCGGCGGCGAGGACGACCACGCACGCCGGTGAGGCCGCCACACCGTGGGCGGGGACGCCGGCGAGGTCCTCCAGCTCGTGCCGCTCGACGGCGACCCGGCCCTCGTGCAGCACCGCGCCCAGACTGGCGCTGCTGCCGCTCATCTCGGTGGCCGGAGCGGCGACGACCACGTCGTGGCCGCAGTCCGCCATCGCATGCGCGAGCCGTCGCAGACCGGTGGCGAAGATCCCGTCGTCGTTGGTGACCAGCACTCGTTGCGTCGTCTCCATGCCTCATCGCCTGGCCTGCGCCGGGTGGGGATAAACCCCGCTCGGCGGGCGCCGGTCACCGGCCGGGCGCAGATGTATGGAGCCCGTACACGGCGTGTATCGCAGCCAGCGACCGTACCGGTTGGGCCTGCGCGGTCACGGCCGGTCCCGGCCTCTTACGACCGCGCACGCCTTGTGAGCACGCCCGACGGAAGGAGGGCCCATGGCCCCGGCGCAGCTTCGAACTCTCCGCCTCGCCATCGACGGCGGGCTGCCGGTCCGCCGGCCAGACGCGGGCTGGCCGCTGTGGCCACAGCCGGCGGACGGCGCGGAGGCGGAACTGCTCTCCGTGCTGCACAGCGGCCGGTGGGCCATCAGCAGCCCCTACCGGGGCGAGCTGGCCGAACGCCGGTTCGCGGCACGGTTCGCCCAGTACACCGGGGCGCGGCACTGCGTCCCCACCGACCACGGCTCCAGCGCCCTGGTGATCGCCCTGGAGTCCCTCGGACTGCACAGCGGTGCCCTGGTGCTCGTGCCGGCACTGACCTGGACGGCGAGCGCCACGGCCGTGCTGCGGGCCGGGCTCGTGCCCGTCCTGGTCGACGTCGACCCGTGGACCGGCTGCATGACCCCGGACACGCTCGACCTGGACGTGGGCGCCCAGGCGGTGATCGCCGTCCACTGGGCCTGCTCGATGGCCGATGTCCCGGCGCTGTCGGAGGTCGCGGTGCCCCGCGGCATGAGCGTCATCGAGGACGCCGCCCAGGCGCACGGCGCGCGGTGGCAGGGACGCTCGGCGGGCACCCTGGGACGCCTGGGGTGCTTCAGCATGCAGCACGCCAAGGTCCTCAGCTCCGGGGAGGGCGGTGCCGTGGTGACGGACGACGACGACCTGGCGCCCGTCCTGCAGGAGCTGCGCGCCGACTCCCGCCGTTACGGCGCCGACCGGCGGCCCGGCGCGCTGGAACTGGTGGAGGACCCCTCCACGATGGGCTCCAACTTCTGCATGAGCGAGTTCTCCGCAGCGCTGCTGTGCGCCCAACTCGGGGCGCTGGAGCAGCAGAACGCCATCCGCACCGCCAACTACACGCGCCTGGCCGAGCTGCTGTCCACCATCCCCGGCGTGCGTCTGCTGCGCCGCCGGCCGGAGCAGGACCGGCTGTCGCTGTACGAGGTGCCGATCATCCTCGACCCGCTGCCCGAGGGCCGGGACAACACCTGGGCGGCACGCGCGCTCAGCGCGGAGCTGCGCACCCATGTCTACACACCGCGCACGCCCCTGTCGCGCAGTGCGCTCCTGCGACCGTGGACGAAGCCGACCATCGCCCCGCTGGCGGACCGCTTCGTCGCCCTCCACCAGGACCGCAGCTATCCGGGTGCCGAGTACCTGGCCCGGCACGCCGTGGTGCTGCATCACAGTGCCTTCCTCGGTCCCGCGACGGACATGGACGACATCGCCGAGGCGGTCGCCAAGGTCGTCACCGGCCCGGCAGACCACACCGCAGGCGCCCGGCACGACGTCGAGACGAAGGTGGGCTGACATGCCTGACCACGCAGTCTCCGACGGCATCCGGCCCGGTATCACCGTCGTGATACCGGTCAAGGGCCGGGTGGAGCTGACCCGCAGGCTCCTAGAGAGCCTGGAGAAGTCCGCCGCACGGTGCCCCGAACCGGCCGAGGTCGTCGTGGTGGACGACCGCAACTCGCCCGAGGCCGCGGAACACCAGGAGAGCTGCCGCCGTCACGGCGCGCGCTACGTCGGCGGTCCGGCCCATGTCGGCGCCAAGCGCAACCTCGGCGCCCGTCTCGCCCGGCACGACCTGCTCTGCTTCGTGGACTCCGACTGCCGTGCCGCTCCCGAGC
The DNA here is from genome assembly GCF_054850255.1 of Streptomyces sp. 7R007. Classification (NCBI taxonomy): domain Bacteria; kingdom Bacillati; phylum Actinomycetota; class Actinomycetes; order Kitasatosporales; family Streptomycetaceae; genus Streptomyces; species Streptomyces sp. 7R007. The sequence continues at coordinate 40,316 of NZ_JBTWMV010000014.1, read as the reverse complement.
TGCTGAGCCGTCACGTCCAGGCGCTGCGCGGCGCCCCGTCCGAGGTGGCCGCGAACGCCGGACCGGCGCTGCTGGCCGCGGAGGGGCAGACCGCGATCTCGCGGATCATGGAGCGGTCCTGGCTGCTCAACGGCCATCACGAGGACCCGCTGCACCACGAGCGGATGACCTGCGCGGGCACCTCCAACCTGGCGGTCAGGCGGGAGGCGTTCGAAGCGATCGGCGGTTTCCCGGAGGACTCCCCCCACCCGCTGGGCGGCGAGGACATCGACTTCGGGCTCCGGCTGACCGGGCGCGGCCGCATCACCGTCTGCGACCCGGAGGCCGTCGTCACGCACGACGCCACCAGCACCGACTCCGTGCGGGCGGTGTGCCGGCGGTTGATGAACTACGGGCGGTCCGAGCAGTGGCTGTGTCTCGTGCACCCGCGGCGGCGACGCTTCCGGCTCAACCCCGTCAGCGTCCTCGCCCTGACCGGTCTCGCCTCGCTCACCGGTCCGCGCCCCGCCCGGGTGCGCCGGGCGCTGGCCGTACCGGCGGTCGCCGGCGTCCTGCTGGCCGCCCGGACCAAACCCCTGCTGCACGGCGAACGGTCCGCCCGCGCCCTGGCCGACTCGGTGGCCTGCGCGCTGCTGGAGTGCTTCTTCGACATGGGCGCCGTCGTCGGCGCGGTCGAACACCGCCGCCCGGACCTGCTGTTCGCCGGATTCGAGATGCCGGACGACAGCGCCCACCGCCGCGCCGGCGACAGGAAGGCAGAGCCCGATGACGACAGCTGACCCCAGGACGGCGGGGATGAGCCGTACCACGCCGGACGCCTCCGGCGACCGCCTGCCCCTGGCCCCGGCCCAGGAGACGCTGTGGGAGTTCATGCGGGCCCTGGCCCCCGACGATCCCGGGGCGGCGCGGCTGCCGGTCGTGGACTTCCGCCGTATCGAGGGGACCGTGGACCGGCCGGCCTTCGAGCAGGCGCTGCGCGACGTGGAGCGCCGCCACCACGCGCTGCGCATGGTCTTCGACCGTCTCGGGGACGAGCCGCTGCTGCGCACCCGGGCCGAGACGGACGTCCCCTTCACCTACCTGGACCTGTCCGCGCTGCCCGCCGCCGAGCGGCGGCAGCGGATCGACGCGCTGGTGCACGGCGCCCGCTTCCCTGCCTTCGACCTGCTGGCGGGGCCGTTGTGGCGGGTGTGCCTGGTGCGCGTGGGGCCCGGCGACCACCTACTGGTGGCCTCGTTCTTCCACGTCATCTCCGACGGCTGGTCCTGCCAGGTGTTCGTGGAGGACCTCATCCAGGCGTACGGGGCACGGCTCGGCCACGGCTCCCCGCCGGGGGACCTCGACGTGACGTTCCGGGACGTCACCGCGTGGCAGCGCGCGCTCCTGGCCGGGGATCCCGCGCGGGACGCGTACTGGCGACGGCAGCTGCTGCCCCTGCCCTCCGAGCCGGTGTTCCCGCCCCTGGCCACCCCCCGCGGCCGGGACCTGACGGCCGAGGTGGCCCATCCGTTCACCTTCGGCGACGAGGTCGCCGCCGCGGTACGGGACGTGGCGTGGCGGGCGCGCAGCACGCCGTTCCTGGTGCTGCTGGCCGCCTACCACGTCCTGCTGTGCCGCCGGCTGGGCCGGGACCGGCTGGTCGCGGGGACCACGACGCTGGGCCGGACGACCCCACGGGCCCGGCGGGTCATCGGCCAGTTCACCAACAACGTCTATCCGGCGCTGCGCGTCGGCCCCGTCGACTCCTTCCTGGACGTGGTGCGGTCGCTGCACGCGACGACGAACGAGGCCATGGCCCACGTGTCGTCCTTCAACCGTCTGGCCCGCGCGGTGTGCCCGGACTTCGACCGGCTGCGGCCCTGGTCGTTCATCGAGGTGTTCGACTACTGGTTCCAGTCGGCCGCGCCCGCCGAGGCCGATCTGGAGGTGGCCGGGCTGCGCGTCCGGCAGGTGGCGCCGGGCGGTGAGGGCGCCCTCGACGAGGGGCCCCCGACGGCCGACCTGGCCGAGGCGGGGGACCGCCTGGCCGTGTGGGCGCGGCGCGGCGTGCCGATCGTGGTCGTCGACGACGCCCGTCAAGGCGGGGTGCTGATCTACAACCGGGACCTCTACGACCCCGCCACGGTCGAGGACCTGGCGGCGGAGTACCAGGCGATCGTGGCCGCCCTGACCGCCGCACCGCAGAGCGCGCTGCGGGACGCCTGCGCGGCCCCCCGGGCCTGACGCGGACCGGGCCGGACACCGCGCACCCACCGGCCAACCCGAAGGGAGACCCCTCGTGACCCGGATCCTGACCGAGAACGGCACCTTGTACACGTGGTTCCACGACACCGCCCTGCGCCACCCGGGCGCGACGGCCGTGGAGACCGCGACACGGGCGGTGAGCTACGAGGAACTGGACGCTCTGGCCGGCCGGGTGGCCGCCGCCCTGGTGCGCAGCGGCGGCCACCGCCCGGCCACCGTCGGCCTGCTCGCCGCGCGGGGTCTCGCCGGATACGCGGGCTATCTGGCGGCGCTCCGGCTGGGCGCGGCCGTCGTACCGCTGAATCCCGCCTTCCCCCCGGCCCGGAACACGGCCGTGGCCCGGACCGCCCGGGTGCGCACCGTGGTGTGCGACGAAGCCGGCGCGCCGCACGCGGGGCAGGTGGCCGCCGCCTGCGAGGCGGAGCTGGTCCCGCTGGTGGCCACCGACCGCGGCGACTGGCCGTCCGCCCTGCCGGCCGAGATCTGGACAGAGCCCTGCCCCGCGACACCCGACGACATCGCCTACACGCTCTTCACCTCCGGCTCCACCGGCGAGCCCAAAGGCGTGCCCATCCGCCACCGCAACCTGCGCGCCTACCTCGCCGACCGCGCCGAGCACCACGAGGTGGGGCCGGGCGCCCGGCTCTCGCAGACCTTCGAGCTGACCTTCGACCCCTCGGTCTTCGACCTGTTCGTCGCCTGGACGGCGGGAGCGACGCTGGTGGTGCCCGAGCCGGACGAGGTGTTGCGGCCCGTGGAGTTCGTCAACGCACGGCACCTCACCCACTGGTTCTCCGTCCCGTCCGTGATATCGCTGGCCCGCAGGTTCCGGGCGCTGCCCGCGGGCGGCATGCCCGGCCTGCGGCACAGCGTCTTCGCCGGCGAACAGCTCACCCTGGACCAGGCGGCCGCCTGGTCGGCGGCGGCACCGAACAGTCGCGTCGACAACCTCTACGGGCCGACCGAACTGACCATCACCTGCACCGGATACCGGCTGCCGGCCGACCCCCGCGCCTGGCCGGACACCTCCAACGGCACCGTCCCGATCGGCGGCCCGCACCCCCTGCTGGAGGCGGTCGTGCTGGACGCAGACGGCAAGGAGGCGGCCGAGGGCGAGCTGTGCGTGCGCGGGCCGCAGCGCTTCGACGGCTACGCCGATCCCGAGCACGGCCGGCACGCCTTCGTCCGCCACCCGGAGCAGGGCGCCGCCGCCGAGGGCGATCCCGCCGATCCGCGGTGCTACTACCGCACCGGGGACCGGGTGCGCCGCGAAAGCGGCGAACTGGTGCACGTGGGGCGACTGGACGACCAGGTGAAGATAGCGGGTCACCGCGTCGAGCCCAGCGAAGTCGAGGCGGTGCTCAGGCGGCATCCGCTGGTGCGCGAGGCGGTGGTGCTGCCGACCACCGCCGGCCCCGCCGGGCTGCAGGCCTTCTACGTCGCCGAGAGGGCCGAGGAGCCGGCCCGGGTCCCGGACCTGATCCAGTGGGTCGGCAGCCGTCTGCCGCGCTACATGGTCCCACGCCGTTTCTCCCAGGTCGCCGGCTTCCCGGTGAACGCCAGCGGCAAGACGGACCGCCGCCGACTGACCCGTATGGCCGAACAAGCCGCGGAAGCCGCCGTGCCGACCACGGGAGTGATGTCGCGATGACCGCCCGCCCTGCGTACGTGCCGGACGACGCGCTGCTCGCCCGCGCCCGCGAACTGGGCAAGGACCGTTTCAGCGTGGCACCCGGCGGTTCGCCCGAGGTGGAGCGGCAGGTCCGGGAGGCGGCCGCGGCCGAGGGCCTCTCCCCGGGCGCCCACCTGTGGCGCAAAGCCGGGTCCGTCGACGTGGGTTCACCGCACGACGGCGCGGTCTTCTGGGGCTACCAGGACCCGGTCGACCAGTCGTTGGAGTGCCACTACGTGGCCATGGCCTGGGTCGAACGCCACAACCGTGACCACCCCGAGCATCCGATGACCACCTTCTGGACCACCCCGGGCGGCGTCGAGATGGACGTGCTCAACAGGCTGTCCGCCGCGCAGTGGGAGGCACTCGGGCTGGACCCGGAGTTCCCGATGCGGCTGTGGGAGCTGATGTCGCTGCGGTACTCCCAGCTCTGCTCCGGCCGGGTGACCATGTTCTGCACGCACTTCCACCCGGACGTCCTGCTCGGCCGCACCGAACTTCCGGCCCTGCGCTGCAATCCGGCTGTCGGGCCGGAGCGGCTGCACTTCGTCCACCGGCCGCCGAAGCGGCTGAGCAACGGCGTGACCGTGCCCGAGAACGTCCGGCGGATCGTGTCCGAGCCCGGCAACCAGGCGAGCCTGCAGTTCTACGCGAGCGACCGGCCGGGTTTCCTCGACGTCGTGGAGGCGGGCGGGTGGAGTGACGACCGGCTGCGAGCGCGCGCGGCGGAACTGCGCGCGCAGGTGCGGCGCGCGGACCAGGCGTGGCAGGCCGCCCTGCGCCAGGGCCCCGCGGTCCCCGAGAGGCCCGCGGGCCGCCCCTGGAAGCCGGTGCGGCCGCCCATGGATCCGGTGCAGGCCGTACCGCAGAGCTGACCGCATCGCCCAGGTCCCTGCCGTGAAGCGTCATCCGGCAGGGACCTCGGCCGTCGTCCCGGGCACGGCACGGACGCCGGGGCCGGGTCGCGGCCCCGGCAGGAACGTCAGTCGTCCTCCCCCGCCCGCGCGGAGTCCTCACCGTCCGCGGCCCACCTCGACAGCAGCGCCACACACAGCGTCGACAGCACCAGGGTGGCCAGGGCGATCCGCAGGTCCGTCAGGTCGGCCAGCGCGCCGATCGCCGGGGCGGCCAGCAGAAAGCCCGGCCACTGTCCCATGACGACGACGGAGACGCCCTCGCCGGCCGTCAGCCCGGGCTGCTTGCCCGCCAGCCCGAACACGGTGGGCAGCACGCACACCACGCCCAGGCCGAGGACGACGAAGCCGGCCAGCGCTGCCACCGGCTGCGCCCAGGCGACGACGATCACCGCGCCCAGCGCGGCCGTCAGCGACGACAGCTGGAGGAACGTGCGGTGGCCCAGCCGGTCGACGGCCCGGTCACCCACCATCCGCGCCGTGGCGGTGGCCACCGCGAAGCCGGTGTACGTCGCGGCGGCCAGGGCCCCGCCCGCGTGCAGGAAGTCGGCGGCGTACAGAGCGCTCCACTGGTTGGTGCTGCCCTCGACGAACGACATCAGGAAGGCGATCGAGCCCAGCAGGAGCAGCCGGGGTGTGAACCGGTGCCGCATCCGGTCCCGCAACGGGCCCTTGCGCCGGGGCAGTTCGGCGTCGTCGGGCAGCCAGCGACCCCACACCAGCAGCAGCGCGCCGAGTACTCCACTGCTGACGGCGAGCTGGGCACCGGGCGTCACGTCCGCCGACGCGGCGGCCGTGCCCAGCACCCCGCCGCCCAGCACGCCGAAGGAGAAGCAGGCGTGGAAGGTCGACAGCAGGGGCCGCCCGTAACGGCGCTCGACCTCGACGGCCTGGGCGTTCATCGGCGTGGACAGGAGGTTCGCGGCGAACCCCCAGGTGGCCAGCCCCGCCATGAGGGCGACCGGCGTGGTGGCCGAGGCCATCAGCGGGGCGTTGGCCAGCACCAGGGCCGCGCCGACCAGACTCAGGCGGCGTACGCTCACCCGCCCGATCAGGGCGGCCACCACTCCCAGGGACACCACGTCTCCGGCGGTCGAGGCGGTGTTGGCCAGCCCCCAGGCGGCGTCGTCCAGTCCCACCGAGTGCCGTACCTCGGGGATGCGGGACGACCAGCTCCCCATCGTCGTTCCCATGATCACGAACACCAGGCAGACCGACAGCCGTGCCCGTACAACGCCCCTGGGGACCGACGCGACCAGGGTGTCGTTCGCCGGTCCGGTACCGGAAGAGTTCATGGGTCAGGGTTCCTCGGTCACTCACGGACAAGGTCGGCGGCCGTCGGGAGCGGGCGTGGCCGCCGGCACCCGAGAGGCCTTGGCGAACGCGCGGTAGAGGCCGGGAATGCGGTGTTCCGCCGGCCGTTCGGCGACCGGGATCAGGAAGTGGTACTGCGTCAGCTCGTCCAGGACGCTCTCGGCCACCGGCTCCGGCAGCCCCAGCTCGTCCTGCAGCGAACCCGCCGTGACGGTCACCGCGTCGGCGCTGCCCAGTCGGCGGAAGACCTCCCGCGTCCTCGGGGCCAGCGCGCGGAAACTCTCCGCGAGCCGCTGCGGCACGGACAGATCGCCCACCACCAGTTCGTTCAGCCGGGTCTGTTCGTCGGCCAGCGAGCGAGCCATCGCCGACAGCGACGACGTCGGCCGGGCGGCCAGCCGCGCCCCGGCGATACGCAGGGCCAGGGGCAGCCCCTCACACGCCTTCGCGACCCGGGCGGTCTCCTGGGGCTCGGCGGCCGCGCGCGCCTCCCCGACCAGGGTGACCAGGAGCTGGGCGGAGGCGGCGCGGGTCAGGGGCGGCAGGGACAGGTGCAGGTCGGCGTCGAGGTCGACCAGTGAAGGACGGCTGGTGACCAGCACCAGGCAGCGGCCGACCCCGGGCAGCAGGGGGCGGATCTGGGCGGTGTCGGCGACGTCGTCGAGGACGAGGAGAGTCCGCCGCTCGGCGATCATCGACCGGTAGAGCGCCTCTTGTTCGTACTGCCCCGGGGGGATGGCCGACGGGGGCAGCCCCAGGGCACCGAGCAGTTCCGTGATCACGTCGCCGGCGGACCGGGGCCTGTCGCCCGTTCCCTCGAGAGTGGCGAAGAGCTGGGCTTGGGGAAAGCGGTGGCGCAGGCGGTAGGCGGCGGCGAGGGCCGTGGCCGTCTTGCCGATTCCCGGCGGACCGGAGAGGGCGACGACGGCGGCGTCGGGCCGGCCGTGGTCGGTGCCGAACAGCTCGGCGACGGAGTCCAGTCGGCTCAGCACGTCGTCGCGTCCGACGAGGATCGGCGGGCGGGGCGGCAGATCACAGGACGCGCCCTCGAAGGCCCGTACCACCGGCGGCCGCTCCGGTGCGCCGGCCGGGGCGGGCGGCACGGCGGCGCCGGGTGCCTCGCCGCGGAGGATGGCGGCCTGCAGCCGCTGGAGCTCGGCGCCCGGTTCGACGGCGATCTCCTCCACCAGGATCTGGCGGGCCTGCCGGTAGGCGGCCAAAGCCTCGGCGGTGCGGCCGACCCCGCACAGCGCGATCATCAGCTGCGCCCAGGACCGCTCGCACAGCGGACGCTCCGCCGTCATGTCCCACAACTCGGAGACGGCCTGCGCGTGCCGGCCCAGGGCCAGTTGGGAGTCGATCCGGGCGGAGGCGACGGACCAGCGCTCCTCCTCCAGCACGGTCAGCTTCGCCGCGAGCGACTGCCCCAGTTCCAGCCCTTCCACCGGACGCCCCCGCCACATCCGCAGGGCACCCGTGAAGCACTCCTCGGCGGTGCGGTGGTCACCGCACCGGGCCGCGCGGTTGCCGGCGTCGGCGAGGGACCGAAAGCGCAGCAGGTCGAGTTCGTCGGTGTCCACGGTCAGCCGGTAGCCCTCGGAGTGGCTGCTCAGTCTGCCTTCTCTGCCATCGGCCCGCTGCAACTGACGGCGTAGTTCGTAGACGTAGGTGCGGATGTTGGCCAGGGCGGAACTCGGGGGTTCGTCGGGCCAGATGGCCCCGGTCAGTCCGCCGACCGACACGGCTCGGTTCGGATTGACGAGCAACGCGGCGAGAAGGGCGCCTCTGCGCCTCCCTCGCACGGGTAAGTGCGCGTTCGCGGACTCTGCTTCGAGCGGGCCTAAAACGCCGAATTTCATACGGGCGTTCTCCTATGAGCAGCTGCAGACAACGACGTGGTGCTCAGGCGGCAGAACATGGCTTGGTGATCGCCTTGCGACCGCACCCGTAGGGGACATTTTCCCGATTTCCCCTCGCTGCGCACAAGGCAACTCACTGTGTGCCCATGATCCTCTGCTCGAAACCGTGTTGTTTCACTGTTCACCGAAGCCGCCACAAAGGCCGTCGATGTACGCGGTATGTATGCGGCGTGTACGGCCCTGGAGCAGTCTCGCTCCGAGAGCGGTACCGGGCGCACCGCTTCGCCGGAGACTCCGGCGTCCCGCCTCCTCGACGAAGGCGATCTTCAGATGGCTGTCTCCCCCGAGTCCTTCACCCGTGCCATGAGCCGGGTGCCCGCTCCCGTCACGGTCGTCACGACCATCACACCGGATGGCCGTTCCTGGGGCTTCACCGCCAGTTCGTTCTGCTCCCTCTCCCTCCACCCACCGCTGGTCCTCATCTGCCTGGCCAGGGACGCCCACGCGCACGCCGCCTTCACCCTGACCGAGACGTTCCTGGTCAACGTGCTGGCCGCGGAGCACGCCTCGGTGGCGCTGCACTTCGCCGCGCACGACCGGCGCAAGGTGGCGACGAGCGGGTTCATCCCGAGCGAGAACGGTCTGCCGGGCCTACCGGAGGCGACCGCGCGTCTGGTGTGCAGCAAGCACAGCGTGCTGGACGGCGGCGACCACAGCATCATCGTCGGCCTGGTGGAAGGCACGCACGTCAGCGACCGGATTCCGCTGTCCTACTGCGACCGCGGCTTCACCCGTCCCGCGCCCCTGCCCCGCCTGCCCTCGGCCGGCAAGGCGTCCGGAACGCGGGTCTCGCGCACGCCGTGACCATCCCGTCCGCACCGTCCGTGCGGGCCCGTCAGCCAGCCCAGCCGCCCGCCAGGACGGCGCGGGAACACCCACTCACGAATGAGGATCACCATGACTCTCCTGGATACGAGGCCGCCGGTCTGGCTCAGTGCGGCCGACTGCCGGATCGAGGACTTCCGCGCATGCGTCGAGCAGACCACCGACCCCGGTCTGTGCCCCACGGCCGACACCATCGAGCGGAACATCCCCCTCTACGACGCCCGGCGGCTGGAGACCCTCGCCGCCACGGCGCAGGGCCGCCGCGAGCTCCAGGCGGAGTTGAACCGCGTGCTGTCGACGGGTCCGGGTGTGGCCGTGTTCAAGCGCGCCTTCGCCGATCTGTCGGTCGTCGACCGGGCCACCGAGGTCTTCACGGCGTTGATCGAGGAGGAACGTGCCACGGGCACCGCACGCGGGGACCACTACGCCAAGCCCGGCGCCAACGACCGGGTGTGGAACGCGGTGGAGAAACTGGCCCGCCGGGCACCCGAGGTGTTCGCCGACTACTACGCCAACGACATCGTCGCGCTGGTCTGCGCCGCCTGGCTCGGTCCCGGGTACCAGGTCACCTCCCAGGTCAACGTGGTCAATCCCGGCGCCGCCGCGCAGCGCGTGCACCGCGACTACCACTTCGGGTTCCTCTCCGACGAACGCGCCGCCGCCTTCCCCCGCCACACCCATCTGATGGCGCCGGCGCTGACCTTGCAGGGCGCGGTCGCGCACTGCGACATGCCGGTGGAGAGCGGGCCGACGCTGTACCTGCCGCACTCCCACACGTACGAGCCGGGCTATCTGGCCTGGCGGCGGCCGGAGTTCGGTGCCTACTTCGAGGAGCACCACGTGCAGTTGCCGCTGGACAAGGGGGACGTGGTCTTCTTCAATCCGGCGCTCTTCCACGCGGCCGGGCACAACCGCACCACCACCGTGCGGCGCATGGGCAATCTGCTGCAGGTCTCCTCCCCCTTCGGGCGGGCGATGGAGAGCGTGGACCGCGAGTCCATGGTGAACGCGGTCTTCCCGGTGCTGTGCCGGCGCAAGGCGGAGGGGGCGGGCGAACAGTGGCTGCGCAATGTCGTCGACAGCTGCGCCGAGGGCTATTCGTTCCCCACCGACCTCGATCTGGACGCCCCGGTCGGCGGCCTGGCACCGCCCACGCCGGCCGAGACCGTGTGGCAGGCGCTGCAGGAGGGCCGGTCCCCGCGGGAACTGGCGGCACAGCTGCGCGCGGGGGCGCTGCGCCGGGGCGGCGGCGGACGATGAGGGCCCGGGTGCCGGCCGGATGAGGCGTCCAGCGGTGCGTTCCCGGCGGGCTCATCCACGCCCGGCGGCGCGACGGTCGCCGCGCGGTCGGCGCTGCAGGAGCGCGAGGGCCGCCAGCGACGGCGCGTCCACGAACCTGCCGTCCGCCACCATGCCGTCCAGGGTTGCGGCGTCCACCCAGCACTGCACCATGTCGGCCTCGGTGGCCTCCCGGCACGGCTCGCCGCGGGTCAGGCCCTCGGCGAGGAAGACCTGACAGCGTTGCGAGGAGTACCCGTGAGCCACGTGCATGCGGCCCAGCCAGGTGAGGGAGTCGGCCACCAGCCCGGTCTCCTCCCGCAGTTCGGCCCGGGCGAGGGCCACCGCGTCCTCCGACGGGCCCCCGGCGTCCGCGGCGCGGCCCGCGGCCGAGGGCTTCACCGGCTCGGGCCACGAGCCCTGGGGGAACTCCCAGAACCGGCCGCCCACCGGATAGCGGTACTGCTCCACCAGGTGGAACCCGTCCCGTTCACGGGGCACGATCAGCACGAAGTCGGCCTTTTCCACCACCCCGTACACGCCGTCCGAGCCGTCAGGGCGGCGCAGCCTGTCCTCGCGGACCGTCATCCACGGGTTGCGGTAGGCGCGTCGGGAGCCCAGGACTTCGGGGGCACCGGCCGCGATGTCGGCGCAGCCACCCGGACCGAGGGGTTCGTACTCATCGTGCACTTTCGCCACCTCCGGCTTCGACTTTCGATGTCGCCATTCGACGCACGAAACATGGAGATTCCGAGGACAACGCGGAAAGGCGCGCCGGTACCGCTCCTGACTCTTCACTCACGTTCCGATCGTGCACAGTTCGCGGGACCGTCATCCACCAAAGAGGCGAAGTGGCGAGATTCCTCCTGCTGGTCCACACCCGTCCCCTGCCGGGACGGGAGGACGAATACCACCGTTGGTACGACGATTTTCATCTTGACGAGGTACTGCGCGTCCCCGGATTCATCACCGCCGAACGGTGCGCCCCGCCCAGCGGCGAGGATGCCGAGTTCGCCGGGGACGGCACCCACCTCGCCCTGTTCACCGTCGAGTCGGACGACTTCGCGGCGACCCTCGCGACGTTCCGCGAGGCCCAGCGGTCCATGGCGCAGCCGCCCTGTCTGGATCCGGAGAGCGTCTCGCTCACCTGGTGGCGCTCAGTCCGGCACCAGAATGCCCTGGGGAAACGAGAGGCGTGACGACATGACAGCCCAGCCCGAATCCGCAGTGCAGACGATGCTGCCCGGCCCTGCGGCCCCCGCCGCGCACCAGTGGCGGGTGAGCACGAGCAAGGAAGTCACCTACGAGGTACGCCTGAGCCCGGGCCTCCTCCATCCGGACAACCCGGCCCTGGCCACGGCGGGCCTCCCCGCAACGACCCGGCCCGGCCGCCGGCTGGTCGTCGTCGACGCCACCGTGCACACCCTGTACGGCACGCGCATCCGCGAGTACTTCGAGCAGCAGGGAATCGAGTACGGGCTGTGCGTCATCGACGCCCACGAGTCCGTCAAGAGCATGGAGACCGTCTTCGAGATCGTCTCCTCCATGGACGCCTTCGGTGTCTCCCGCCGCCGCGAACCCGTCATCGCCATCGGGGGCGGCGTCCTGACCGACCTGGCCGGCCTCGCCGCCAGCCTCTACCGCCGCTCCACCCCCTACATCCGGGTCCCCACCACCCTGATCTGCATGGTCGACGCCGCCATCGGAGCCAAGACCGGCGTCAACTTCCGCGAGCACAAGAACCGGCTGGGCACCTACCACCCCTCCGCCGTCACCCTCATCGACCGGGAGTTCCTCGCCACCCTCAGCACCCGCCACGTGCGCAACGGCCTGGCCGAGATCCTCAAGATGGCCATGGTGAAGGATCCCGGGCTGTTCGAGCACCTGGCGGCCCACGGCCCACGTCTGGCCAGGCACCGGATGCGGGCCGGTGCCGGGCCGGACGGCGACGACGTCGCCACCGAGGTGATGCGGCTGGCCATCCACGGCATGCTCCAGGAGCTGGAGCCCAACCTCTGGGAGCACGACCTGCGGCGCCTGGTCGACTTCGGCCACTCCTTCTCGCCCGCGATCGAGATGAAGGCCCTGCCCGAACTGCTGCACGGCGAAGCCGTCTGCATCGACATGGCGCTCAGCTCCGTCCTCGCCCACCGGCGCGGGCTGCTCGACGAGAGCGAACTGCACCGCGTCCTCGGCCTCATGACCGGCCTCGGCCTGCCCACCTGGCATCCGGTGTGCACCACGGAGCTGATCTCGCGCGGCCTGGGCGACACCGTGCGCCACCGCGACGGCCAGCAACTGCTGACCCTGCCCGACGGCATCGGACACGTCCGCTTCGTCAACGACGTCACCCGCGACGAACTGGACGCCGCGCTGCGGGCGCTGCGCGGCATCGGCGCGGCATCGGTGCCCGTGGCCGTGCCGGCGGGCCGGGAGGTCTGACATGGACGGCGTACGCGCGGTGCTCCTGGCCGGCGGGGAAGGCCGCCGCATGGGCCCCCTCGGCCACGGCCGGCTCAAGCCCCTGGTGCCCTTCGGCGGCACCAGCCGGCTCATCGACTTCAGCCTCGCCAACACCCGTGACTCCGGCTTTCGCGAGGTGCTGCTGCTGTCCCAGTACGAAGAACGCCGCCTCATGGACGACCTGCACACGGTGTGGAACCGCACCAGCCACGGCTTCCGGGTGCACTTCGGGCCGTACGACGCCGCCTACCGCACGGCCACCGGACCGCTCCCGCCCACCCTGCCCAAGCGGACCTGGCCGGGCGAGCGCGGCACCGCCGACGCCCTGATCCGCAAGGCGCCCCACGTCTTCGGCCCGGACACCTCCGAGGTGATGGTGCTCCACGCCGACCACGTCTACCGGTTCGACTACGGCGACATGATCCGCCGGCACCGCGCCGACGGCGCCGCCCTGACCGTCTCCTACCAGCGCATCGAACGACGCTGGGTGCACCTGTTCGGCATGGTCGACTTCGACGCCCACGGCAACCTGACGGACTTCGTGGAAAAACCCCCACACCCCACCAGCGACCTGGTCTTCGCCGCGTTCTGCGTCTTCGACGCCACCGTCCTGCACCGCTACCTCGAACGCCTCGACGGCACGGACTGGCAGCACGACATCAGCCGCGACGTGATCCCCGCGATGCTGGCCGGCGGCGAACGCATCCGGGGCTACGAGGTCACCGGCTACTGGGAGGACATCGGCACGGTCGAGCGCTACCACCGCGCCCACCGGGGCCTGCTCACCGACCCGCCCACCCTCGCCCTGGCCGACCTGCCGCGCACCGTCGACCCCGGCGTCCCCCGCCGCCGCGTCACCCACGCCGACGGCATACACCGCAGCATCGTCGCCGCCGACCTGGTCAACGAAGGTCTGGTCGAAGACAGCGTGGTCTATCCCGGCGTGCGCATCGCAGCCGGCGCCCGGGTCAGCGACTGCGTCCTGCTGCCCGGCACCCGCATACCCCCCGGCACCGAACTCCGCGCCGCCATCGTGCTGGAGGACGGCACCGTCCAGCCCGGTGAGCTTGCACCCGCCACCGGAGGTGTCGCCCCATGACCACAGCGCCCCCGAGCGCGGGCGGCCCGCGCGTCTCGGTCGTCGCCGACCTCGGCGGCACCACACTGCGCCTGGGCCGCGTCGTCGGCGACGTCCTGGACGCCGCCTCCGTGCGCCGCATCCCCACCGAGGGCCTCGACCGGCACCGCACGCTGCCCCCACAGGCCCTCCAGGCCAAGGTCGTCGAACAACTCGCCGCGGAACTGCAGGACTACCTGCGCTCCCCGCACGGTGCCGGCGCGGACGCCGTCGGCGTCTCCTTCGCGGGCCCCCTCAGCAAGGACGGCACCGTCCTCGCCGGTCCCACACTGTGGGGCGGCGCCGCGGCCCCCCTGCCGATCACCGACATCCTCACGGCCCGGCTCCCCGTCCCCGTCCTCGTCGCCAACGACATCACCGCCGCGGCCTGGCGCTACGCCGCCACCGAGACCGACCCCTTCTGCCTCATCACCGTCAGCTCCGGCATCGGGCACAAGGTCTTCCGGCACGGCGAAGTCCTCGTCGACGAGGCCGGCCACGGCGGGGAGATCGGCCACTGGCGTGTCGACCCGCGTCCGGACGCCCTGCCCTGTGAGTGCGGCGGCCGAGGCCACCTCGGCGCCCTCTCCTCCGGCCGGGCGATGCTGCTCGCCGCCCGCGCCGCGGCCACCGCCGACCCGGCCGGCTTCGCCAAGTCCACGCTCGCCGCGCCCGCCGGGCACCGCCCCGACGGCATCACCAACCACGCGCTCGCCCGCGCCGTCCGCGCGGGCGACCCGTTCGCCACCGCCGTGCTCAGCGACTGCCTGCTCCCCCTCGCCCAGGCCGTCAACTGCCTGTTCACCGCGATCGGCATCCGCCGCTACCTGTTCATCGGCGGATTCGCCCTGGCCGTCGGCTCCCCCTTCATCCGCCTCCTCGGCGACCAACTGACCCGCCTGGGCTGTTTCGGCCTGGGCGAACGGCAGATCCGCGGCATGCTCGCGCTGGGCGCCGCCGACGACGACCACAGCCTGCTCGGCATCGCCCGGATGATCGACCACACCCTGCCGGCACCGGCCGACACCGGAGGCCGCCGGTGAAGACCCTCGTCATCGGCAGCGGCTTCGTCGGCCGCGCCATCGCCCGCCATCTGCTCGCCCAGGACCACGACGCCGTACTGGCCTCCCGCACCCCGCCCTTCGCCGACGGCGCCCCCGTGACACCCCCCTGGATTCCCGTGGACGTCGTCGCACCCGGCGCCTTCGCCGAGGCCCTGCACCGCACCGCGGCCGACAGCGTGGTCCTGGTGCACGGCCCCTCCGACGTCACCTGGTGCGAGAGCCACCCCGCGGAGGCCATGGCCGGTCACGCCGGCGCGGCACGCCTGGTCGCCGAGGCGGCCGCTGACCGCCGTGTCGTGTTCATCTCCACCGACAACGTCTTCGACGGCACTGCCGAAACCTGCTACGAGTCCACCCCCACCCACCCCGCCAACGCCTACGGACGCGCCAAACGCGCGGCCGAGGACATCGTCTCCGTCCTGCCCGGCGCCGTCCTGCTGCGGGTCAGCCTCGTCTACGGCTGGGAGGCCGCCGACACCCCCAAGTGGCTGAACTTCTTCGCTTCCTGCGTGCACCGCCTCCAGGCAGGCGAGACCGTGGCCGCCCCCTACGACCAGTGGACCACCCCCGTCCTGATCGACGACGTCGCCGAGACCACCCGCGCCCTGCTCGCCGCCGACGACGCCCCGCGGCTGCTGCACCTGGGCGGCCCACACCGCATCTCGCGCGCCGACTGGGCGGCCGGGATCGCCGCCTGCCTCGGGCTGCCGCGCCACCGTGTCGTCGCCGAGCCCCGCGCCCGCGGCCGCTACGCCCACCGCCCCGCGTCCACCTGCCTGTCCAGCGAGCGATTCGCCCTCCACCCGGCCACCGCGGCCCTGCGCCCCCGCCCGGTCCGGGAGGCCACCCGTCTGCTGCTGGACCGGCACCTGCCCCCCACGGTGAGGAACACCGCATGACGACCGACGCCGACCCGCGCACCCTCCGTCCGGCGCCCGGCGTGCCCACCGCCCGCCGGATCGACCACTTCGCCCTCACCGTGCCCAGCCTGGACACCGCCGTCCGCTACGCCGTCGACGCGCTGGGCGGGGAACTCGTCTACCGTCTGCCCCCGCTCGCCCGCGACGACGGCTGGATGCGCGAGCACCTCGACGTGCATCCCCGGGCGCGCGCCGACATCGCCCTGGTGCGCCTGGGCCCCACCACCAACCTGGAACTGTTCGAGTACACCGCCCCCGACCACGTCGCCCGGCCGCCCCGCCCGCACGACCCCGGCACCCTGCACTTCGCGCTGTACGCCGACGACGTCGACGCGGCCCTGACCGAGCTGCGCTCCCGCGGCCACGGCCGAACCCTCGGCCCCATCCGCACCGTCGCCGCGTCCGGCGTTCGCTGGGTCCGCCTCCGCACCCCCCTCGGTGTCCCTGTCGAACTGCGGTCCGCACCGCCGGACGCCCCCGCCGCCGGACGTCATGTCCCCGCGGGCCCCTGGAGCAACCGGGACGACGGCACCGCCACGCCCGGCGCCCTGCCCACCGTCCGAGGACTGGACCACCTCGCCTACGGCGTGCCCGACCTGGACGCGGCGGAGGACTTCTTCGTCCGGGTGCTGGGCGCCGAGCCTCTGGGCCGCACGGTCCACGACCTCGCCGACCCCGCTCTCGCCGCCGCCCTCGGCGTGCCGCCCGGCGGCGTCCTGCACCGCTCGGTGCTGCGCGCCGGCCCCACCGACAACGTCGTACTGGACTGCTACCGGGGCACACCCGGCGCCCGCGCCCGCCACCCCCGCAACAGCGACGTCGGCGGCAACCACCTCGCGCTGTACGTCGACGACGTCGACGCCGCCGCGGACCACCTCGCCGCAGTACCGGGCTGTGTGGTGCTCGGCGCTCCCGAGACCATCGCCGAGGGTCCGCTGACCGGCGACCGCTGGGTGTACGTGCGCACCTCCCTCGGCCTGTACGTCGAGCTGGTCCGCATGCCCGACGGCGAACTCCCCTACGAGCGCGGCACCGCGGCCCGGCGCCGCGCCGCCCACGGCCTGTGGTGGCGGGACCGGTGACCGCACCCGGCCGTACGACGGAAGGACGACCGTGCACACGCTGATCCCCACTGATCTCCAGACCCTGGCCTCGGCCGTCGTCACCACGCTCGCCGTGGACGCCGATCCCCAGGCCCGGGAGGCGAGCATCTTCTACTGGGAACGCGGCCGGGACCACCGCCGGGCCGTGGTGGAGGCGGCCGGGCGGACGGGGGACGAGGCCGTCGGCCGGCTCGTCGCCGACCTGCGGCAGCGGCCCGCCGACCCGACGCCGCACCACGCCCTGATCCGGCAGCTCGTCAAAACCGCGGAACAGGGCACTTCCCCCGCCCTTGCCGCCCTGTTCGAACGGGGCTGGCAGGCCGAGGCCAACTCCCGCCTCGGATACCACCTGGGCCGCGCCTACACCGCGGCCGCCCCGGACCTCCTTACCCACGAGGACCTGCGCGCCCGTCCGCCCGGTCCCCGGCTGCGGGACGACGACCGACCCGAGGTCCTGGTGGTGGTCCCGTTCCGCGACCGCGGCCCCGGCCGGCGCCTGCGCAACCTGCTGGCCTGCCTGCAGGCGCTGCGCGACCAGTCCGCGCCGCGCGACCTGTACCACGTCGTGGTCGTCGAGACCGACGACACGCCACGGTGGCGCGAGGCCCTGTCGGCGTACACCGACCACTACCAATTCGCCTGTAAACCGGGCACGTTCAACAAGTCCTGGGCGGTCAACGTCGGCGTCGTCAACGCACCGGGCCGCGCCGACATCGTGTGCATCCTGGACGCCGACGCCCTCGTCGACCGGGACTTCGTCGCCCGCAACACCGCCCGCTTCCAGCGTCCGGGGGTGATGGGGCACCTCAGCTACCGGGACATGTGGTGCCTGGACGAGACGTCGACCCGCAGGGCCATCGACCAGCGGCTGGGGCAGCAAGCCGGCCAGGTCGATCCCGAGACTCTGCGCGCCTTCGTGCTGCGCCGGCCGCCGGGCTGCTGCGTCTGGGTCCGCAGCAGTGCCTTCCACCGCATCGGCGGCATGGACGAGCGCTTCGAGGGCTGGGGCGGCGAGGACAACGACTTCGCCTACCGCATGGACATCCATTCCGCGTTCGACCACTACCACGATCCGCTGCTGCACATGTACCACCCGTCCTCCGCGGTGCTGCGCGCGGACGGCGAACTGGTCAACGCCCATATACCGGCGCTGAGCTGGGGGCCTTCCGCGGCACTCATCGGTGACGTCCACCGGTTCGAGCAGGCGACCCCGACCGGCAACCCGCACGAACGAAGGGCAGACACCCATGTCTCGTGACATCCCCGTTCTGGACCTGACCGAGTGGCGCACGGCCGACGCCGGCCGGCGAAGGGCGATCGCGGGCGAGCTGGACGCGTCCCTGCGCACGACCGGCCTGTTCCTGCTGCGCGGCCACGGTGTGCCGCCGGAGCTGACCGCCCGGATGCGCACCGAGGGCCGCGCCTTCTTCGCGCTGCCCGCCGAGACCAAACGGCGCTACGCCGTCGCCCGCCCCTACGACAACGGCTGGCGGGGCCTGGGCGCGCTCGACGTGGGCGCGGTGGACGGCATGGCCGGCACCCACGACCTGCACGAGGCGTACCACGTGGGCCCCGACCACCGCACCGGCGACGCCGCCTTCGACGCCGCCTACTACCCGCCCAACAAGTGGCCCGAGGAGCAGCCCGCGCTGCGGGCGACCGCGCTGGAGTACACCGGGCACATGACCCGGGTCGCGCTCGAGGTGCTGGAGGTCCTCGCCAGGGTCCTGGAGCTTCCCGAGGACTTCTTCACCGGCAGGTCACAGCGCGCCACCTGGACCCAGAACGTCAACTGGTATCCCTCCTTGCGGGCCGTCGGCGGCGTCCGGGAGGGCCAGATGCGGGTCGGGCCGCACACGGACTTCGGCACCCTGAGCCTGCTCGACCGCCAGCAGGGCGTCGGCGGCCTGGAGGTCTGGAACGAGGCGGAGGGCTGGTTCAAGCCGCCGTTCGAGGCCGGGACCCTGGTGGTCAACCTCGGGGATCTGATGAACCTGTGGACGGACGGCCGCTGGCGCTCGCTGCGGCACCGTGTCCTCGCGCCCAGCGAGAGCGCCCCGGACGAGGAACTCGTCTCACTGGTCTGCTTCTTCGAGACCGACCCCGACACCGAGGTGGTGCCCCTGGCCGCCCCGATCGGCGGCGGGCGGGGCATGAGCGCCGTGGTGGCCGGCGAGTCCATCCTGGAGAAGGTCGGCGCCACCGTCACCCTCGGCTGAGGGCCGCGCCCGGCGGGCACACCCCTCGGCGGGCGTCACGTCACCGGCAGTTCCGACCACGCCGTGCGCCCGTCCGCGCCGGTCACCAGGACGACCAGGACGGCGTCCTCGGGCATCGGGACGCGCCCGGTGAAGGTGTCACCCTCCCGGTCCAGCTCGATCACGTCGGGGTCCGGCCGGGGCGGCACGATCTCCACGCGCAGCGCGTCCCGCCCGGTCCAGCGCACCCGTACCCCGTCGTCCTCCCGGACGGCCCGGCCGTCGCCCGCCTCGAACGGTTTCGCACGGCCGGTCCCGGTCCGCAGCGCGTCGCGCACCGAGGGCACCGCGTCGGCGGGACGGGTACCGGCCCGGCAGGCCTCGAACACGGCCAGGAACCGCCGCGCCACCGCCTGCCAGGTGAAACCGCGCGCCACCGCCACCGAGCGGGCGCGCAGCGTCGCCATCCGGTCGGGCTCCTCGTGCCACACCCGCAGCATCCGCTCCAGGCCGGCCCGGACCGCCTCGGTCAGCAGAGGGTCGTCCACCCGGAACGAACGCGGCAGGGCCAGTCCGGTGGCGCCCGGCGCGTCGAGGTCGACGGCGTGCCCGAAGTGCCGCATGCCGCGCTGGGCGGTGGCCACCGGAACCGCTCCGGCGGCCATCGCCTCGCCCATCGCCATCAGGAAGGTGTCCATCTCGAACTTGGAGGGGAACACGCAGAAGTCGCTGGAGACCGCCCAGTCCTTGATGGCGGCGTTGCTCATCGGGCCGGTGTCGACGCGTACCAGGTCGCCGTGGTCCCGGGCGAGGGCGGCGAGGTCCTCGTCGTCCGGCGGCTGCGGCGCCAGGCAGTGCAGCAGCACGTTGCAGCGCCGGCCTTCGTCGAGCAGCGCTCGGATGCCCCGGAACAGTTCCCGCTGGCCCTTGTGCTGCACCGAGTAGCGGGCGTTGTGGAACAGCGTGGGCAGCGCCGGATCCAAGTCGAGCCCGGTCAGCGTCCGTTCGCGGACCTCGTCGTCCCGGCGCACGTCCAGCCATTCGTCACCGATCGCGCATCCGCCGACCACGAGCAGATCCTCCCGGGCGCGCAGTTCGCGGCGGACGGTGAGCCGCTGGAACAGTTCCTCGAAGGGCGTCTCCGCCTGGGTCAGGGCGTGCTCCAGCTGCCCCTCGGACAGGAAGTCCATGGCGGCCACCGACCGCGCCACCAGGCCCAGCATGGTGATGTAGTCGTGTCCTTCGCGCTCCGGGTACTCCCGGTGGAGCAGAGTGCGCGGCAGGAAGCCCCGCATGGCCCGCTCCATCCGCGAGTCCAGCGGAGGGTCCGCCAGCCCATGGGCGACCGAGGGGTCCGCGCCCATGTGCTCCAGCACGGCCCGCACCTGGGGCCCGTACACCTTGGTGTTGACGGCCAGGTTGGTCTGCACGGTGGAGACCACGTGGAAGCCGTGCCCGGCGAGCAGTCCGGGCAGCAGGTAGTGGTGGATCGGCTCGTGCAGGTGGATCACCGTGCCCTCGGGGACCTGCTCGCGCAGGTAGCGCGCGGCCATGACCTGGAACACCAGGGGCTTGAGGAAGTCCAGGCTGCGGCCCGCGAGTTCGCGCGGCGGGTGGAAGCTGTCGGGGAAGGCGTCCAGCACCCCGCCGCCGAGCAGGACGATGTCGACGCCGTCCACGGTGAGACGGTGGGCCCGGGCGGTGACGTCGAGGGTGACCGTGGGCGGGAACCTGGGCCATTCGAGGGGGTCGAGCGGGACCGGTATCCGTTCACGGGCCTCCCAGCCGAGGTCGGTGACCTCGTGCTGCTTCGCGATGACCGGCAGCAGACCGTGGGCGGCGGTCAACGCCCCCGTCCGGTGTCCCGCGTCGCGGAACTGCCGGACGAGGTTCCACAGGTAGACGGATGTGCCGGCCTTGACGAGGTGGTCGTCGAAGCCGCTGAACTCCACGTGGCATTCGATGATGCGCAAGGGTCTTCCCTGTTCGGTCGTGTGCGCGGGGGCGCGGGCGGACGGGCACGTCGCTCCTGGTGACGCCGGAGGAAGGCGGCCGTTCAGTCGCCCGTGCCGGGGCGGGAGGTGGAAGGGGCTCCGGGGCGGTCACCGGACGGCGGTGGGGCAAGGGACGCGGAGGCGTCGTCCGGCGTACGGTCCTCGCGCGGGCGCAGCGCGGAGGCACCGAGGGCCACGCACAGCACCAGCAGCGCGGGCACCCCCAGGGCCGTGGGCAGACCGGTCATCGTGCTCACCGAGCCGACCACGATGGGCCCGACCAGGAAGCCGGTGTAGCCGAGGCTGACCACCAGCGACAGTGCCGCACCGGCCCGCGCCGGGTCGCGCCGGCCGGCCGCCGAGTACACCTGCGGGGCGATGCAGGCCATGCCCGCGCCCAGGCAGGCGAAGCCGGCGATCCCGGCGACCGGGTGCCCGATCAGCAGGGCCGCGAGCATGCCCACGGACGCCAGCACGCCGCTCGCGCGCACCAGCCGGACGGGGCCGAACCGGGCCACCAGCCGGTCGCCGAGCAGGCGGCCCGCCGTCATCGCCACCGAGAACGCGGCGAACGCGACGGCCGCGGTGCCGGCCGAGCTGCCGAGGCTCTCGTGCATGTACACCGCGCTCCAGTCGGCCGCTGTGCCCTCTCCGACCAGCGCGCACATGGCGAGCACGCCGAGGAAGACCAGGTCGAGGGAGACGACGGAGCCCTTGGCGCGCTCCTTCGTGTGACCGGCGCCGACGGGGTCGGGCCGCTCCGGCCGGGTCTCGGGCAGTGCCCACAGCGCGGCCCACCCGGCGAGCACCAGCACGACCAGGCCCACGGTGACGAAGGTGGCGCCGGGGCCCACGCCCTGACGGGCGAGGAAGCCACCGGCCGCGGCGCCGAGGAAGCCGCCGATGCTGTACACGGCGTGGAAGGACGACATGATCGGCCGCCCGTAGGCTTCCTGTACCTGCACGGCGTTGGCGTTCATGGCGATGTTCAGGGTGCCGTGGGTCAGGCCGAACAGGAACAGGGCGGCGACCAGCCCGGCGAGCGAGCCCACGTAGGCGGGCGGGACCAGCAGGACGCCCTCCAGCAGGGCGGTCGGCACCATCACCAGGGTGCTGCCGAAGCGGTCCGCGAGCCGGCCCAGGAGCAGCATGCCGACGATCGCTCCCACCGCGAACGCCAGCAGCGCCAGGCTCAGCAGGCCGTCGCTGAGGTCGATGTGGGCCTTCACCGCGGGGATGCGGCTGGTCCATGTGCCCAGCGCGGTGCCGAACAGCAGGAACAGCAACGACGTCGCGGTGCGGCCCCTCACGAGGGTGCGGCGGTCGTGCGGTTCGGCTTTCACGTCATGCCTCCTGATTCGGCGGATCGCAGGCGTTTCGCCTCCGAATTACGGACATCGCCGACCGGGCCGTCCCAGCAGTCAACGGCAGCCTTCAGACCCGAGTCAAGGTGGCTTCCGGCTCGCATATCCGAAGGGCGGGAGCCCTGCAAGAGATTGGGTCCGGCCATGTTTGAGCCGGTGATCGCCGTAATTGTTCACTCTGCGTTGGAAGCGCTCTCAACGCGGGGTCACACAGCGTGATTTCGAGCCGTCGACAGCAGGCAACAACCCCTTTGGCGGGGTCCCCGCACCGAGGTGCGTTCACGTCGGGTGGTCCATGCAATTGGCGTGAACTTTCCGCTGAGCACTCCTCAAGCCGATCGTTTGATTTCCCGTGGGCGCGGAGAAACCACACACCGCCCGCAATTACGGCCTGCTGACCGGCAGGTATTCGCTCCTCGTTACCGGGCATTCCACCACCGCCAGAAGGAAGTCAGCCGGCGCTGGGCGGCAGTTGGGCCGGGCTGACCAACTCCCCCAGGACCTCCGCCATGAACTGGACCAGCCATCGCTGGGACGGACTGCGGGAGGCCTCGTGCCGGGCATAGAGCGCCACCTCGATCTGCTCCGTCTCGAACGGGAGCCTCACCAGGCGAAGGCGGTGGGAGGCGGTGAACACCTCGCCGACGTACTCGGGGACGATCGCGATGAGGTCGGTGTGTTCCAGCAGGTAGGGCAGCATCGAAAAGCGCGTGGCGTCCACCGCGACCCGCTCCAGCAGGCCGTGGGTGGCAAGGATCGACCGGGGCACGACGTGGCCGTGAGGGCCGTACACCGTGGCGTGGTGTTCGGCCGCGAGGTCCGCCAACGTGACGGACGCGCCGCGGATGCGGGGGTGGTCGGCGGCGACCATACCAACGTAGCGCTCGTGGAAGAGCGGGATACGGACGGTGCGGTGGGAGGTGAGGACCGGGGTGGCGACGAAGGCGTCCAGTTCACCGCGGCGCAACTGGCTCTCGGCGGCGTCCACGTCCAGCGGGCGGACGGTGAAGGACACATCGGGAGCCCGCTCGCGGGCCGCCGCCACCAGCCGGGGCAGCAGGGTGGCCTCGCCCAGGTCGGAGAGGGCGACCGTGAAGCGGCCGGACATGGTCGCCGGATCGAAGTCGTCCTCCTGCCGGATCACCGCGTCCATGCCGGCCAGCGCCCGCTGCAACGGCTCGTAGAGGCGCTGGGCGCCGGCCGTCGGGGTCAGGCCACGGCCGGTGCGCCGGAAGAGCTCGTCGTCGAAGTGCCGGCGCAGTTTGGCCAGGCTGTGGCTCACCGTGGGCTGGGTGACGTGCAGCGTTTCGGCCGTCGCCGTGACACTGCCCGTCTCGTAGAGCAGCACGAAGACCCGGGCGAGATTGAGATCGAAGCTGCTCACAACCGACAGCATATCGATGGCCTCTATATCGTGGCGCGCCAACATTTATTGGTGCGCAGGTCGGGCGCTGCCTAGCGTGGCCCGCGTCACTGCGACGTCGCAGCGAAAGGAACGTCTGTGCCATCCGTGCGTCGTGTCTGCCATGAGTTCCTGCAGCGCCATGAGCTGACCACCGTCTTCGGCAACCCCGGCTCCAACGAGCTGCCCTTCCTCGCCGACCTGCCGGAGGGCTTCCGCTACGTCCTGGGGCTGCACGAGGGCGCCGTGGTGGGCATGGCCGACGGCTACGCGCAGGCCACGGGCCGTCCGGTGCTCGTCAACCTGCACGCCGCCTCCGGCTCCGGCAACGCGATGGGCGCGCTCACCAACGCCGTCGCCTCCCGCACGCCGCTGGTCGTCGTGGCCGGCCAGCAGGTACGGCCGGCCATCGGACCGGAGGCCAACCTCGCCAACGTCGACGCCCCCGCGCTGATGAAGCCGCTCGTCGGCTGGGCCGCGGAGCCGGCCTGCGCCCAGGACGTGCCCCGGGCCCTCGCCCAGGCCGTGTTCGAGGCACGGCTCCAGCGCCGGCCGACCTACCTCTCCGTCCCCTACGACGACTGGGCGGCCGACGCGGGCGAGAACGCGTCGGCCGTGCTGGACCGGCAGGTGCAGCGCGCCGGTGTGCCCGCATCGGAACAGGGGCGCCGGCTGGCCGAGGCGGTCACCGCCGCACGCAGGCCCGCACTCGTGCTGGGCGGGGACATCGACTCCGCCGGGCTCTTCGACGACGCGGTGCGGCTGGCCGAGCGGCTCGGCGGTCCGGTGTGGGCGGCACCGTCGCAGTTCCGGCTGCCCTTCCCCAACCGCCACCCGCAGTTCCAGGGGGTGCTGCCGGCCGGGATCGAACCCGTCTCGCGGGCCTTCGAGGGCCATGACCTCGTACTGGTCCTCGGGGCTCCGGTCTTCCGCTACCACGAGTACCTGCCCGGCCGGTACCTGCCCGAGGGCACCCGGCTGATCCAGGTCACGGAGGACGCCTCCGCCGCCGCCCGCGCGCCGATGGGCGAGGCGCTGGTCGCCGACCCCGCCTCGGTCATCGACCTGCTGTGCAAGGCGCTCGACGCGCCGCGGGAGTCCACGGGCGCGTACCGGCCCGTCCCGGCACCGGCCACCGGCCAGGGGCCGCGGCTGCACCCGGAGGAGGTCTTCGCCTCCCTCAGGGACGAACTCCCCGGCGACACGGCGTACGTGGTGGAGTCGACCTCGACGAACTCCTCGTGGTGGCGCCAGATGGACCTGCGCCGGCCCGGCTCCTACTACTTCCCGGCAGCGGGCGGACTCGGCTTCGGTCTGCCCGGCGCCGTCGGGGTCGCCATGGCCCACCCCGACCGGCCGGTCGTCGGCGTGATCGGCGACGGCTCCGCGAACTACGGCATCACCGCCCTGTGGACGGCCGCCCGGCAACGCCTCCCGCTGACCGTGGTGCTGCTGCGCAACGGAACCTACGGCGCGCTGCGCTGGTTCAGCGGCCTGCTGGGCGTGCCGGACGCGCCCGGCATGGACATCCCCGGCCTGGACTTCACCCGCATCGCCGAGGGCTACGGGGTGTCCGCCCAGCACGTCGAGAGCGTGGACGAACTGCGGGCGGTGCTGTCCCGGCAGCCGGACGGGCCCCGCCTGGTCCAGGTCGACACGGTGCTCACCACGCCGTCCTGACCACGGCCCCACCGCGCCCCCCGACACCACGGCAGCACACGGCTGCTCCACCCCTCGACCGCACGACTCCTCCCCGCAGAACGCATCACCCTCGGGTGACGGAAGGAAGACCGATGACACTCCTGGACAGCGCCGTCTGGAGCAAGAAGTTCCTCAGCGACGGCTGGCAGGACGCCACCCGCGAACACCCGGTCACCGAACCGGCGACCGGCGCGCAGCTGGGCACCGTGGGCCTGGCCACGCCCGAGGACGTGCGCCGCGCCGCCGCCCGGGCCGCCCAGGCGCAGCGCACCTGGGCGGCCACGCCTCCGCAGCACCGGGCGGCCGTACTGCGCCGCGCGGGCGAGCTGTTCACCGAGTACGCCGCCGAGATCGAGGACTGGCTGGTCCGCGAGGCGGGCTCGGTGCGGTCCAAGGCGGCGTTCGAGGTGCAGCTGGCGATCGGCGAGTGCTTCGAGTGCGCGGCACTGCCCACGCACCCTCAAGGAGAGGTGCTGACGTCCGAGGAGGCCCGCTGGTCCTTCGCCCGGCGCCGCCCCGCCGGCGTCGTCAGCGTGATCGCCCCCTTCAACTTCCCGCTCCTTCTCGGCCTGCGCTCGGTGGCGCCCGCGCTGGCACTGGGCAACGCGGTGCTGCTCAAGCCCGATCCGCGGACCGCGGTCGGCGGCGGCGTGGTCACCGCCCGCGTCTTCGAGGAGGCCGGGCTGCCCTCCGGACTGCTGCACCTGCTGCCGGGCGACGGCTCGGTCGGCCAGGCCGTCGTCGAGGCACCCGAGGTGCGCGTCATCTCCTTCACCGGCTCCACTCCGGTCGGCCGCGCGATCGGCGAGCAGGCCGGCCGGCTGCTTAAGCGCGCCCACCTCGAACTGGGCGGCAACAACGCCCTGGTGGTGCTGCCCGGCGCGGACGTGCAGAAGGCGGCCTCCGCCGGCGCGTTCGGGTCGTATCTGCACCAGGGACAGATCTGCATGACGACCGGCCGCCACATCGTGCACGAGTCGCTGCTCGACGCCTACAGCGCCGCGCTGGCCGCCAAGGCACGCGCGCTGCCCGTCGGCGACCCCGCCCGCGAGGACGTGGCGCTCGGCCCGATCATCGACCGGCGGCAGCTGGAGCGGATCCACGGCATCGTCACCGACAGCGTCGCGGCGGGCGCGACGCTGGCCGCGGGCGGCGAGATCGTCGGCGCCGGATACCCCGCCACCGTCCTGACCGGCCTCACCACCGAGATGCCGGCATGGCGCGAGGAGATCTTCGGCCCCGTCGCACCCGTGATCGGCTTCTCCAGCCTCGACGAGGCCGCGCGGATCGTCAACGACTGCGAGTACGGCCTGTCCGTCGGCATCCTCGGCGACGTCGGCACGGCGATGAGGCTCGCCGACCGGATCGACTCCGGCAAGGTCCACATCAACGAGCAGACCGTCAGCGACGAGCCCAACGCCCCCTTCGGCGGCGTCAAGGCCTCCGGCACCGGCTCCCGGTTCGGCGGAGCCGCCGCCAACGTCGAGGCCTTCACCGAGACCCAGTGGGTCACCGTCCGCCCGGACATCGCCGACTACCCGTTCTGATCCGCGCTCGCGGTCCCCGTCCCCACTCCGTCCCCCGTAGCCGCTGCAGAGGGAACGCACACCATGACACCCATCACCCCGCCGAACACCACCGGCGCCGCCTCGCAGACAAGCACCCAGGACCTCAACGTCTGGACCGTGGTCCTGTGCTGGATCACCGTCATGCTGGAGGGGTACGACCTCGTCGTCCTCGGCGCCATCATCCCCACGCTGCTCAAGACCCACCACCTGGGCATGACGGCCGCGGACGCCACCACCGTCGCCACGCTGTCCCTCGTCGGCGTCGCCATCGGCGCCATCCTGGTCGGCCCGCTCGCCGACCGGTTCGGACGGCGCCTGCTGCTCATCGGCTCGGTGGTGGAGTTCTCCGTCCTCACCCTCCTGGTGCCCCTGGCCACGTCCGTCGGAATGTTCGCCGCACTCAGGCTCGTGGCCGGTATCGGTCTCGGGGCCTGCATGCCGGCGTCACTGACGATGATGGCCGAGCACATGCCCGCCGCACGGCGGGCGCGGGCCAGCACGCTGACCATGACCGGCTACCACACCGGTGCCGTGATCACGTCACTGCTGGCGCTGAAAGTCACCGACAACTGGCAGGTCCTCTTCTACGTCCTCGGCGTCGCCGGACTCGTCATCGCGGCCGTCCAGTGGTTCCGCCTGCCGGAGTCGGAGGCGTTCGTGCGCGCCAAGAAGGCACCCGCGGCCCAGCGCGTTCCGTTCACCGAACTCCTCAAGCCGGCCTACCTCCGCGCCGGCATCGGCATCTGGGTCGCCTCCTTCATGGGCCTGCTCCTGGTCTACGGCCTCAACACCTGGCTGCCCAAACTCATGAACGACGCCGGCTACCCCGTGCCCACGGCCGTCACGCAGCTGCTGATCCTCAACGTCGGCGGTGTCGCCGGTCTGGTGCTGGGCGGCTTCGTCGCCGACCGGCGCGGCATCAAGCTCACCACGCTCGGCTGGTTCGCCGTCTCGGTGGCCATGCTGGCCTGCCTCAGCATCAAGATGCACAGCGACCTGCTGCTGGACACCGTCGTCTTCCTCACCGGCGTGTTCGTCTTCTCGGCCCAGGTGCTGGTCTACGCCTACGTGACCAACTTCTACCCGGCCACCGTGCGCGGCACCGCCCTCGGCTCGGCCTCCGGCATCGGCCGCATCGGCTCCATCGTCGGCCCGTCGATCACCGGCGCTCTCGTGGCGGCCGGCATCGGCCACCCCTGGGGCTTCTACTTCTTCGCCGCGGTGGCGGTCGCCGGCTTCCTGGCCGTACTCACCCTGCCCGGCCGGGCCGCGGCACCACACGCGCAGGCCACCACGACCACGGAGGCCGCCCAGCCCGCCGTCTGACGCGGCGCTCGGCTGCGGCACGGGGCCGGAGGGGGCCCGTGCCGCAGCCGAGCACCCTCCGGCCGGAGGGTTGCGGTCACAGATCGCGGACCCGTCTGGCGACCCGGCAAAGGCCGGTATGTGACGCAGAGATCGTCACCCGAGTGCATCGAGTGAAGCTGCCATGGGCATCCATCCGGGCGAGTGACCCCACCCTCACAAGGAGTGAGCGCCTGATGAGCGCCCCCACCACGGCTCCCCTTCCCACCCCCACAGCCCCCGGCGCACTGCCCCTGATCGGACACGGTCTCCGCCTCGTCCGCGACCCCCTGCCGTTCATCACCTCACTGCGCGACCACGGCAGTGTGGTGCGCATACGCATCGGCCCCACACCCGCCTACGTCGTCACCGACCCCGCCCTGGCCCGCCGTGTCCTGGTGACCGACGCCGCCCACTTCCCCAAGGGCGGCCAGTACTACGAGGCCCTGCGAGTCTTCCTCGGTGACGGCGTGGCGACCGTCGCCGACGGCGACACTCACCTGCGCCACCGCCGTCTGATGCAGCCCATGTTCAGCAAGGCGCACATCGCCGAGCGCGGCAACGCCATGATCGACCAGGTGCGGGCCATGGTCGGTGCCTGGCCCGCCGCCGAGCCCCGCGACGTGTTCGCCAGCATGAACGACATCACCCTCGCCACATTCCTCGTCGCCGTCTTCGGCGCCAACCTGCCCGCCCACCTGGAGGGCGAGTTCACCGCCCTCATGCCCGAAATCATGAGAGGAACGATTCGGCAGGTCCTGCTTCCGCCCTGGCTCACGCGGCTGCCGCTGCCCGCCAACCGCGCACACGCCGACCGCGTCGCCCGCCTGCGCACCCTCATCGACCAGGCCATCGACCACCACCTGGACGCCACGGCAGCCGGCAACACCCCATCGGACGCTGCCTCCGACACCGCCTCCGACGCCCAGGCATGCCCGCACGCGTCCCAGGCACGCCGACAGCACAGCGGCCTGTTCGAGACCCTGCTCGAGGCCGAAGACCAACTCGGCCGCCGGCAACTCCAGGACGAGGCCATCACCCTCCTGGCCGGCGCGATCGAGACCACCGGCACCACCCTCGCCTGGGCGCTGTACGAGATCGCCACCCACCCCACCGTCGAACGACGCCTCCGCGAGGAACTGGCCGCAGTGTGCGAGGACCGCCCGCTGCGCTACGACGACATCGACCAACTCCCCTACGCCCGAAGGGTTCTGCAGGAGGCCCTCAGGAAATACGGGGTGTCCTGGATGGTGACCCGGACCACCGCCCGCGACATCGTCCTCGGCGGACACCTCATCCCCGAAGGCGCCGACGTCGTATGGAGCCCCTATCTGCACCAGCACGACCCCTCCCACTTCCCCGACCCCGACACCTTCGACCCCGACCGCTGGGAGGCGGACCGCGCCGCGGGCACCCGAGGGTCCTTCCTCGCCTTCGGCGACGGCCGCCGCAAGTGCATCGGAGAGAACTTCGCCTGGGTCGAGCTCCAGATCATCCTCGCGACCCTCCTCCAGACCTGGCCCCGGTTCACGCTGACCTCCCCTCCCCCGCGGCCCCAGGCCGTCATCACCGTCAAACCCGACACCCTGACGATGGAGTTCCATCCGCACCCGACCCCCTGACCAGCCGCTCCACCGGCCGTGGCGCAGCCGGGCACCAGCCGGGGTGCGCGGTGACGTGGTCACACATGGCCCCGCCGCCAGCGCATCCCGACCCCGGTGCCGCGCCACGGCGTCGGGACGAGACGGCCAACCTCGCGGTTCTCCCACGCCCCGCCTCTCCGGATAATGCGGTGCGGCCGGCCGAAGCCTCAGGAGAGGCTGATGCGGTGAATCAGGTTCAGGAGATTCCGGGGCTGGTCGACGGTGTGCTGGGCCCCGACGTCATCGGCACCTATCTCCACGGCTCCTGCGTACTCGGTGGACTCAGGCCGGCCAGCGACGTGGACGTGCTGGTCGTCTCCAGACGGCGCATGCACGATCAGGATCGACGCACGCTCCTCGATGGACTGCTCCAGATCTCCGGCCCCTCCAACCAGGCACGCCCGGTCGAACTCACCGTGGTCGTCCAGTCCGAGGTCCGCCCGTGGCGGTACCCGCCGACCGGCGACTTCCTCTACGGCGAGTGGCTGCGCGCCGAGTACGAGGCCGGGATGGTCCCCCGGCCGGAGCCGATGCCCGATCTGGCACTGCTGATCAGCATGACGCTGTCCGGCGACCACCCCCTCACCGGGCCGCGCCCCGCGGAGGTCCTCGACCCGGTTCCCCAGGCCGACCTGGTCCGGGCGAGCGTGGCGGGCATCCCCGGCCTGCTCAACGACCTGGACAGCGACACCCGCAACGTCCTGCTGACCTTCGCCCGCATCTGGACCACGCTCGCCACCGGTCAGATCAGGTCGAAGGACGCCGCAGCCGACTGGGCCCTCGCCCGGCTCCCACCGGAACTCCGTCCCGTCCTCGAACACGCCAGGCAGCTCTATCTCGACTGCCCCTACTTTGAGGAGAACTGGAGGGATGCGTTGCGGGCGCGGGTGCGTCCGCACGTGGACCACGTGCTCGCGGAGATCGACCGACTGTGCGCCCTCGACGCGCGTGCCGGGGAGGTGACCGACCGGTCCGCTCCTGACGAGCACCTCCCCGCTTCGCTCAACTGCGCCCGAGAATCTCGGCGTTGAGGATCCTTCCGCCCAGGCTCCAGCCGCCGTCGGCGATCTCTTCGAGCACGACGAGGGTGTTGGCGCGGGCGCGTTCTCCGTAGACGTCGACGAACGCGTCGGTGACGGCGTCCTGCAACTTCTTCTTGGACTCGGCCGTGAGGGTGTCCGCGGGAACCTTGAGGTTGGCGAAGGGCATGAGATCTTTCCTCTCAGGTGATGGTGATGGGTCGGGGAGCGTGCCGTCAGGCCATGCCTCCGTTGGCCCGCAGTATCTGGCCGTTGACCCAGTGCCCTGCGTCGCTGGTGAGGAAGGCGACCACGTGGGCGATGTCGTCCGGCGTCCCCAAGCGCTCCAGCGGTGGGGTCTTCGCCAGCGCCTCGATCTGCTCGTCCGTCTTGCCGTCCAGGAACAGGTCGGTTGCCGTGGGACCGGGAGCGACGGTGTTGACGGTGACGTTCCGGCCGCGCAGTTCGCGCGCGAGGATCAGGGTGATCGCCTCGACGGCGCCCTTGCTGGCGGCGTAGGCGCCGTACGCGGGGAACTGGGTGGCCACCACGGAAGTCGAGAAGGCCACGAAGGAACCACCCGGGCGCAGCCGGCGGGCGGCCTGCTGGGCCACGACGAACGTGCCGCGGATGTTGGTGCGGTGCAGGGCGTCGAGGACGCTCAGGTCGAGGTCGGCGATCGGGGCCAGGGCCGCCCGCCCGGCGCTGTTCACCACGACGTCGATGCCCCCGAACTCGGCTTCCACCTGATCGAAGACGGAGGCGACGGCGTGTTCGTCGGCGACGTCGGCCTGCAAGGCGATCGCCTGACCGCCGGCCGCGGTGATCGCCTTCACCGTCTCCTGGGCGGAGGCGGAGTCGCTCGCGTAGTTCACGGCCACGCTCAGGCCCTCGCGGGCCAGGCGCTCGGCGACGGCCCGCCCGATGCCGCGCGAGCCACCGGTGACGAGGGCGACTCGACGGGGCGCTGCAACAGTGTCGGTGGAGTTCATGACTGCCACGATGCGACCCTCCGGCAGCGCGTACCAGGGGATGTCATCCCCTGCGTCAGCGGCGCACCGGACGGCCGGCATCGCGCAGACTGGGTGTGTGGCTTACCCGAAGTACACCGAACTCGGCGCATTCCTGCGCTCGCGGCGCGAGCGCATCCGTCCCGAGGACGTCGGCCTCGTCGCCGGCCCCCGCCGCCGTGTGCCGGGGCTGCGCCGTGACGAGGTGGCGCAGCTCGCGGGCGCCTCCGTCGACTACTACAACGAGATCGAGCGGGGCGCGGGATCGCAGCCCTCGGAGCAGATGCTCGCCGCCCTGGCCCGCGCGCTGCGCCTGACAAGGGACGAGCGCGACTACCTCTACCGCCTCGCCGACCGCCCCCTGCCCGCGCACGGCGGCCCGCAGTCACACGTGCATCCCGGGATGATGGACCTGCTCACCCGGCTGACCTCGACCCCGGCACAGGTCATCACCGACCTGCACGTCACACTCGTGCAGAACCCCCTCGCCGTCGCCCTGCTCGGCGACCAGTCGGGCTTCCGCGGCAAGAACGCCAGCTTCGTCTACCGCTGGTTCACCGACCCCGACGCGCGCCGCCTCTATCCCGAGGCCGACCACGACACCCAGTCCCGCTCGTTCGTCGCCGATCTGCGCGCCGCCGCGGCACGCCGAGACGCGAAGGACTCCCAGGCCCACACCCTGATCGCCGACCTGAACGCCTCCTCACCCGAATTCGCCGCCCTGTGGTCCCAGCACGAGGTCAGAGTCCGCCGCAACGACCGCAAGCGCATCAACCACCCCCAACTCGGCACCCTGGAGGTCAACTGCCTCAACCTCTTCAGCGAGGACGGCCGGCAACGGCTGCTGTGGTTCACCCCCGCGCTCGGCACGGACAGCGCCGACAAACTCGACCTGCTGGCGGTCATAGGAACACAGCGCACAAGTTCGGCGGCGCCGCTGTAGGGTCACCCGCATGTCCCTGCGTCTTCGTCTGCGTCAAGCACTGCCGGAAGCCATGCGCGCCCGTGACAAGGCCGCGGTGAGCGCCCTGCGCACCACACTTGCCGCGCTGGACAACGCTGAGGCGGTGCCCGTCAACGACGCCGAGGGGCGCGGCATGGCCCTTGAACAGTCGCCGGTCGGTGCCGGTGCCACCGAAGCTGCGCGGCGCGAGCTGAGCGAGCGCAGGGTGGCGGATGTCGTACGCGCCGAGGCCACCGAGCGTCTGGCGGCCGCGGCACAGCTGACCGCGCCCGCGCACGCCGACCAGGCCGCGCGACTGCGCGCGGAGGCCGCCGTACTGCTTGGTTTCCTCGACGGTCCCAGCAGCGCGTAGCAAGCACGCAATACGGGGAGCGGGTGCTGCGCTCGTACCTGTCACTCCGCCCAGCCCACTGACCCGCTCCGGCCGAGGTAAATGCGTCGACAGTGCCCCCCGGCGCCCGGCAGAGTGGCCGCCCGTGACGAGCAGTGAGCTGTGGACCCGTGCGACCGCCGACCGCTACGACGCCGAGGAGAGCGAGATGTCCTCGCCCGCCGTCCTCGGACCGACTCTCGACTTCCTCGCAGAGCTCGCCGGAGACGGCCGGGCACTGGAGTTCGCCATCGGAACCGGACGAGTGGGCGTCCCCCTCCGAGAACGCGGCGTTCCGGTGGCGGGCGTCGAACTGTCCGAACACATGGCAGCGGTCCTGCGCCGCAAGATCGATGAGGACATGTTGCCGGTGACCATCGGGGACATGGCCACCACCGTCGTGCCCGGCGAGTTCACCCTGGTCTATCTCGTCTACAACACCATCTCGAACCTGCTCACGCAGGACGAGCAGGTCGAGTGCTTCCGCAACGCCGCACGCCACCTGTCACCCGGCGGCCGATTCGTCATCGAGCTGGGCGTGCCGCCGCTGCGGTTGCTGCCGCCCGGCCAGGTCGCGGTGCCGTTCGACGTCTCCGAGCGACATCTCGGCTTCGACACCTTCGACCTGGTCGAGCAGGTTCTCGTCTCGCACCACTTCACCCGCGACGGCGACGACGGCCGCTACCGCCGCGGCAGCTCCCGGCACCGGTACGCCTGGCCGGCCGAGCTCGACCTGATGGCTCGGATCGCCGGACTTGAGCTGGAACGCCGCGTCGCGGACTGGGACGGGGCGCCGTTCACCCAGGACTCGGCGAAGCACGTCTCCGTGTGGCGCAAGCCGGCCTGAGGTCGGCCACCGGGCCGTCAAGTGCGTCGCGCCGGGGAGGCTGCCGCTCAGCGCCTCGTCTCGTACCTGGTCAGCACCACGCCACCGGGAAACGTCCGCGTCTCCACGAGGTTCAGGTTCACCCAGCTGTCCAGCGCGGTGAAGAACGGCGTGCCGCCGCCCACCAGAACCGGATGGGTGGCGATCGCGTACTCGTCGATCAGCCCGGCACGCATGGCCGCTCCGGCGAGCGTCGCGCCGCCGATGTGCATGGGGCCGCCGTCCTCGGCCTTGAGCCGGGTGATCTCAGCGATCGCGTCGCCGGTGACCAGGCGGGTGTTCCAGTCGACCTTGTCGATCGTCGAGGAGAACACCACCTTCGGCGTGTCCCGCCAGTTCCGCGCGAACGCGGTCTCCGCCGGGGTGGCGTCGGGCTGCTGGTCGCCGGTCGGCCAGTAGGAGCTCATCGTCTCCCACAGCTTGCGCCCGTACAGCGACAGGCCACTCGCCTGCTCCTGATCGAGCCACCACTGGAACAGCTCGTCGCTCGGCGGTCCGCTCCAGCCGATGTCGTCGCCGACCGCGGCGATGTAGCCGTCCAGGGTCAGGTTCATGCCGTAGATCAGTTTCCGCATGGCCCAGCCTTCCGTACGTGGGTGTCCGGCGTAGAGACCGGCGTGGCGCGGGAAAGTCATCGGTGCGCAGGCGCCGGCCGTCGCTGCTTCACGGGCCTCGGGCTGGTCGAAGACCCGTCAGGGTGGGCGAGGATCAGCCGCCGCTCTTACGCCGGAACGACCGCTGGCTCGCGGCCGGGCCGTGTGCGCCGCGGATCTTCGAGGTGTCCGCGTGGGCGGCACCGTCCACCGACTCGCTCCGCTTGCGGGCAAGAGCCTCACGGAACTTGCGCTTGAGGTCGTAAGTGCCCTCCTCGTCGGGTGTGAGAGGGGAGGACTCGGCGTCGGCCGGCTGCGGACCTTCGGCCGACGAAGACTCGCCAGTCATGATGACCTCCTGGGCTGGGACAGTGGAGGGTCCAGCCTGTCACACATCGACCGGAACCCACACCATGATCGTGCACGGCGAGCGGAGTTCGGTGCCGCGCGGCGCGTTTTCCGATGCGTCCGCTGAAGGACCGAGGCCATGAGAGCCTTGCCGTGCTCGCCTCCCGGCCCGAGAACGAGACACGCTGGCAAGCGCTCCGGCACACCTTCCGCGTCACCACCAAGACGTGGGACGAGGCGCCGCAGCAAGCGTTGCACCACCTGCGGATGATCAGGCAGGCGCCGTCACTGCGCGCCCGTTACTGGGAGAAGCAGCTCAGCTGGCACGGGACGCTCCTGCCGGAGATCGCCCGCCGGCAGAGCGCCGACGCGGACACCCGCACGGACCTCCGGCCGGACGCCCTGTTCGGGTCCGCGCTCGCCTGCCTCGACGCGGCCCTCGCCTGGGTGGCATGCGAGGCCGCGGTGCCCGCCTCGCTGCTGCTCGATCGCACGATGGCCACGCTCACTCCGCAGGCCCTCCGGGACTCCTGAGTGCCCGAAGCCGGTCGCGGGGCGGTTCAGCGCCTTCTTCAGCCGAGAGTGCCGGAATCTGGGATAACGGTCTTACTCTCAGAACCATGCATTCCGCGCCCCCAGCCGCAGCGGCGCCCCGCCCGGCGCGCGCCTTCTCGACGAGCCAGGTCCCGTCTGCGGAGCGGCTGCGGGCCTGGGAGCAGCACAACGCCGACGCCCTGATCGCCCTCAAGTGCCGCACCCACGGCGGCGAGGACTTCCGGGCGCGCGAGGACAACCTCGACCTCGGCCGCGTCCATCTCGCCCGGGTGCGTGCCACGGCACACCTCGTCGAACGCCCCGCCGACCTCATCGAGCGGCGGCCCACCGGCTCCGTCGCGATCTACGTCTCCCTGCGCGGGGAGGCGCTGTTCCAGCAGGCGGGCCGGCGGCAGATCATCCGTCCCGGGGACGTGCTGGTCTGCGACGCGGACGGCAGTTTCGTCCGCGGGTTCGGCCAGGGGCTGGACGAGCTGGCGGTGCGCGTGGACCGCGGCGCGCTGCCGGACGGCACGCGAGCCGGGGAACCGCTCATCGTCCGGCGCGACGAGGGCAACCCGTACGGTCGCGCGATCACCCGCCTCGTCGGACGCGCCGTCGGCGTGGAGACCCCCACCCGGCCCGACGAGCAGACGATCGTCGATCTCGCGTCCGCACTCGTGGGCGACGGCGCCACCCGGCCTTCCGTCGTCCACCGCGCGCTGGCCTGCGCCCACGTCGAGGACCATCTGCACGATCCCCGTTTGTCGGCCCCCGGGGTCGCCGACGCGATCGGCATCAGCGTCCGTCAGCTCACCCGCGTCTTCGCGGACGCCGGCACGACCTTTCCGCGCTACGTGCTCGGACGGCGTCTCGAACGCGCCCACGGCCTGCTGACCGGCCCCGGTGCCGGTGAGGCCCGCACGGCGACCGTGGCGACCACCTGCGGTTTCAGTTCGGTCGCCCACTTCTCGCAGACCTTTCACGCCCGCTTCGGCGTCACCGCCGGCGAGTTGCGCCGTACGGCCGCGAAGCGGCGCTGACGACCCGCGGCATACGGATTTCGGCCGTCCGCCGCGCCATCCCGTAGTGGCCGACCGGGACGGGGCGCACGCTGCCTTCAGAGCCCCGCGAGCAGAACCCCGCGAGCAGAAGGTGAGCGGCCCCATGCCCGACTTCAACGACGGTCAGCGCGAGACCGAACTCCCGGCATCGTCGCAGGTGGAGACCGATGTCCTGGTCGTCGGCTCCGGCCCGGCCGGTGCCTCGGCGGCCTTGTTCCTGTCAACCCTGGGAATCGACAACATCGTGATCACCAAGTACCGGTGGACCGCGAACACCCCCCGCGCGCACATCACCAACCAGCGGGCGATGGAGATCTTCCGCGACATGGGCATCGAGGACCAGGTACTGGCCGACGCCACCCCGCACGATCTCGTCGGGGACACCGTCTTCTGCACCTCCATCGCGGGCGAGGAGATCGGCCGCATCCACACCTGGGGCACCCGCCCCGACCGCGAGGCCGACTACCAGCTGGCCTCCCCCTGCCTCACGGTGGACATCCCGCAGACCCATCTCGAACCGATCCTCATCAAGAACGCCACCGTCCGCGGCACACAGACCCGCTTCTCCACCGAGTACCTCTCCCACACCCAGGACGACACCGGCGTCACGGTCCGCGTCCGCGACCGGCTCACCGGCCACGAGTACGACATCCGCGCCAAGTACCTCATCGGCGCCGACGGCGCCCGCTCCAGGGTCGCCGAGGACATCGGCCTGCCGTACGAGGGAGCGATGGACATCGCCGGCTCGATGAACATCACCTTCAAGGCCGACATCGCCTCCTACGTCGGCCACCGGCCCTCGGTCCTGTACTGGGTGATCCAGCCGGGCGCCAACGTCGGCGGGATCGGCGCCGGACTGGTTCGGATGGTCCGCCCCTGGAACGAGTGGCTCATCGTGTGGGGCTACGACATCGACTCCGAGCCCCCCGTCGTCGACGAGACCGAGGCGATCCGCATCGTGCGCCAGCTGCTCGGCATCCCGGACCTGGAGGTGGAGATCACCGGCACCAGCCTCTGGGGCAACAACGAGATGTACGCGACCCACCTCCAGAAGGGCCGCGTCTTCTGCGCCGGTGACGCCGTTCACCGCCACCCGCCGAGCAACGGCCTGGGCTCCAACACCAGCGTCCAGGACTCCTACAACCTTGCCTGGAAGCTCGCCGCCGTCCTGCGCGGGCAGGCCGACCCGTCGCTGCTGGAGACGTACTCGGCGGAGCGTGCGCCCGTCGCCAAGCGGATCGTCACCCGCGCCAACAAGTCCAGCCGCGAGTTCGCCGACATCTTCCAGGCCCTCGGCGTCCTCGACGCCAGGGACGAGGACGAGATGCGGGCCCTCATCGAGGAGCGCAAGGCCAACACCCCCGAGGGCGCCGCCAAACGGGCCGCGCTGGTGGCGGCGATGGAGACCAAGAACTACGAGTTCAACGCGCACGGCGTCGAGCTCGGCCAGTTCTACGAGTCCGCCGCGGTCGTCTCCGACGGCACCCGCCCCGCCCCGAGCAGGGACGAGGACCTCTACTACGTCATGTCCACCAGCCCCGGCGCGCACCTCCCGCACGCCTGGGTCGGCGACAGCGTCACCAAGCTCGCCCTGATGGACCTGGCGCCGTACACCCGCTGGACCCTGATCACCGGCATCGCCGGCGAGGAGTGGGCAGGCGCCGCCGAGAAGGTCGCACAAGACCTCGGCATCCCGCTGGAGACAGTGGTCATCGGCCCCGGCCGCGAAGTCACCGACCTCTACTACGACTGGGCCAAGCTGCGCGAGGTCGAGGAGTCCGGCGCGATCCTGGTACGCCCCGACAAGCACGTCGCCTGGCGCGCCATGAGCCTCGCCGACGACCCCGAGGCGGCCCTGCGCGGCGCCCTCGCCCGGCTCCTCGGAAAGGCGTGACCGTGCGCTTCCTCCACGAGACCCTGCCGCAGCGGGTCGTCTTCGCCCCCGGCGACGCGCCCGCCGCCGTGGCCACCGAGGTGTCCGCGCTGCAGGCGTCGAAGGTGATGCTGATCGCCACCCCCGCCCTCGCCGACCGCGTCGGCACGGACCTGCCGGTCGCGGTCCGGCACGACGAGGTCGTCATGCACGTCCCGGTCGACGTGGCCGAACGCGCCCGCAAGGCCGCCACGCAGGGCCGCGTGGACGCGCTGGTGTGCGTCGGCGGCGGCTCGACGACCGGCCTCGCCAAGGCGGTCGCGCTGACCACCGGCCTGCCAATCGTGGCCGTCCCCACCACGTACGCCGGCTCGGAGGCGACCAACGTCTGGGGCCTGACCGAGGGGGCGGTGAAGACGACCGGCGTCGACGCACGCGTCCTGCCACGCTCGATCGTCTACGACGCCTCACTGCTGCTGAGCCTGCCGGTGAAACTGTCCGTGGCCAGCGGCCTCAACGCCCTCGCCCACTGCGTCGACTCCATGTGGGCTCCCCGCGCCGACCCGATCGACCGGGCGCTGGCGGGGGAGGGCATCCGCGGTCTGGCCCGGGGCCTGCCCGCCGTGGCCGCCGACCCGACCGGGCTGGAAGGACGCGAACAGACCCTCTACGGTGCCTACTTGGCCGCGGTCGCCTTCGCCTCGGCCGGCTCGGGCATGCACCACAAGGTCTGCCATGTGCTGGGCGGCATGTTCAACCTGCCGCACGCCCAGACCCACGCGGTGGTCCTCCCGTACGTCCTGGCCTTCAACGCGCCGTCCGTGCCGGAGGCCGAGCGGCGCATCGCCGAGGCCTTCGGCGCCCCCACGGCGGTCGCGGGACTCGCCGCCCTGCGCGCCACGCTCCACGCCCCGCGCGCCCTGCGCGACTACGGCATGCCCGAGGACGGCATCGCCCGTGCGGTGGCATCCCTCCTCGCCGCGATCCCCGCCGACAACCCCACCCCCGTCACCGAGGAGAACCTCACCGCGCTGCTGCGCGCGGCCTGGGAAGGAAGTGAGCCCGCATGACCCTCCACGACGTGTCTCCGGAGCAGGCGGCCCGCGAGGAAGACCTGATCGCACGGGTGCAACGCTCCTTCGACGCCTGCGACAACCCCCGGCTGAAGGAACTGATGCAGGCGATCGTCAAGCACCTGCACGCCTTCCTGCGCGAGGTCCGCCTCACGGAGGAGGAATGGAGCAAGGGCATCGAGTTCCTCACCGCCGTCGGCCACCTCACCGACGACAAGCGCCAGGAGTTCATCCTGCTCTCCGACACGCTGGGCGCGTCCATGCAGACCATCGCCATCAACAACGAGGCCTACGGTGACGCCACCGAGGCCACCGTCTTCGGTCCCTTCTTCGTCGAGGGGTCTCCCAGGATCGAGGCGGGCGAGGACATGTCCTTCGGAGCCGCCGGCGAGCCCTGCTGGGTCGAGGGAACCGTCCGCGACATCGTCGGCACGCCGATCGGCGGGGCGAAGATCGAGGTCTGGGAGGCCGACGAGGACGGCTTCTACGACGTGCAGTACGACGACGACCGGGTGGCCGCCCGGGCCCACCTGTT
>NZ_JBTWMV010000139.1:0-1388 GCF_054850255.1 Streptomyces sp. 7R007 | reverse complement strand
GTGGGAGCCGTGGCCTGCCGGGTCGTCGTTCCCCACGAGGGCGCGGATGCCGTCCGTTGCCGGGCTGCCGGAACAGCACGAACTCGCCGGTCGGCGTCGAGTCGACGGGCTGCGGGAGGAGGCCGGCCGCATCCAGGCCGAGCTGGCTGGCCGAGAGGGAACGGCAGGAGTGGGTGATCGCTCGCGGGCGGGTCGATACGGTGCCGGCTGCGGACGGCGGTGCCGCCGCCGAGGCGGAGGCCACCGTAATCTGCGGGATGCTGAGGTGCAATCGCCGCTGCGGGACGCGGCGAAGCCGAAGCCGTAGGTGTCGGTTGGTGCCGAGGGCTTGAGCGGCCGGTGCGGTCGGCGGACCACCGGAGCGTTCCCCTCTACCAACGTCCTCGACGGGATCCGCTGCTGCTACGGCTGCCGCAGGGCCGGGAGCGTGGAACCCTGCCACCGGTGCGGACGGGCCCGTCCGGCGATGGGCCGCACCCCGGGCAGACAGCTGCGGCATCGTCCCGGGTCCGGGCCGCGATCCGCAGCAGATCACCGCTGGCCTCCACACGATCGACCCGTACCGCGGCCAGTTGCGGTAACAGGTCTTCCAGCCGTATCGCACACACCACCAGGATGACGCCGCCAACCAGCCGACACCACAGGCCAGTTGACCCGATCACCCGCTACGAAGATTTTGGAAGACCCCGGTGAGCGGTGTTACTCCCGAGCTGGCGGGACGACGCTCCGAACGGGCGAGGAGAAAGGAATGGCGGAGAGGAAGTCGCCGCCGCCAACCTTCTGCGTGGCGCCCGCGGGGTGGCGCGAACAGTCAGCGGAACAGGCGGAAGAACCCGCGCACCTGGTTGACCAGCGACTGCGGCTGCTCCAGTGCGGCGAAGTGGCCACCGTGCGGCAGTTCCTCGAACCAGCGCAGGTCGGTGAACCGCAGCTCGGCCTCCCGCCTCGACGGGCGGGTGATGTCACGCGGGTAGACCGACAGCCCGGACGGCGCGGTCACCTTGTCCCGGAAGTGGGCGAAGCTCTCCCAGTACAGGCGCGCTGACGAGGTGGCCGACGCGGTGAACCAATAGACCGAGATCGCGTCGAGGATCGTCTGCCGCGACAACGCGTCCTCGGGATGGCCGTCGTTGTCCGTCCATGCCCAGAACTTCTCGGCGATCCAGGCGGCCTGCCCCGCCGGGGAGTCGGTGAGGCCGTAGCCGAGCGTCTGCGGCCGGGTCGCCTGGATGGCGGAGTACCCCCGTCCGGTGCGCTGCATTTCTTTCTCGGCCTCGAGATTGACCAGTTCCGCGGGCGTCGGGTCGTCGAAGGTGCCCGCCGCCACGGATCCCAGGTTCAGGTGCACGCCGGCGACCCGCTCGGGCGCCACCTCGCCCAGCACCGCG
>NZ_JBTWMV010000138.1:0-1435 GCF_054850255.1 Streptomyces sp. 7R007 | reverse complement strand
GTCCTCGTCCTTGAGAACAAGGCCGTCTGTCTCGAGGAATCCGGCGCCTTCATGCACAGCGCAACCGTCACAGTCCCCGCACCAAGCGTGGTCCGGCTCAAACGATTCGTGCGGGTTCCCTACCGGGGACCCGTTCCGCTGACCCGAAGGGCGCTCTTCGCGCGCGACGGGGGCCGGTGCATGTACTGCGGTGGCGTCGCAACCAGCGTCGACCACGTCATCCCGCGCAGCCGCGGGGGCAAGCACGTCTGGGACAACGTGGTGGCGTCCTGCCGCCGCTGCAACCACGTGAAGGCCGACCGACACCTGTTCGAAATCGGCTGGCGGCTGCGCCACAAACCCGCTCCACCCACCGGTCTGGCCTGGCGCATCATCGGCACCGGCCACAGGGACCCGCGCTGGCTGCCCTACTTGCAGCCGTACGGCGCGGACGACGCCCTGGCCCGGATCGACGGCATCTCCGCCTGACGTCCGGGCCTTCGCATACCCCCGGGCCACCACCGGGCATGCGGCAGTACACGAGGCTCCGGCCCGGGAGCCTCCACGCTCCCGGGCTGGCCCCTCGCGCGCGTTCGGCCTGGTCGACGTCGACCAGGCGGCGGCCCCGCTGGAGCAGGCCCTCGTCGGACAGGTCACCGCGAAGGAGGACCGGGGGCAGGGGCGGTGGCCGTCCTGCGGTCGCCGCGCAACGTCGGCCTTCCCTGTCGGCTTTACCGTCGGCGCCCTGCTCGGCGGCATCGGGCTGCTGATCGGCACCGGCCCGGACACGCGGGCATCCTGC
This sequence comes from Streptomyces sp. 7R007, assembly GCF_054850255.1. Classification (NCBI taxonomy): domain Bacteria; kingdom Bacillati; phylum Actinomycetota; class Actinomycetes; order Kitasatosporales; family Streptomycetaceae; genus Streptomyces; species Streptomyces sp. 7R007. Next base: position 654 of record NZ_JBTWMV010000138.1, on the reverse strand, counting down.
TGCTCAACGCGGCCTCCTTCGCCGTGCTGGCGGCGGCCCAGCGGGCCGGCTCGAATTCCGGGTGTGCGGTCGGATCGTCGGTGGGGGACTCGCGGTTGCGTTCCTCGGCCCGGACCTCGCCGCTCGCGTCGACCGGCCCGGACCCGAACGGCCAGTCGCCGCGCCGTCCACCGCCTCGGCGGCGAGTTCGACACAGCGGCGCAGACGGCGCCGGTCGGCCTCGTCGACGCTGCCGGCGGGGGGCGGGGCGAGGCTGGTTGTCGTCGGTGACCACGGTCACTCCGTTTCCGTGGTGGGGGTGAGCTGGGTGCGGTGCGCGGCCACGGTGGCCAGGGCCTGGTCGAGCAGCACCGTTTCGGCGCCGGCCCGGTGCCTTCCCCGGCCCGCCGCTCGGGATCGTCGACCGGCTTTTCCGTCAGCCTGGAAAAGATTCGCGGCGCCACACCCGGAACCGGCCGCCCAGTTCGGCGGAAATGCTCTCTTCGTACGGCCCGGCGAATTGCCGCGTCGCTGTTTCCGCCGGCCCATACCGGAATCCGGCCGCAGCGATAGTCGCCCTCGTTCTCGCCGGCCGCGCGAATCGTCCGCAGGAGTTCGCCGGTGAGCGCGCCACGCTGCTCGATAGGGACGCCGAGCGCCTTGAACTCCTCCTAA
>NZ_JBTWMV010000136.1:0-1568 GCF_054850255.1 Streptomyces sp. 7R007 | reverse complement strand
TGCACCCTGATCTGCTACCGCAGACTCACCAAATGAGATGACGTCTTACTGAGTTTTTCGTTAGTTCTGTGGGGGCTGGGGGTGGATGGTGAGGCCGGTGTGTGTGAGGGGAAGGACCACGGGAGTTGCTCGCTGGAGCAGACGCGTTGGATGCCGCGTTCGGCTGCGTCAGCGACATCGGCGAGGTGGTCGCCGGCGAGGTTGGCCAGCTCGCAGGTCTTGATGGCCGACCACAGCAGTTCGACCGGGTTGAGTTCGGGTGCGTAGGCCGGCAGCCGCTCGAGCGTCAGCCAGTCCTGCTCGGCCGCCCAGGCCCGCATGTCCCGACTCCAGTGGGCGGAGAGTCCATCCCATACCAACACCACCGACTCCCCGGCGTAGAAGGCCTTGACCTGCTCCAGCACGTCGATCAGGGACGTGGTGTCGTAGGTGCCCGGCTTGAGGTGGAAGCACAGCCGCGGGCCGCGCTCGCCGTCGGCGGCGTGGTAGCCCAGTGCGGCGGCCATCCCGGCTCGTTTCCAGTTCAGCCGGTGCCGCAGAAGCGGAGTACGGCCGCGCGGCGCATAGGTGCGACGCACCTGAGGCAGCAGCGATATACCCGATTCGTCGAAGAACACGATCCAGGCACGTTTCTTCACCGCCCCTTTTTGATGCGGGGCCATTCCTGAGCCACCCATCGGGCGATCTCGGACTCGTCCCGCTCGACCGCCTGGCGCCTGGGCCGCTGCAGACTCCACCCCAGCCGCCCGGTCAGCAGCCGCCACACCGAAGCCCGGGCCAACCTCACCCCGGTCACCCGCTCCACCACCACGCCGGCCCGATCCAACGTCCACAGGTCCGCCTCGAACCCGTGCGCCTGAGCGCCTTGCTCCAACGCGGCCCGAACGGCTGCGACTTGGGCATCATCCAGCTTGGGCGGCCGCCCGGGGGCCGGACGCCGCCGCAGTGCCTGAGCACCGCCTTGCTCCCATAACCGTTTCCACCGGCGCACGCTCTCGGCATGCATCCCCACCATCCGTGCCACCTCGGATGTGGAACGTCCCTGCTCGAACAGCTCCACCGCCCGCATGCGACGGGCTTCGGCCAACTGGGGCCGTGTCAGGGGCGGAACGGACACACCGGAAACCACGGCCTGCGACTCGGAAGACACACCAACAGCCTCACACCGCTATAGCTCCTGCGCCCACAGAACTAACGAAAAACTCAGTAGGCACGTGAGATGTCTTTCAGGTGCTCGCGGTTGGCCGGTGGTCTCGCGCATCGCGCGCAGGGACTCCTTCAGGGACCCCATGGTGGCGAGGACGGCGGTGGGCTCGTAGCCGCAGTGCGCCATGCAGTTGGCGCAGCGCGGGTCCTTGCCGCGGCCGTACTTGTCCCAGTCGGTCTCCTCGATGAGTTCGCGGTACGTCGGCACGTACCCGTCGCTCATCAGGTAGCAGGGGCGCTGCCAGCCGAAGAGCGAGTAGTTGGGAATCGCCCAGGCGGTGCAGGGGAAGTCGACCTTGCCCTCGAGGAAGTCCAGGAAGAGCGGGGAGTGGTTGAGCCGCCACCTGCGGCGGTTGCCGCCT
>NZ_JBTWMV010000135.1:0-1665 GCF_054850255.1 Streptomyces sp. 7R007 | reverse complement strand
CCTCGCGCTTTCACGAACGAGCCTGTCCGAAGTGTGATCAAGAAGGTGAGGAGTGCCTCTGACCTGGGACGATGGGACTTGTCTAGGGTCCTGGTCGTCGTCAAGAAAGCTGCACTCCTCAGGTGAAGAAGCGTATCGGGTCGTATCCGTGTGTCCGCGTTGAGGGCGGCGGTCGTGCAGTGGTCAGCCAGGCCGGTGGCGTGCTGCTGGTCGAGACGGTCCGCAAGACCGGGCTGGACCAGGCGATATCGGCGGCCCTGACGCCGTGGCGGAAGCAACGGGCGGTGCATGATCCGGGGAAGATCCTGCTGGATGTGGCCCTCGCGGTCGCGCTCGGCGGGGACTGCCTGGCCGATGTCGGGATGCTGCGAGCGGAGCCGGGCGTGTTCGGGCCGGTGGCCTCCGATCCGACGGTCTCCCGCCTGGTCGACACCCTGGCCGCGGCCGGACCGAGGGCCGTGGGGGCGATCCGGGCCGCGCGAGCCCACGTCCGCCAACGTGTGTGGAAGTTGGCTGGTTCCTCGGCGCCGGATGCCGGCGGGCAGGTGATCGTGGATCTGGACGGGGTGCTCGTGCTGGCGCACTCGGAGAAGCAGGACGCCGCTGCGACCTGGAAGAAGACCTTCGGGCACCATCCGCTGATGGGCTTCGTCGACCACGGCCGGGGCGGCAGCGGCGAGCCGGTCGCGGGACTGTTGCGACCCGGCAACGCGGGCAGCAACACCGCCGCCGACCACATCACCACGGCCCAACTCGCGCTGGCCCAGCTGCCCAAACACCATCGACGTGGCCGGCGGACACTCATCCGTACCGACTCCGGCGGTGGCACCCATGAGTTCGTGGCCTGGCTCTCCGCCCGCGGCCGGTGGCTGTCGTACTCGGTCGGCATGACCATCACCGACGCCATCCACCAGGCCGTCTTGAAGGTCCCCGCGTCCGCGTGGACACCGGCCGTCGAGCCGGACGGCGAGGTCCGCGATGGCGCCTGGGTGGCCGAACTCGACGCCGGCAGCGACTGTCTGAAGGGCTGGCCCAAGGGGATGCGGCTGATCGTCCGCAAGGAACGCCCGCACCCGGGCGCCCAGTTGCGCTTCACCGACGCCGACGGGCTGCGTTTGACCTGCTTCGCCACCAACACCACCGGCCAGAAGATCGCCCGGCTGGAGTTGCGGCACCGCCAGCGGGCCCGCGCCGAGGACCGCATCCGCGCCGCCCGCTCAACCGGCCTGCGCAACCTGCCCCTCCACGATGCCGCGCAGAATCAGATCTGGCTGGAGATCGTCCAGATTGCCCTGGACCTGCTGGCCTGGATGCCGATGCTTGCCCTGACCGGCACCGCCCGGCTCTGGGAGCCCCGCCGCCTGCGACTCCGCTTGCTCTCCGCCGCCGCCCATTTGGTCACCACCGCCCGCCGCCGGCATCTCAGGTTCGCCCGCCACTGGCCCTGGACCGATGTGATCACCGAGGCTATCCAGCGACTCGCAGCCCTTCCGAACCCCGGCTGACCAGCACGTTCCCGTCCCTACAAGTAGCACCGCCCCACCGGAGCCGTGGAACCCGGCGCCCACCCGACGCGATAGTCGGGCCGCCGTCACACCCGAAAAACACCGCCGAACGCAGATCGGCCGCCAGCAAGACCTGACGGCCAATCACGAAAGATCGAGG
>NZ_JBTWMV010000134.1:0-1854 GCF_054850255.1 Streptomyces sp. 7R007 | reverse complement strand
AGATGGCCGCACCTGCCTGCACCACCCACCTCACGCCCCCCCGCACTACCGGCAACGGCCCGCGCACGTGCCGTGACCGCACGTCCGTCGACACCGACCGGCCTGCCAAAGCGCCGCGTTTCAGCAGCACGCGGGCTGTCACCCACGCGAGCTGTCACTGCCGGGCGGGGCGGGGCGGCGGATCAACGCCTGCCAGCGCCGCTCGAAATCGGCCGCCTGCCCGGCGACGCAGCCGGCCGTGACGGGCTTGCCATGCTGCCCGGTGACCCCATGGGCCGCGCACTCCCGCACCACCGCATCGAGCGGCGGAGCCTCGGTGCCCACCCGCTGTTGCGCCCAGAGGTTGCAGACGCGGCGTGCACAGTGCCCACGCAGCCCAACATCACCGCGTGGGTCCGGCTGAAGGCACCGGCCTTCCTGGCACACCGTGCTGATGATCTTCCGGGAACCATCCCCGCGAGCGCGGGGAGCACTCGGCCCGGCGATCTTGCCGGTGGGGACCATCCCCGCGGACGCGGGGAGCACGTAGCGCGCCGCTACTTGATGTCGCCGGCCCAGGGACCATCCCCGCGGGCGCGGGGAGCGCGGTAGGTCTTCATCTCCGCTGCCCTCTCTGCTGGGACCATCCCCGCGGGCGCGGGGAGCACAACCCTCGCTCTGCAGCAGGCCGGGGACGAGGGGGACCATCCCCGCGGGCGATGGGAGCACTTCCTCGACTCGATGTACTGGGCCTGCTCGGGGGGACCATCCCCGCGGGCGCGGGGAGCACCCGAGCTCGGCGAGCGTGCGGCGCAGCTCGTCGGGACCATCCCCGCGGGCGCGGGGAGCACTGGATCGCCGGAACCTGCCTGGCGACCGCCGCGGGACCATCCCCGCGGGCGCGGGGAGCACGAGCTGCGGAAGAAGATGCAGCCCAGCGCGACGGGACCATCCCCGCGGGCGCGGGGAGCACCCGACCGCCTTCGTGACGGCCGGCAGGCCGGTGGGACCATCCCCGCGGGCGCGGGGAGCACACGCGTGGGTGAGGAATCCCCGTCGGTGCGCGGGGACCATCCCCGCGGGCGCGGGGAGCACGCAAGGGATGGACTCGAACCATCGCCCTCCGCCGGACCATCCCCGCGGGCGCGGGGAGCACGCGTACGCGAGCGGATCAACGACCGTACAGCCGGGACCATCCCCGCGGGCGCGGGGAGCACGGGGTCGTGGGAGGTGGTCTTGGTGGGGACGCGGGACCATCCCCGCGGGCGCGGGGAGCACGGCGGGTTCATGGAAGCGACGAACCCCCAGGGAGGACCATCCCCGCGGGCGCGGGGAGCACTCCCCGAAGTCATTCCCGCGCTTCGTCGTCAGGGGACCATCCCCGCGGGCGCGGGGAGCACACCACCGGCGGCAAGGCCATCCAGGCCGCCGAGGGACCATCCCCGCGGGCGCGGGGAGCACGTCGTCAAGGCGTACGGGCCGGAGTTCAGGCGGGGACCATCCCCGCGGGCGCGGGGAGCACCCGCGACGGTGCGCGGCCAGAGCCTGGACGCGGGGACCATCCCCGCGGGCGCGGGGAGCACGTCGTCCTCGCCACGGACGCCGAGGGCAACGGAGGACCATCCCCGCGGGCGCGGGGAGCACAGACCGGCACGATGTTGGAGGAGTGGCCCGGCGGGACCATCCCCGCGGGCGCGGGGAGCACCTGCATCATCGGCAGACACGAGAACTAGCGCAGGGACCATCCCCGCGGGCGCGGGGAGCACACTTGATGACCTGTGACTTTGTCACGAAGGCAGGTCGTTCCGAAGTAGTTTCGCCGATCCCGGCAAAGCGGCAATAAGGGGCGTGGCCGCACTCATCAGCTCCTGCCAT
>NZ_JBTWMV010000133.1:0-1930 GCF_054850255.1 Streptomyces sp. 7R007 | reverse complement strand
GCGGCGCCGTTGTTCTTGATGCCGGAGCGGCCGAAGGTGCTCTTGTAGAAGTCCCACGTCTCCTGCGCGCCGTACGCGGCGTCCGCGGCCGCGGTCTGGTCGGTGGTGGAGCTGGACGCGGCCCCGGTGCCCCAGACGTTGTCCGCGTCGGTGAACAGCGTGCCGGTGCCGGACGTCTTGTGGGCCAGGTTGTACGTCTTGTGACCGCCGCGCGTGGTGTCGTACAGCTGGTACGTCGAACCCGACAGCGTGGTGTCGAGGCTGACCGTGCCCGAGTACAGCGTCTTGCCGGTGCCGGTCGCGTTCTCGATGCCCTGGTACTCGAAGAGCTTCTTGCCGGTGGCCGCGTCGGTGATGACGTGCAGCTGGTTCGGGGTGCCGTCGTCCTGGAGGCCGCCGACGACCGTCTCGTAGGCGAGGACGGGCCTGCCGGAGCCGGCCCAGACGACCTTGCGGGCGCCGTCGGCCGCGGACTTCGCCGAGCCGAGGGCCTTGGCGGCGGACACCGCCTGCTTCTCGGCCTTGGCCGCGGTGATCTGCGGCTTGAGCGAGGCGACCTTGATGGCGGCCTTCGTCGCCCTGGTGACGCCCTCGGTCTTGCCGGACCCGGCCGTGTGCACGACCAGGTCGCCGCCGAGGACCGGCAGGCCCGCGTAGGTGCGCTCGTAACGGGTGTGGACGGTGCCGTCGACGTCCTTCACGACGTCCTTGACGACCAGCTTCTCCTTGGCGCCGAGGCCTATCTGCCGCGCCGTCTCCGTGACGTTCGCCTGCGCCTTCTGGATGAGGGCGGTGCGGGCGGCGGCCGACAGCAGGGTGGGGGCGCCGGCCGGGCGGGCCGCGGCCGTGGTGTCCGCCGGGGTCTGGGCGGCGGCCGTACCGGTGGTCAGACCGGTGGCGAGGAGGGCCCCGGCCGCGACGGCGGTGGCGATGGCCAGGGTCGAGCGCTTGTGACGCGCGTAGAGGGGGGTCACACAAGCTCCTTGGGGTGGGGGAGTCCGGCACGGCGTGGGGCGCCCGGCCGGAGTTGCTGTGAAGTTGTGCGGCGGTTGTGAGGAAGGGTGACATCGGAGACGCGTACATGTCAGGACCCCGATCTGATGTTGGCCGAAAGACGACTGTCCGGTGAACGTTTCAGGAATGTAACCGGGCGCCGCCCGGGAGGCCGGACCTCCGGGGCGGCGCCCGGTCACGCACGGGCCGACGCGCGGCCTACGGGAACGTCAGCTTCCAGCTGTTGAGCGTGCCGACGTCCTGCGCCGCCTGGTCCTGCACCCTCAACTTCCAGGTGCCGTTGGCCGTTTCGCTCGACGCGTCGACCGTGTAGGTCTGCTGGACGTTGTCGGCCGAGTCCGAGGAGGAGAAGTTCTTCAGCCGGTACGCGGCACCCGAGGGACCGATCAGATCGATCACCAGATCGCCCCGCCAGGTGTGCGTGATGTCGACACCCACCTGGAGGTTGCTTGGCGCGTTTCCGCTCCTGCCGGAGACGGTGATCGAGGAGCTGACCGCGGGCCCGTTGTCCGGTATGGACACCGGCGTCGTGTTCTCGTACGACGTCCCGGTCCCGCCCCCGCCGGAGCGCGAGCCCACTGCGACGGCCGCCCACGCGTCCTGCACCGCCTTGTACTCGGCGGAGGTGGTGCCGTACAGCTCGCCGGCCGCCGCCAGGGTGCCGGTGCGGGCGCCGGCGTAGTTGGTGGTGGACGTGAACTTCGTGGTCAGCGCCCGGTACCAGATCTGCAGCGCCTTGGCCCGGCCGATGCCGGTGACCGGAAGCCCGTCCGCCGTCGGCGAGTTGTAGCTGACGCCGTTGACGACCTTGGCGCCGCTGCCCTCCGACAGGAGGTAGAAGAAGTGGTTCGCGGGACCCGACGAGTAGTGCACGTCGACCGACCCGATCCCGGAGTACCAGCTGTCCTTGGACGCC
>NZ_JBTWMV010000132.1:0-2057 GCF_054850255.1 Streptomyces sp. 7R007 | reverse complement strand
GAGACCCGTCCAACTCCACCACCAACGTCGCCAACCTGACCAGCTACCCGTAGGAGCCGACGTGCGCAACCCGCTGCACCCCGCACGCCGCAGGGCGGCGCTCGCCGCCGTCCTGGGCGCGCTGGCCCTCGTCGTGGCCCTCCCCGGCCAGGCGAGCGCCAGCGTCCTGACGCTGCTGCCGCAGAACGCCGACGGGCTGGAGCAGAGCTTCTCCCCCGCCTACGACTACGACGGCGACGGCTGCTACGCCACCGCGGCCATCGGCGCCGACGGCACCATCAACCCCGGCCTGAAGCTGGGCGGCGACGTCAACGGCCACTGCCACGACTACGCCCAGCTCGCCAACGCCAACACCTATTCACGCGAGAAGTGCAACAACGGCTGGTGTGCCGTGATGTACGCCAGCTACTTCGAGAAGGACCAGGCCACGTTGGGTCCTGCGGCCATCGGCCACACACACGACTGGGAGCACGTGGTCGTGTGGATCAACGACAACCAGGTCCAGTACGTGGCGGTGTCCCAGCACAGCGGTTACCAGGTGGCCGCGGCCTCGGCCATCCGCTTCGATGGCACCCACCCGAAGATCGTCTACCACAAGGACGGTGTCTCCACCCATGACTTCCGCTTCGCCAACTCCAACGACGAGCCTCCGGAGAACGCCACCGGCGGCTGGTTCTACCCTCGCCTGGTGGGCTGGAACGGCTATCCCGCCGGCTACCGCGACAAGCTGCTGAGCGCGGACTTCGGTGCGGCCACCATCAAGATCAAGGACGGTGACTTCGAGTACGGCCTCGCCCACTCGATGCCGTCGGGCATCCCGTTCGACCCGAACGCGTGATCCCGGACGCCATCGACCCGATGTGGCGCAGCAGTTCACCCCCAGAGGGCGGCAGATCCCCTCTGGGGGTGAACGACCCCGCATCCGCCAGGTCGGTGCGTGCGCTGCGAGGCGGCGCACCGACAGGTCGAGGAAGCGGCCGGCCAGGGACAGGGCAAAATGCAGACGACGAGTCCGTGGCGCACAAGGTCGGTGGCGCCGAGCACGTCGTTCACCTCGAAGGTGGTGGTGCGGTTGACGCCGGCCGAGCGCAGGGTCCGGTCGGCCCGTGCCCGCCTCGCCCTTCATGAACTGGTCCTTGACGACGTGGACGCGGCGCCCAGTTGAGACTCATGGACACAGACGGCCTGCAACTCACGTGCTTCGCGACCAACACCGCCGACAGGCCGATCACCGAACTCGAACTCCACCACCGGCTGGAGCCCGCGCCGAAGACCGTATCCGGGCTGCCCTGGGCTACCGGTCTGCGCAATCTCCCCCTCCACGACATGGCCCACAACAGGGTCTGGCTGGAGATCGTGCAGATCGCCCTCGACCTGCCGGCCTGGATGCCCATGCTCACCCTGACCGGCAAAGCACAACTCTGGGAGCCGCGCCGCCTACGGTTCCGCCTGTTACCGCAGCCGCCCAACTCGTTACCACCGGCCGCCGGCGCATTCTCCGCCTCCCCCGCCACTGGCCCTGGACACTTGAAATCACCGCAGCCCCGGCCCGGCTCGCTAGCCTCCCCAACCCCGGCTGACCAGCAGCTCCCCCCGTCCCTGCCACCATCGCAGCCCTGAGAGTGGAACCCGGCGCCCACCCGACGCGACACTCGGTCTACTGGCCCGCCCGCGATCACTCACAGAATGCGAAACGGTCCGCCGACTCCCTCGGCGGACCGTCGAGAAACCTCCAGAATAACTCCAAGCCCACACCCGGCAGGCGGTTGGACGACCTGTACGAGGTGTGCGGCCAGGCCATGCGCGGCGCCAAGTGGCGACGCAAGGACGCGTTGCCTCTGTTGGATTCCTCGTCGTCTCGCACCCAGCGGTCCTGCTCAGGCCGCCTGGTGACGTCCGTGCCTGGGTCGTCAGATCGGCCAGGACGTGGGTGGAGTCGGTGCGCTGCCTGGTGCGCTCGCGCACCAGGCCGGCCTCCTTGAGGCGGGCCAGTGCGAGGTCGAGGAGGCGGTCGGCGCGGTCGTCTTCGGCGAGACGGTCTCGGAAGTCGGCCAGCA
>NZ_JBTWMV010000131.1:0-2069 GCF_054850255.1 Streptomyces sp. 7R007 | reverse complement strand
CGAACTTGAGTTGGTGACCGTGAATGAACCGTCACTCGCGGCGCTGGACAGCGGCCCAGACTGCGCGCTCACGCTTGCTGATGCAGCGATCAGGCTGACGCCGGCCATGGCCAGCACGACGCTGAGCGCACCTAATCTCCTTCTGATCTTCATGTCTCCCAAGCTCCTTTACATCTGACTGGTCCTCGGCCGACGCCCGAATGACGACCGTGCACATCGGCCACGTCCGGCAGCGACGCGTGCTCGCGCTGTCGGTCACCAGGAACTCTGCGCCGATCGGGTCGACCCGTCAGGCGTGGAAATACCCCACTGTGGACTCAGACTTGATCGCGTCGTGCGCTGTACCACGCGGCGATCTGGGCGCGGGAGCGGAACCCCAGCCGCAGAAGGATCCGTTCGATGTGCCCCTCGGCCGAGCGCTCATCGATTCCCAGGCGCGTCGCGATCTCTCGGTTCGTACACCCCTGGCTCACCAGGTCAGCCACCTCGTGCTGGCGCGCCGTCAGCCCGTCGGCACGGCGTCGGGGGACGGACAGTCCGAGGAAGCGGCGGATGACGCGCACCAGTTCATCGCGGTTACCCGCGTACGGCAGGTGCGATCGGCCCTGCAGCCGCACCAGCTGGGCACCGCTGATGCCGGCGGTGAGGACTTCGGCCTGTGCGAGGGGTGCCGCGCGGTCGCCGGTGCGGTGCACCACCAGCGTCGGCGCCTGCACCTGGCCGAGGCGGTCGGTGACGTCGATCTCGTAGCTCAACGCCAGCAGCGCCCGGGCGGTTGCGGCGTTCGAGCAGGCGCGCTGGTAACGGCCGAACTCCGCCCGCGTCGTGGGATCGAGGTCAGGGGCGAAAATGTCGGTCAGCACGTCCGATCCCAGCCCCCAGTGCGACTCGACCAGCCCGAGCACATGATCACGAACACCTGGCGCGGACAGGTCGGCGCCGCGCGCCCAGCCGCCGTAGAGCACCAGGCGCCGAACGGTACCGGGATGAGCCGCCGCCCACGCCACGGCCACCGGAGCCCCCATCGACGTGCCTATCAGATCGAACGGTTCACCCAGCCATGAGGCGATCGCCGCCAGATGCTCCAGCTCGAATGCCAACGACGCCGGGCGATCCACGGCCGGCGACAACCCGCATCCGGCACGGTCGTAGCGCACAAGCCGGCACCCCCGAGCCAGCTCCTCGTAAAGCGCCCGCTCGGCCGCCAGCTCCCAACTCAGCTGCAGGTGCGTCAGCCAACCCATCACGTAGACCACCGGCCGACCCACACCGACCGAGGCATACGCCACGTTGGCACCACCGGAGGACACAACCCAACCCAGCCGCTGCTGCACCATGCGATTGTCGCCCATTCTCCGCCGGGGGTAGCTCTCCTGGCCTCGGATGCCTGCTGAGACGTCCGCAAGTCCCTCCAGGACACCCGCAGAGATCCTCAAAGCCGCACGTCAACGGGACAGTGCCGGCAAACGGGGACGCGTCCTCAAGGCCGTCCAGGACATGCTCCGCGACAACCGCCGGATCACTTTCGCCGCGGTCGCCCGCGAAGCTGGCGTCTCCAGCTGGCTCGTCTATGCTCCTGGCCTGCGCGAACGCATCGATCAGGCACGGGCCCGACAGGCTGCCCGAGGCCACCAGGACCAGCAGAGCGGGCGGAAGGCCTCCACCGCCAGCGAGCAGACCGACCTGCTTCTCGCCCGACAGGAGATCAAACAGCTGCGCACCGAGAACGGCCATCTGCGGCAACAAGCCCGCATTCATCTGGGGCAGCAGGTCGAACAGCTCGGCAACCATGACCTGGTTGACCGCATCAACGAGCTCACCGTGGAGAATCTGCGACTCTCCACGGCGGAAGGGCGGGCGACCACAGAGAACACACAGCTCCGGCAGCGAGTCGCCGAACTCGAGGACGACCTCGCCGCTGCCCGCACCAGCCTCCGCCGCATGATCCGCAACGAGAACCGCCCACAACCAGCCCCCTAGGGCCTGTGTGAGGTCGTGATCATTCTCGGGTTCTGGTCCCGTGCGGGGGTGGGGCCTGGTAGGACGCTGGGTGTGACACGTACGCAACC
>NZ_JBTWMV010000130.1:0-2539 GCF_054850255.1 Streptomyces sp. 7R007 | reverse complement strand
CACCGACGACGTGCAGGCCGACTACTACACGGGCTCTGCACCGTGGGGACAGAACCTCGCGGCATCTACACGGCCACCCTGGCGGTCCAGGCGCTGGCCACGACCTGCTTCGTCCTGGCCGACAGCTTCTGGCCGTTCGTCCTTGCCGTCGGCGCCGCCGCCGCGGCGAAGGCGGCCGGAATCGCCGCCCGCTCCCCGCTGATCAGGCACTACGGAGGCGACCGGCCGCAGGAGTTCAGGGCCTACCTGCGGGCGGTCACCAACGTCGGCATCTCCCTCGGCGCCGTGCTGGCCGGCTGGGTCGTCCAGGTAGGCACGCCCACCGCCTACCAGCTCATGGTCATCGGCAACGCGACCGCCTTCGCGCTCTCCGCGGCGATCCTGGTCCTCCTGCCGCCCGTCGCGCCCGTCCCCACCACCGAAGGACCTCGCTGGATCGCCCTGCGGGACCGTCCCTACCTGCTGCTGACCGCCCTCGACGGCATCATGGCCATCCAGTTCAAGGTCCTCACCGTGGCCATCCCGCTGTGGATCGTCACTGCCACCACCGCCCCGCACTGGCTCATCTCGGCCACCATGCTCACCGGCACCGTCATCGTCGTCGCCTTCCAGGTCCGCGCCAGCCGCACCATCGACTCCCCCACCGCCGGCGCACACGCCTACCGCCGGGCAGGCACGGCCTTCCTGATCGCCTGCTCACTGATCTCGCTGTCCGCGGGCATACCGGCATGGGCCGCCGCAACCCTGCTCCTCACCGCAGTGGTGATCCACACGATCGGCGAACTATGGCACTCCGCCGCAGGCTTCGAAGTCTCCTTCGCCCTCGCCCCGCAGCACGCCACCGGCCAGTACCTGGGCGTGTTCGGCCTCGGCGCCGGCCTCGCCGAAGCCCTCGGACCAGGACTGCTCATCGCACTCTGCATCACCTGGGGCCGCCCTGGATGGTATGCCGCGGGAGCCATGTTCGCACTCACGGGCCTGGCAGCACCCCCCGCTGTCCGCTGGGCACACCACCACCAGCAGCAGACCCAGCCTGCACCCACCCAGAAGGCGTCAACCCCCTGACCGACCCGAGAAACAGCTCAACCCCCACCCCCACAAAGCCCCTACACCACCATCCGGGACCACCTCACAGCGCCTGACCTTCACGAATCGTCCGCGAACGGGGACCAGTGGGAGTCACTGCGGGCGCAACCCGATGACACCGGCCCAGCCACCGCACAGGTTCGCCGTGTCGGTGGTTGTGGCGGTTGGATGGGCGGTGACATCGGATCCGACCCCTGCAGGCACGGTGGCCGAGCTGTCCGTGTGCGCAGACCTACCGACCCGTGATCGCCCGACTGGTGCACGCCGACGAGGGCACCGTGCGCGATGTGATGCACCGCCTCAACGAGCTCGGCCGGTCGTGCGGCGGCTCGGGGACTGGACGGGTCGAGTGATGGCCGACATGACCAACCAGTTCGCCCGGTCCGACCCCTACCGCGGAAAGAGTGGATTCGATTCCGTCGCGGCCTGCGGTTCGGGCAACGGTTCCGAGGGACGGTGACGGCAGTCCCGAGGCCGGGTGCGATCGGGATCTTCGTCGACATCGGTCTTCCACTCGGAGGGTTCGTCGATGTTCTGCTTCTGCCGGCGGTGACAGAACGCTGGCCTGACCAGGGAACCGAGGCCGAATTCGAGGTCTGGTGGGCCGATCAGCGACAGCAAGTGCGACTCAAGCCAGGTGAACGCAGTTCCTGCGCGAGGACTTCGCCCCCTGGCAGGCGCGCTGGTGGCCCGGCTGGCCGGAAGACGTGCCGGTGGACAAGGCACGGGTCGACGCGGCGGCGATGTATCTACGGGGAACTGGCGTGATCGAGGACGCACTGCCTTCAGCAGGCTGGCGGCCGGGACGGCACGTCTCGACGGACCACTGGCGCAAGACGCTCGAGAAGACCGGCCTGGTCCGCACGCACGATGCCCGAAGCCTTCTTGGCGGAGTTCGGTGGCCTGGACGTCCAGATCGGCGGCCCCAAGACCCCCTGCGCCAAGACCCCCTTCAACTTCGCCCCGGACAACCTGACCGGCGAGGAAGACCGCTTCGCCGACTGCAGTCACACCATCGGACGCGCCGTCTTCCCCCTCGGCGAACTCGAAGGGCACATTCCTCCTCGGCATCGACGAGAACAGCGAGATCTACCTGGTCGAGACCTGGCTGAAAGCTCATCCTGGGCATCGCCCCGGAGCGGATCGAGACTGCCGACTGAACAGCCCCAGCCGGACCGGGCTCCACTCCGACGACGTGCGGGTGATGGCAGACACCATCCGCAAGTGGCGGCGGCGCCTCCGCCCCGAGCGACTGGAGAGTCTGGCCGACGAATCGAGGACGGGCCGGCCGCCCACCATCCGTGTCCGTCAGATGGAGGCGGTGGTGGTCACCACGCTGGAACAGCCGGCGAAGAGCGCGACCCACTGGTACAGGGGCCTGTCCAAGTCGACCGGAGGCCGTTGGGCGACGTCCTTGGACGCGGCTCTGGCGAGTGGCCCCCCCCGTGTGCGC
>NZ_JBTWMV010000013.1:0-224317 GCF_054850255.1 Streptomyces sp. 7R007 | reverse complement strand
AAGGAGATCGCATGCTCTCCCTGGCTCTGCCCAAGGGGTCCTCCCTGGAGGGGCGCACTCTGGAGCTGTTCGCCGCGGCCGGTCTGGAGATACGGCGCACCTCCCCCCACACCTACCGTGGCAGCATCGAGTACGGCGGCACCATCCGCGTGGCCTTCTACAAGCCGCGCGAGATCCCGCTCGTGGTGGAGAGCGGATCGTTCGACCTCGGTCTGACCGGCGCGGACTGGATCGAGGAGATGGGGGCGAAGGTCGAGACGCTTCAGTCGTTCACGTACGCCAAGCTGACGGACGCACCCTGGCGCATCGTCATCGCCGTCCCGGCGGAGCACCCGGCCAGGCACGCCGAGGAGCTGGCCGCCGGCACACGGGTGGCGTCGGAGTACGTCAACATCGGACGGGACTTCTTCCAGGACATCGGCGTACGCGTGCAGATGGTGCGGTCCTTCGGAGCCACCGAGGCCAAGATCCCCGAACTGGCCGACGCGGTGATCGACGTCGTGGAGACGGGGGATTCCCTGCGGCGCAACGGCCTGCGCATCCTGCAGACCATCCGCACCTGCACGCCCCAGGTCATCGCCTGCCCCCAATCCCTGGCCGATGAGACCACACGTGAGCGCATCCGCAGCCTGGTGCACCGGCTGAGTGCGGCCGGCCCCGGCAAGTCCCGCGTCCTGATCACGACCCGGGTCCGGGTGGACATGCTGCCCGCGGTGACGCCGCTCATGCCCGTCGGGTCCTGGCGGGCGGGGGTGGACCTGGCCGACGCCGACATCGTCGTGCTCCAGGGCCTGGCGCCGCGCAGTGAACTGCTGGCGGTCACGGACGCCATCCTGCAGGCCGGCGCCCTGGAGGTGACCGAGTCCGACGTGCTCAAGAGCGTGTCGGCCCTGGTGTGACCGGTCAGGTGCCGAGGAGGCTCTGCGCCCTCGCCGTCGCCCGGGCGTGCACGGCGATGTCACGCACCATACGGTCCACCCGCTCGTCCAGCATCCCGTCCCCGAGTGCGGTGCCGGGCCCGGCGAACCCGCCCGTGGTGATCACCGCCGTCGGCACGGTGGTCGCGTGCAGGGCCCGGCAGAAGTGGTCCATGGCGCTGATGGCGTTGGCGCCTCCCATGGGAGTGCCGCCCACGGCCATCAAGCCGGCGACCTTCCCGGTGAGCCAGGGCCGCTCGTCGCCCGCCAGGGCCTGGAGGTGGTCGACCGCGTTCTTCAGAGCCCCGCTGATCGTGCCGTGGTAGACGGGACTGCAGAAGACGATCGCGTCCGCCTTGCGCACCGCAGCCAGCAGATCCACCACGGCCGCGGGCGGATCGGTCAGCAAGGACTCCCGGAACACCGGCACGTCATGGCGGCCGAGGGAGTACAGCTCGGTGGCCATTCCCGCGTCCCGGGCGACGGCGAGGGTCCTGCGCAGCAACAGCTCGGCGCCGGAGCCCTCGCGGGTGCTCCCGCCCAGGCCGAGCACGGCCAGCCGGCGATCCATCAGCCCACCGGTCCGTGTGAGCGGCCGGCGCCGGTGCGGGTGTTCGAGGGGGGAAACTCCCCGGACGAACGGTGGGGGTTTTCCGTGCTCGCGCTCCGACAGGTCACCACATCACGGTCCTCTTCAACTGACACAAGGCCCTCCGTCCTGAGCCGTCCAGCGAGATGTCCGTCTTCGTCAGGCAGCGTACGGAGAACCGATCAGTAATGCATCAACATCCCATCAACGCCTCAAAAACGGCGGGCGCTTCCTTTTCCACTGCTCCCTCCCTTTTACTTCCCCTTCGAAGCGGATCCGCCGTACGGAGGCAGCGGATTCACCCTTGCCTTCCTCGTGGTCTTCCTCGTCCTCGCCTTTCTCGCGAAAGGAGCTGCGTTCATGCCCACCGCTTATCGGGCCTTCTTCGCCCAGCACCGGGTACCGTCCTTGTTCACCGCCAATTTCCTCGGCCGGGTCCCGAACGGGATGGCCCCGCTGGGTATCACCCTTTTCCTCCGATCGCATCACCACGGGTTCGGCTTCATAGGACTGGTGGTGGCCGTCTTCCAGTTCTCCCTGGCCGCGGGCGGCCCGCTGCTGGGACGGGCCGTCGACCGGTTCGGTCAGACTCCGGTGCTGTGTGCCGGCGCTCTGGGCTCCGGCACCGGGTACGCCCTGCTCGTCGGCGTGGGGGCCGGGCACCCCCAGGGCGCGCTCGCCGCCGTCGCGCTCGCGGGGTTTCTGGCACCGCCGCTGGAGCCGTGCCTGCGCAGTCTGTGGCCGTCCGTGCTGAGCGGCCCCGAGATGATCGCCACCGCCTACGCTCTCGACGCGGCCTTGCAGGAGATCATCTTCATCACGGGCCCCCTCCTCATCGTACTGGTGGGCGAACTGGCCGGCCGGGGCGTGGCGTTGCTGCTGACGGCAGTGCTCATGCTCGCCGGTACCGCGGCGTACGCGCTGCCCCACCAGGTGGTGCGCACCTGGCGCGGTCGGCCTCAGCAGCCCGACTGGGCCGGTCCGTTGCGGTCGAACGTGCTGCGGCGCTTCGTGCTGGCCATGGTCGGGATCGGCGTCGGACTCGGAGCCATGAACATCGGCATGGTCGCCTATGAGGAGCACGTCGGGCGGCCGGGCCTGTCCGGCATCCTGCTGGGCACCTTCGCCGGCGGATCGATGGTGGGCGGCCTGTGCTACGGCCTGCTGCGCTGGCGCATCCCCCCCACGCAGCGGCTGCCCTGGCTGATGTCGGGCGGCACCCTGGGCTTCGCCCTCCTCATCAGCATCCCGCACCCGGTCGTGGCGCTGATACTGACGGCCTCGGCAGGGCTGTTCCTGTCGCCCGTCATGGCCTGCGGCTTCGCCGTGATCAGCGACTGCGTGCCGAGTGGCACGGCCACAGAGGCGTTCGCCTGGATGGCCACCGCCGTCACCGCGGGCAACGCCCTGGGCGCCTACCTGGCCGGCTGGACCGTACAGCAGGGCGGTCTGCGCGCCTGCTTCGGCCTTCCCGTGCTGGCCGGTCTGACGGCCGCCCTCATCGCGCTGACCCTGCGGCAGGCCGCGCGCCGGGGACCTCTCACGGGCACCCCCGTGGTGGAGGAGGCAGTGCGCTGACGCTGCCGGGGCGCCGCCAGTCATGCACTGGGCGCCCCGGAGCCCCGTCCCGGCCCGGTGACGTCGCCCGCGCTCGCGCCGTCAGGAAACGGTGCGCGCCAAGGTGACGTGGTCGATGCGCTCGCCGTTCTCCGCCAGTGCCGAGACCACGAGTTCGGCTTCGCCGCCGACCGGTGCCGGCCGGCTCTCCACCGCGAGGAAGGAGTAGCCGGCGTAGCGTACGCGCGACCACTCGACCGTTTCGTCCACCTTGGCGTCCTCGCTCACCCAGTAGTAGGTGTCGATGCTGTCCACGTCGTGGACGTTGCCCTCGTAGCTGTCGGGTGCCGTGAACGAGTACAGGCCGGCACCGGCGCCGCCCGCGGTGACGTACACGATGCCGTCGTGCTCGGGGCGGACGGTGGCGCCTATCGGGGCGGGCTGTGCGACCGCGTTCTTCTTGATGGCGTCGGTGCGCTCGTAGATGTGGTTGTGGCCGTTGATGACCAGGTCCACCCCGTGCTCCTCGAAGAGCGGGACCCACGCGCCGCGGACGCCGGCGTCGGAGGCGTGCGCGGTGGTGCAGTAGGCGCAGTGGTGGAAGAAGACGACGACGAAGTCCACCTCGGGCTGCGCACGCAGGGACCTCAGCCGCCGGTCGAGCCAGGAGGTCTGACTGCCGCCGCTCAGGCCGCGGTTGGCGGGTATCTCCACGGTGACGTCGTTGGCGTCCAGCGCGATGACGCCGACGTTGCCGTAGACGAAGGAGTAGCAGCCGGGCGTGTCCGCTTCGCGGGCGCCGTTGCCGGGCATGCTGAAGCGCGCCTCGTGGCCGCCGTAGCCGTTGGGCGAGTACCAGGCCTCCATGTCGTGGTTTCCCATGGTGACCATCCAGGGCACCCGAGAGGCGACGGTCTCGGTCTGCGCCAGGAACTGGTCCCACACCCGGGCGTCATAGGCGTCGTCGGTACTGCCGGAGCCGGAGGTGTCGGCGTAGCAGATGTCTCCGGCGTGCAGGTGGAAGGCCGGGTTGTGGGCGAGGATCAGGCTGTCGTTGGCCAGCGCGTGGTAACTGACTCCCTGGTCCCCGAAGGCGGTGAAGACGAACCCCTCCCGGCGGCCGGCCGGGGGCGCGGTGGTGAAGGAGCCCACGGTGGCGAAGGCACGGGGTGAGGCGGGGTCGAAGCCGTCGTGGCCCACGCCGTAGTAGTACGTGGTGCCCGGACGCAGGCCGTCCAGTGCCGCGTGCAGGTAGTACTGGTCCACGGCCGGGGCCTTGGGGGTCAGTACGGGGGTGTGCAGGACGCGGACCTCCGCCTCGATCTTGCGGCTCAGGTCCCACGGTGCGGTGCCGACGCGCAGGTACGGCCGCCGCACGGCGAGCGGCACCTGCCAGGAGATCCGCATCTGGGTGCGGGCGTCCGCCCCGAAGGCGAGGTGCCGGCCGAAGGGGGCGACCAAGGAACCGTCCACCGCCGGGGAGTGCAGCAGCGGCGTGGGGGCGGCGCTGCGGCTGTGCGCGGCGGCGGGCGCCAGGCCGAGGCCCGGTCCGGCCAGGGCGCCGGCCGCAGCACCGCCGCGGACCAGGCTGCGGCGGGTCAGCCTGGCGCGGAGGTACTCGTGCTGTTCGGCCATGGTCATGCCTGCGGCGAGCCGGTCTGGGATGCCCGTGCGTGGTGTCTTCATCCGGGGAAAATTTCACGAGCACCGCCGCCGGGTAAACGAATGTTGAACAGGGCACGACGGCCCTGCGAACCCGGCGCTGCTGCTAGGAAGGACCTGGTGGGGTGTCCCGCCCGTCCACCCGGTCAGCCCAGCTGCGGGCGCCCCGGCGTGTCCAGCCAGGTGCTGAACAGGTCGTCCAGCTGCTGTCCGGAGATCTTCTCGGCCAAGGAGACGAACTCGGCGGTGGTCGCGTTGCCGTAGCGGTGTGTCAGGTACCAGGTGCGCAGCAGGGTGAAGAAGGCGTCGTCCCCGATGCGTTCGCGCAGCACCTGCAGCGTCATCGCACCGCGGTGGTAGACGGGTGAGCTGAAGAGGGTGTCGCGCTGCGGGTCGGAGACCTTCGTCTGCCAGAAGGCGGAGTCGGCGGGGCGGGAGTCGTAGTCGGCCAGGAAGGAATCGTGCGCGGTGGCGGTCCCCTGGTGCTCGGCCCACAGCCAGGTCGCGTAGGTCGCGAAGCCCTCGTTGAGCCAGATGTCCTGCCAGCGGCTGACCGAGACCGCGTCGCCGAACCACTGGTGAGCCAGCTCGTGCACGACGGTGGTGTCGTAGAGCTGGGACGAGTAGGCGGGTTTCGTCTGCAGTTCCAGCGAGAAGCCGATCTGCGGCACGTTGTCGACGATGGCTCCGGTCTCCTCGAACGGGTAGGGGCCGAAGAGCGTGGACCAGTAGTCCGTGACGGCGGAGGTGAGGCCGTAGACGTCCACGCCGTTGGTGTCGGGCAGGGACGGGTCGATGGCCACGTAGACCGGGATGCCACCGGGCGTGCGTCCGGTGCGGACGTCGA
The DNA here is from genome assembly GCF_054850255.1 of Streptomyces sp. 7R007. Taxonomy (NCBI): domain Bacteria; kingdom Bacillati; phylum Actinomycetota; class Actinomycetes; order Kitasatosporales; family Streptomycetaceae; genus Streptomyces; species Streptomyces sp. 7R007. The sequence goes on along the minus strand of NZ_JBTWMV010000013.1, from coordinate 218,745 downwards.
AGTCGCCTATGGTCGCGGTGGCCAGGTAGGTCGCCATGGGCTTGGCCTCGCGCCAGTGGGCCGTCGTGGTCGCGCCGTGACGGGTCGTCGACAGCAGCCGGCCGTTGGACACGGCGGTCAGACCCGTCGGTGCGGTGATCCGCAGGTCGAACGTCGCCTTGTCCGAGGGATGGTCGCTGCCGGGGAACCAGGTGGAGGCGGAGTCCGGCTCGCCGGCCACCAGGACGCCGTCCGACGTTCTGAGCCAGCCGTAGTCCGAGCCGCTGAGGATCGGCCCGTTGCGGGGTTGCGGGACGCCGCCGTACACGACGTCGACGGTGAAGCGGTGCCCGGCGCGCAGCGGGTGCTCGGGGGTGACGACGAGTTCGTCGCCGCTCCGGGTGAACGCGGCACGGTGACCGGAGACCGTCACGGACGTGACGTCCAGTTGCTGGAGGTCCAGGTCGAAGGCGGACAGGTCCTGCTCGGCGCGTGCGGTGACGGCGGCACGGCCGTCGAGCCGGCCGGTGGCAGGGTCGTAGGAGACGTCCAGCCCGTAATGGGCGACGTCGTAACCGCCGTTGCCCAGGTCGGGGAAGTAGGAGTCGCCCACTCCCGCAGCGCCGGGGACCGGCGCCGAGGTCGGCGCGGCCGCGATCAGGCAGGTCGTCAGAGCGGCGACGGCCAGATACGTCCGGCGCCGGGATGCTGTCCTGGTCCGGGAGGAACCTGTGGCGCCGGCAATGGCACCTGGTGCGGGCATGAGTGGTCCCTTTCAGTGGTGCGTATGGGGTCAACCGGTGTGTCCGCGCATCGGCGGCAGCCGGAGGATGGGTGTCAGCCGTCGGTGTCCGGGAGCCCGGCGGTGACGAGGACGGAGTTGGAGTAGCGGACGTCCTCGGTCACCTCGGTGCCGAACCAGGCCGGCGGGCGAAAGCGCCGCGCCTCCTCCTCGGTGGCGAACTCGACTTCCACCATGACCAGTCCGGCCAGGTGCTCGGCGAACACGTCGACGCAGGCGGACCGCCCGTCGGGCAGGGACACGAGGCGACGGGTCTTGGTGACCCGCGCCCCCTCGGTAGCGGGCCACAGGGCGTCGAAATCATCCGCGCTCAGGACGATCTCGTATTCCTGCCTCGTGAGTCCGCGCCCCTTCTTGACCGTGAGCGTGTAGGCGTCGCCGCTCTTCCTGATGCGTACGTGTGCACCGTCCGCCCGCACCAGATAGCCCTGTTGCACCGGAACGGCCGGCACGTCGGTGAACGGGCCGTCGGCCGGTGCGGTGAACTTCCGCTCTATTTCGCTGGGCACGAGCATCGGGTCCTTCCGATCGTCCAAGCCGTGTTGTCCGGAGCGTGCCGATGATCGGCTGCGACTTTCGGCGCCCGCCAGATACACCGAAGTGGGTGTCCTTTCGGGGGTAGCCGATCGTGCACCTCCAACGGTGCGACCCATGGCGCACTTGTCGGCCCTTCGGGCGGGGGCCGATGATTTCAGTACCTGGCCGGAATCTCCGGGGCTCCGCGGCAATCGCGTACGCGTCCGCGACCGAGCAACACCTCTTGGGTGAATCTGCAACAGGAGAAGGTGCGATGGGTGTGCAAGCCGCTTACGACGGCATTCTCGACGGCCTGGGGCCGCGCGGCCTGGAGGCTGTGCTGCGGACATTACCGCGGGCCACCGACGAGCGGAAAAAGGACGACAACCTCGAATTCGTCCGCCGCCTCGGAGCCCCGGCCTGCATCGGTGACCTGCTGTCCGCTTATCTCGACGACGACGAGTCGCTGAAACAGGTCGCGGGCCGCTCCTACCGGCACGTCAATCACTTCGACAAGATCGTCCTGGTGGATCCGGGAATTGTCGGCGGATATCGGCTCACGCTGCACGCGTGGTGTCCTCCCTATACCGAGGACGAACTGTGCGACGAACTCATCCACGACCACCGTTTCAGCTTCTGGTCGACCATCCTGACGGGTCGTCTGGTGTCACAGAACTTCTCCCGCCGACCCGCCGGCATGACGGAGCAGGCCGGTACGGCCGGTGGCGCGGTGACCAGCCTGCGGCAGTACCGCTACAGTCCGGAGAAGGCGGGTGTCTCGACCCAGGCGAACTTCTACCGGTTCGTCGACGAGGCGGCCCTGGAAATGACCGGTGAGTCCGTGGAGGACATGGGCAACGCCTACTACCTGGAATACCACCGCATTCACCGCGTGGTGCTGCCCATGGAGTCGATGACGTGCACTCTCGTGCTGCGCGGGCCACGTGAGCGGGAATTCTCCAACGTGTACAACACCGCCTATCCCTCGACCGACACCCAGTCCGCGAACGTGATGTTCACCCCCGACGAGCTGGCGGGCAAGCTGCGTGCCATCCGGCAGGCGGTCCTCGCCCGTCCCGGTGTCCGCGCCCTTTGAGGGTGCGCACGGCTCACCCGAGGCTTTCCGGGCGGGCGTGCGCGCCGTCGAAACGGTCACGGACGACTGGCTGACCCTTGCCAAGTACCACCTTGAGGTAGCGGATTCGCACGGCGAACCGCGGCAGCTGACCCGGCTGACCGCCCATCGCGGCGACCGCGCGGCAGTCCTGCTGTGCTCCCGCCGCCACGGCACGGTTGTGCTGACCAGCCAGCTCCGCCTTCCCGTAGTGCTGCACGGCCGACCGGACGGCCAACTCCTGGAAGTCCCCGGCGGGTTGCTGGACGAGCAGGACGTCTCCGAGGCCGTGCGACGCGAGGCCGAGGAGGAGACCGGTTTCCGTGTCGCCGCGCTGCGGCCCGTCTGCTGCGTCTACCTGGCCCCGCAGCTCAGCAAGGAACGCACGTACTTGTTCGTCGCCGACTACGACCCGCACGACCGGGTGGGCCCCGGGGGCGGTGTGGCGGCCGAGGGAGAGGACCTCCGCGTGCTCGAAATGACGTTGGAGCAGGCACTCGAACGTGTGCAGCGGCAGCAGCCGGCGGACGCCAAGACCCTGCTGCTGCTGTGGCACGCGCGGGCGCAGCGGCTGTGCGGCTGACGGGCCGGCGCTGCACGCAGTGGTCGTGACCGGCACGTCGGGACAGGGACAAGACACACATGAGAACAGGTGGCCATGACACAGCCCTCCCTCCACACCCCGGCATCGTCGCCCGCCTCTTTGCCCGGGTCGCCGCCCGGCGTCGACTGGCACCACGACAGGGGCATCCTGCACGTCCGCTGCGCACCGGACACCGGGCAGCCGGACGAGCACGACGACGTCCTGACCCGGATCGAGGTGGAGACGGACAACCGGGACAGGGTGACCGACGTCGTCATCAAGGACCTGCCCGCCTCCGTCGTGCGGCGGCTCGCCGGATACACCCGCGCGCCGGTCGACGAGTCCTCGCCCGTGGCCGGTGTCTCCGTCGACCCCGACGCCGGCCGGCTCTGGCTGCACCTGCGCGAAGGCCGGCACGGGCGGCGGCCCGACAGCCGCGGACATGTCCGCCTCTCCTTCGGCCATGGCCAACTGACGGGGGTAGAGGTGCAGTTGCCGGACCGCGGTGCCGCCGAGGCGCCCCACGAACCCCCTTGATGACACCTCTGCGTGCGTCCTCGATCCCGACGCGAGGCGCAGCTACGCCTTCGGCGGCACGGCCCGCTGTCGCGAACGACCCGCCAGCCACCGGCCCGATGCCACCGCACCGCAGGCAGCGGCGACCGACCAGATTCTGGAGGACCAAGCCCGATGAACGTGGCACTCATCGGTACGCGCCGAGCGGCGACGCACGCCCAATGGCTCGCCGCCGCCCCCGGCTTCACCGTCACCGCTATCGCCTACGACACCGACGAGCGGGCCGCCGTCCAACTGGCCGCCCGCCATCCCGGCGCCGAGGTCACCGCGGACGCGCTGTCCCTGATCAAGCGGGAGGACGTCGACATGGTCGTGGTGGCGACGCCGCCCCGCGCCCACGAGGAGATCGTCGCCCTGGCCCTGCGCCGGGATGTGCGGGTGGTCTGCGAGACACCGCTGGCCGCCGACCGGACCACGGCGCTGCGGCTGGCCGAGCTGGCCGCGATCCGCGGCACCCGCGCCCACGCCTCGTTCCCGTGGCGGCACAACCAGGGACTGCGCGAGGCCCGGTCCCGGATGCTCGGCGAGGAGATCGGTGAGATCGTCGCCATCGACCTGGTCCTCCACGACGACTCCCACCTCGGTCCCGGCACCCGCTGGCCGTGGCGGCAGCGCCGCGGCGAGGGCGGCGCCCTCATGGAGCTGGCCCCCCACGCCTTCGACCTGCTGCGCTGGATGACGGATGTCGCCGTGTGGGAGGTCCGCTCGGCCTGGACGCACCGGTTGTCCGACACCCGGCGCGGCCCGCACGGCGACACGGCCGTGGAGGTGGACGACGTGGCGCAGGTGGAGTTGACGGCGTTCGGGCGGGCGACGCGCGCCCGGGTGATGGCCTCGCGGGTCTGTCCCGAACGGTCGATGGAGGTGGTCCTCACCGGCAGCAAGGGCATCCTGCGGATCAAGGCCGACCCCAGCGACGGGTCCTCGGTACTGACCCTGAGGACCGGATCGAGGTCGGTGCAGCGGCTGACGGGACCCGACGACATGAACCCCTACACGCACTTCGACGACGACGCCCTGAGCGCCACCACCGCGACGTTCGACGACGCGCTCGCAGCGCTGGCATCCGCACACACCGCGCTCGCCGTGGCCACACTCCAGAACGAGGCGTGACCATGCCGGCCACCACCGGCGCCACCGCCCACCTGCTGTGCGCCCTGGCGGCACTGCTGATCGCGGCACACACCGTCGGACGGCTCTTCGCACGTCTGCGGCAGCCGCAGGTGATCGGGGAGATCCTCGGCGGAGTGCTCCTCGGCCCGATGGCGCTGGGCACAGCGGCACCCGCGGCGCAGCAGTGGCTGCTGCCCCCGCACGGAGCGGTCGCCGACGCGCTGAGCGGCTTCTCCACCCTCGGCCTGCTGCTCCTCGTCCACTTCACCGGCTCGGACCTGCGCCGCCCGGACAGCGCAGGCGAGCGGCGCACCGTCGCCCTGGTCACCGTCACCGGCCTGGTCCTGCCCTTCGCCGCCGGATGGGGCACGGCCCACCTGGCCGACCTCACGGGACTGTCCGGACCCAACGGCTCCGCCGCCACCCTGACGCTGGTGTTCGGAATGGCGATCGCGGTCACCAGCGTGCCCGTGATCTCCCGCATCATGCTGGACCTGGGCATCCTCAACTCGCTGTTCGCCCGCATCGTGCTGGCGGTCGCCATCGCCGAGGACGTCGTGCTGTACGTCGTCCTGGCCGTCGTCCTGGGGTTCGCGCAGGCCGGCAACTCCGGCGTTGCCGTGTTGCAACTGGCCGGCGGCGACGGGACGGTGCCGCCCGCCGTCACGTACGCGTACTACGGCGTCGTCCCCGTGGCGTTCCTCACCGCCCTGTGCCGGTGGGGTCCCGCGCTGTTCTCCCGCCTGGCCGGCGCACGCGCGAACCCGGTGGCACGGCGCAGCCCGCTCGCCCACCGCCTGGTGTTCGTCCTGCTGCTGTGCGCCGTGTGCTGCGGGCTCGGCATCGATCCGGTCTTCGGCGCCCTGGCCTCCGGGATGTGCGTCTCGCGGGCGACCGCCCCGTCGCTACGTCACGACCCGACACCCCACGGCCCCGGCGCGGCCACCGCCGGCGCACGCGAGCAGGAGCCGGACACGCTGCGCTCCTTCGCACTGGCGGTGTTCATTCCGCTGTACTTCGCCCTGGTGGGCCTCCAGCTCGACCTGGCCCACCACTTCGACCCCGTGTTCTTCTGCTGGTTCGTGGCCCTGGCCTGCGGGGCGAAGTCCTTCAGCGTGTGGGCGGGCGCACGCCTGGCCGGTGAGCGGCAGGCCACGGCCGTGAACCTCGCCGTGGTGATGAACGCGCGGGGCGGGCCCGGCATCGTCCTGGCCTCGGTCACCTATGCCGCCGGCGTCATCGACCAGGACTTCTTCACCGCACTCGTCCTGCTGTCCGTGATCACCTCCTACCTGGCGGGCCAGTGGCTGGGCCGGGCGGTGGCCCGCGGCCTGGCACTGACCGACAGGGACGCCCAGGGCCCGTCCACCGGCTGGCAGCAGGCGCCGGACACCGCACACCCCGGTCACGGGCCGGCGACGGCCCCCCACCCGAAGGAGCACTTGCCGTGATCGATCCGAAAATGCCCCAGGCCCAGGCCGTCTACCAGCGCTCCGGAGACTTCGTCGTCTTCAACCAGCTCGCGGTGAAGATCGAGATGGACTCCGTCTCCAACGACGACTACTACCGCTGGCTCGACGACATGACCGCGACGATCGGCGATCTGGTGCCCGGCGCGCAGATCGCCGAGAAGGCCGAGGCGCGCACCGCTCCCCCGCTCAACACGGCCGTCTACTACGACACCGAGGACTTCCGCATCCTGCACACCGGCGCGTTGCTGCGCACCTCCTGCAACAAGATCACCCACGCGTTCTGCGCCTTCAAGGCCGCGCAGGACGATCACCACGTCAGGCGTGACCACCGCTATGTCTTCGACGGCGAGGAGAAGGCGACCATCCAGGCGGCCCCGGACTCCGCCGAGGCGGTGGCGATCGTGCAGCGGCTGCTCGCCCGCACCGACATCGAGCACCCCGGGCTGTTCCTGGAGCGGGAGTACGGCATCCCGCGCACCGAGTTGTTCCCGGCCGTGCGCCTGGACGACTACCGCTACACGTTCTTCGTCTGGCTCGATCAGCAGGACGCCCTGCGGTGCAGCATCGACCGGGCGTTCGTCAGCAATCTCCGGCTGCCGTCCGAGCAGCGGGAGCGCCGGCCCGTCAGCGAGGTGGAGTTGGCGATCTACCCGCGGATCGCCGAGGACATCGCACAGGACCCCCGTGTGGTGCAGCTGATCAAGGTGCTCTCCAGCGAGTTGTGTGAACGCTTCGACACGCGCGTCACCTCGGACATCAAGTACCAGCGCGCGGCGACCGCGCTCCGGATGGGCGGCCGCTGACGGTGCCGGTCACCCGCCCCTCCGGTGGCCGGCGGCTGCTGATCTACCTGGTGCGCCACGGCCAGTCCGAGTGGCAGCTGGCCCCGGGGACCGATCTGGACATGCCGCTCAGCCCGCTCGGACACGAGCAGTCCCAGCGCCTGGCGGAGTGGTGTGCGCGTCGTGAACTGCTCGACACATCACGCCGGTTCGACGTCGGACTGCTGCGGACCAGCCCGCTCAAGCGGGCCCGGCAGACCGCCGATCACCTCGCACGAGCCCTGCCTCTGCCCGTGGGCACACAGCCGGCTCTGGCGGAGGCCCCCTTCCGCGTGGCCGACGAACTGCCGCGCTCCACAGACCCGTTGACCACTCCCTCGGGCGAGTCGTCCGAAAAATACGGGGCGTTCCAGGAACAGGTGGGCGGCGCATTCACCGAACTGGTACGGCTGGCGGCGGACAGTCACCGACCGGTGCTGGCCGTCACGCACGGCGGCGTCATCAAGACCTTGCTCAGAACGGTCGCCGGCAGCGACGCCTTCAGCGCCACGCTCTACAACTGCGGCATCACGGCCATCGAATGGAAGGACGGCCGGTGGCACGTGGTGCACGTCAACCTCTGGGACCACCTGCCGCCCGGCATGCGAACGGTCTGACGGCAGGACTCCGTGCAGCGGCGAACACAAGTCGCCTGCCCGCCAATTTCGCTTCTACGACGAGGCCCACGGAACTGCCGTACACGCTTCGCCCCGTAGAGCCGGGGCATACTTCTCCGCATGCGCACGACCCGGCGCCGGCGCGGTCCCGGCCGCGTCGACACTTACGCAAGGATTTTTGTCATCGCCGCCCTCGACGCTAGTCTTTGGCGTGGAGAGCGACGAGTTCACGACCATTTCGCCAGGCCGACGAAGCCGGTAGACGAACGACCACGCCGCCGGACGGCCAACAACTGAGACCACCCGCCTACCGGTCAAGAATGTGTGCGTTACCACGGGGAAAAGAGAAGGGCCAGCGGGTTGACGGACGAGTTCCACTTTGTCTTACTGGGAGCGGTGCGGGCTTTCCGAGGCGGCGCCGAGGTCCGCGTGGGTCCACCTCAGCAGCAAGCCGTACTGTCGGTGCTGTTGCTCAATTCCGGCCACGCCGTATCCATGACCAAACTCGTCGAAGCGCTATGGGGGGACAAACCACCCCATCGTGACGTGACGACGATACGCACCTATGCCTGGCAGTTACGCAAGCTACTGGAACCCGATGCGGACGGGCCCCGCGTGCTGAAGTCCGTCGGAGGCGGCTATCAGATGGCGGTCCCCCGCACGGCACTGGACGTACGCCGGGCGGAATCGCTGCTGAACGAGGCGCTGCGCGCCCGCGCGGAGGGACACAACCAGCAGGCCGACCACCTGCTCGGCGCGGCCTTGCGGATGTGGCGCGGCGACCCGCTGACCGGAGTCCCCGGCCCGTTCGCCGAGCGGCAGCGCGAACGGCTGGAGGAACTGCGGCTGGTCATCCTGGAAGAGCGCTATGACCTGGCTCTCGCGCGCGGGCGCCACCACATGGTCATTCCCGGGCTCACCGAACTCATCGCCTCCCACCCGCTGCGCGAGCGGCCGCACGGCCTGCTGATGCGCGCGCTGTACGCGGTCGGCCGACAGACCGACGCACTGTCCGTCTTCACCGATCTGCGCCACCGTCTGGTGGAGGAACAGGGCGTCGACCCGGGGGCCGATCTCCTGGCCATTCACCGCCGCATCCTCGACGCGGACCCGACCCTGCTGGTCTCCCCGCCACCGCAGCCCCCGGCGCGGATCAAGGCGCCGGGAGGTGACGGCACCGCCAGGGCCGCCGCCCGCCCCGCACCCGAGGACGACCACACGGCCCCACGGGACGGCGAACGCGAGGACGAGGCCCGCGCGCAGCCCGTACCGGCCCAACTGCCTCCGGGCCTGCCCGACTTCACCGGCCGCTCCGCGCATGTCGCGCTGCTGCACGACCTGCTCACCACGCGGGACCGGCCGACGCCGCCCCTGGTGGCGATCACCGGCATGGCGGGCGTCGGCAAGACGGCGCTGGCCATGCACGTGGCCCACCAGGTGCGGCACGCCTATCCCGACGGTCAGCTCTACGTCGACCTGCACGGCAGCCACGAGAATCCGGCGGATCCCTCCGTGGTGCTGAGCGGCTTCCTCCAGGCCCTCGGTGTACCGAACGAGTCGATACCCGATTCGCTCGACGAACGCAGCAAGCTGTTCAGGTCCGTCGTCAACGACCGACGGCTGCTGTTCCTGCTGGACAACGCCCGTGACGCCCAGCACCTGCTGGACCTGCTGCCCGGCAGCACGCAGTGCGGCGTGATCGTCACCAGCCAGCCCCGGCTGTTCGGGGCCCCGCTCAGTTTCCAGCTCAATCTCGACGTCTTCACCCCGGCCGAGGCACTGCAACTGCTGGGCGCCGTCATCGGCGAGCAGCGCCTCGCCGGGGAACGGGCGCAGGCGGAGGAACTGGTGCGGGCGTGCGGCTATCTGCCGCTCGCCGTGCGTATCGTGGCCGCACGGCTGGCGGGCCGGCCGCGGTGGACCGTCTCGGCGCTCACCGCCCGTCTGGGCGACGAGCAGCGCAGGATCGCGGAACTGCACGTCGGCGGCGTGGCCGTCAGGGCCGTCTTCGAGACGGGCTACCGCCAGCTGACGCCCGAGCAGGCCCATGCCTTCCGCCGGCTGGCGGTGATCGGCACCCACGACCTCAGGCTCCCGGCGGCCGCCGCGATGCTGGGAGTGGCGGACGAGCAGGCCGAGGACCTCTTGGAGTCCCTGGTCGACGCGGCGATGCTGGAGTCTCCCCGGCCGGGCGTCTACCGCTACCACGATCTGGTGCAGGTCTTCGCCCAGCGCCTGGCCGACGAACTGCACGAACACGACCAGCGCGACCGGACACTGCACCGCCTGCTGGAGTTCTTGCTGAGCACCGCGTGCAACGCGTTCGTCCACGCGGTCCCGGGCGACCCGGTCGCCGGCACACTGGCCCCCTCGACCACCGTGGGAGAGCGTTTCGCCGATGTCCACGCGGCGCGCGGGTGGGTCCAACACGAGATCTCGACCATCACGGCCGCGCTGCACCTGGTCGAACAGGCTCCGGCCGACGACACCGCCGCCCTGCGCATGGCCGTCGACCTGCTCATCGCACTCAGCCCGTTCAACCGAGACCTGCGCCCCGGGCAGCTCCAGGAAGGGGCCCTCGCCCTGCTGGAGGCCGCCGAGGCGACCGAGGACACGCGCACCATCGGACGCGCCCACCTGCTGTGCAGCTCGCTGGCGCTGCGAAACGGGCGGATCGCCGCGGTGGAGGAGCACGCCCGGGCAGCGGCGCAGGCATCGCGCCAATCTGGTGACATCGTTATCATCCGCCAGGCGCTCAACGATCTCGGGCTGGCGATGCAGTACACAGGGCGCTACGACGAAGCGGTTACCTGCTACACCGAAGCCATCACGCTGGCCCGTGAACTCGGCCACCGCTCCGGCGAAGCCGCCACCACCATCAACGCCGCCCTGGCCCAGGTCCTGTCCGGGCGGCCCGACCAGGCCGTGAGCGCCTGCGAGGCGACACTGCCGCTCCTGGACGACATCGGCGACACGGCCGGAACCGCCTATGCGCTGTACGTACTGGGTCTGGCCCTGCACGAACTGCGCCGCTACGACGACGCCCTGACGCAGTACCGGAAGTGCCTGGCCGTGAGCCGTTCCATCGGGCTGCGCGACCGGGAGATGTACACCCTCTACCGGATGGCCGAGACCCTGCGGCTGACCGGCAGACTCCAGGAGGCCGTCCACTGCGCGACCCGGTCCGTCGCCGGGTGCGAGGAACTGGACGCGGCCCGCGACCTCGCCCAGGCCCTGACGGTGCTCGGCCGGACACTGGCCGACCTCGGTCACATCGGTGTCGCGCGCCACCACCTTGAGCGGGCCCAGGCGCTCTTCGCCGAACGGGATCTACCGGAAGCCGCGCAGATCACACGACTGCTGGACACCATGCCGTACCTGCCCGGCGCCTGAGCCGCGCCGGGCGCGGCGGGAACCAGTGCTGTTCCAGTCGTCATCATCGTCCAGCCCTCCGGATTTTCGTGCACCTGCGGGCGAGGAAATCGGTACTTGAGGCGCCGATTTCCCTGCTGCGGAAAATACGTACGCGCCGCCAGGACAGACGTGGAACATCACAATCCACCTCGGTGTTCGATACATCGACACGCGAAAAAGAAACGCGATTGCGTGACAACTTGAGTACCACATGCCGCGCCGACCTGGGCAGCGTTCATCCGCGGACAGCGCACATATGTCGACGGCGAACCGAATCCGGCCATATCCGGCGCGCATTGTGCACAGGGCCCGACCAGTCCAATAATCACGGCCCATCGGCCTCTCCGATTTCCTGCCGCCGGCCCGAGGAGCCCTCTTGCCCGTGCACGTGCTTCAGCTCAGCGACACGCATCTCACGTCCTCCGTCAGCGATGACGCCCCCACGGGGCCGGACCACCGGCTGCACACGGCCCTGGAGGCGCATCGGCGTACCGGGGTGCGCGCCGACGTCACCGTGGTCAGCGGCGACCTCGCCGACGACGGCAGTGCGGCCGCCTGCCGGCGGCTGGCGGACGCGCTCACCCCGCTGCGGACACCGGTGCTGGCCGTGCCCGGCAATCACGACGCGCCCGGCACGGTGGCCGAGTTCTTCCCGGCGACCACGGTCGAGGCGGGCAACTGGAGGCTCGTGGGCATCGACACCTCACGCCCCGGCGACATCCACGGCACCATCGACACCGCGGCCGAGATGAAACGCCTGGACGCCCTGGACGAGCGGCTGACCGTGCTGGTCATGCACCATCCCCCGCTCAGCCCCTCCACCATCCCGGCCTTCCAACTCGCCGGCGCGGCCCACCTGTTGGCCGCGCTGCGCGAACGACCGCATGTCAAAGCCCTGTTGACCGGCCATCTGCACGATCCGTTCGAGCGGCAGGCCGACAACGGCCCACGGATACTGGGCTGCCCCTCCACCCTCATCGGGTTCCGGCACACGGGGGACGACACGGTCGTCGGCGAGGGACACGTCACCGGCGTACGGCAGGTGACGCTGCACGACGACGGCACCGTCTCCGCTACTGTCGTGACGTCCTGAGAAGGCCGTCCGAGGGCCGCGACGCGAGCCCGGTGCCGGCCAGGACGTCTCGGGCTTCGGTGAGCGTCAGACCGTCGGTGAGGACGCTGACGGCCCGGAGCCGGCCGTCGGCGTCCGTCACGAACGCCGCGGACAGCAGCTCCTGCGCGGACAGCCCGGCAGCCGACAGCACCCGGCCGCCGACGGTGGTGTCCGGTGCGATGTCGAACCAGGTCCAGGCATCGTGCAGGGCCTCCATGGCCCCGTTGCTCAAGTGCACGCCGTTGTTGACCTTGGTGACGGGAGTCCCGTCGAAGCGGGCCAGCGGCAGCAGACCGGCCGCCGCGTCACCGCGCAGACTGCCCGGTAGCGCCTTCGCCGGATCGGTCGCCCCACACAGCTCCCGGCGCACCCGCCACCAGGGCAGCGGCGTCGCCGACCGGGCGCGCACCAGGATCGCGACAGCGCTGGTCTCCCGCGCCTCCATCCGCGCGACCAGACCGGGCACGTGCGGGTTCAACACGGCGACCGGACCACCGGCCCACCCGTCGACGCCGTGCAGGACGTTCACGTGCAGGCAGTCGCCGATGCAGTTGGGGCCGTCCAGCCTGCCGCTGTCCAGGCCGTGGTGCAGCGCGCTGCGGGTCGCCCAGTCGTCCAGCGCCGCCGCCGCGAGCCCCTGCCGCTCGATCACGTCGTAGGCGGCCACCACCGGCAGCTCGTCGGCGCGCACCCCGTACAGCTCCGTCAGGCCCGGCCTGTCGTACACGGCGAGGAAGCGTTCCCGTTCGTGCCGGGTGAGGGACGCGTCGCGGGCGAAACGCATGCCGGGAAGGTAGTGCCGCGGCGCCAGGTGCCGGCTGCGGATCTCGGCACTGGTCACCACGCGGGCCCGGTCGGCTACGTAGCCGCTCTCGGCGAGCCGCTCGGCGACCTCGTGCAGCACTACCGGCGTGATCACCATACCGGGCTTGAAGAGCATGACTCCGGCCGGGTCCGGCACCGGACCCGCGGCGGGGCAGGGGTTGCGCCAGCCGCCGTCGCGCAGCACCCGGGACAGGCCGGGCGACCGGCACTGCGCGCTGTCGGGAACCGTGCGCAGGCGCCGGCGCAGGATGGAGGCCGCCCACCAGACCCGGTCGCACTCGCCGGCCTCGGCCATGTCCAGACGCAGGGACAGTCCGGTGCCGGCCAGCAGCGTGCGGTGTGCCGTCAGCCGGCGGGTGGTGAGCGGCAGGCCCAGATCGGCCAGGCTCTGCACCAGCCGGTCGGTGTCACAGTCCCCGTCCAGCAGCACGCCGTCCGGGGTTTCGACCTTGCTGTCCATGTGAGTGTTCGTCCCGTCGCGGATAGGCGGAAGGGGTCTCGTCCCCACGCTGGCGACGGCCGGGACCGGTGGATGCGCGGCCGCGCCGCGTGTACCGGCTCATCCTGATGACCTCGCGGATGTTCGATCAAGGTAGGGCGGGCTGTGGTTGCTTGCTCCCGCGCGTGCCAGGCTGAGCGTCGTCGGCGGCCGCGGACGGGCCGCCCGGATCGGATCGAGGGAGGATCGCACGTGGATGACGCCGAGCCGTTGCAGACCCCCGTCACCGGTTCCCTGCTGGTGCTGTCGGGGCCGTCCGGCACCGGGAAGACCACGCTGGCGCGGGCGCTGCTCGAGGCCGACCCGGATCTCGTGCAGGTGCCGTCCGTGACCACCCGGGCCCCGCGCGGGGCGGCGGAGGCCGCGGCGTACGAGTTCGTCAGCGAGGACGACTTCCGGCGGATGGCGGAGCAGGGACGGTTCGCGCAGTGGATCCACCCCACCACCGGGGTGTACTACGGCACTCCGCGTGAGCCGCTGGACGCAGCGCTGGACGCGGGCCGTGACGTCGTCCTGGACTACTCGCCGGAGGGCTTCCTCAACCTGCGGCGCCGCTACCCCGCGCAGACCGTGGGCGTCTTCGTCATGGCTCCCAGCGTGCGGGAGATGGCACGCCGACTGGCCGCCCGCGGCACGGAGAGCGCGCGGCAGATCGCGTTCCGGCGGGCGATGGCGGCCCGCGACTTCGACTTCGTCGACCAGCACGACTACCACGTCATCAACGACGACTTGGTGGCGACGCGGGAGCTGCTGCTGTCGATCCGGCGGGCGGAACGGGCCCGCATCGCCCGTCAGCAGGGCCTGCTGGAGGCTTACGCTCGACGCAGCAGCCCCACCCTGCTGCGCTACTACGACTGAGCCGCGGACGGCGCCACCCGCGCGGGCACGGCGGGGCGGGTGCTGTCAGACCCGTGCGGCGCGGACCTACGACCACCCCGTGCGTTCACGCAGCCAGCCGAGCGTCGCCTCGCCCTGGGCCCGCTGGAAGGCGCGCAGACCCGCCAGGTTGGGCGGGATGGGCTGCAGGGACTGGTACAGGAAGAAGCCCGTCGCGGCGGTCAGCACGCAGTTCACCGCCTCCGGGTCCACCTTGCGCTCGGCCAGGTGCTCGTCGAGCACGTCGATACCGTCCCGCCCGTTGTGCATGATGACGCTGCCGGCGAGGAAGACCACGTCGAACCAGGGGGCGCCGACCGCGCCGTGGGCCCAGTCCACGAAGACCACGCGGTCCTCGGTGAGCAGGATGTTGTCGGCCCTGAGGTCCGCGTGGACCAGGGCGGTGCCGGCGCAGGCACGTGTCCACTGGGCCTCCGCCTGCGCCAGGCGGCGCGCGTGGCGCCGGGTCCACGGGTCGGGCCACGGGTCGTCCGCCATCGCCCGGAAACCCGCGAACATGTCGCCGTAGCGGTCTTCGATGGTGGGGGACTCGATGGGCGCGGGGTCGAGGACGGCGGCCAGGTCCAAGGTGGCGTCCAGCACGCGGCGCAGGTCGGGAAGGTGCCACGGTTCGCTCGGCATGACGCCGTCGACGTCCTCGAAGACCAGCACCACCCAGCCGTCCAGGTCCTCGTCGGCCAGCAGCTGCGGGACCGGTGCCTGCGGTGGGATACGCCGGGCCACCAGCGCCTCGGAACGGTGGAAGCGGGGGCTGTCGGGGTTGAGGTCGGCGCTGACCGCCTTGATGAAGGCGCGCCGGCCGTCGGCGAGTTCCACCCGTGCCGCGACGCCCGGCGAGAAGCCGCCGGACTGGGTGCGTGCCGTGACCACGCGGGAGCCGAGCCGGCCCTCGACGGCACTGCGCACATGTTCGGGCACCTGTTCCCACGGCAGGCGGTCGTTGGTGGCAGTGGGCACCGGAGCCCCGTCGGCACGGGGTGACGTAGTCATGCGGGTCATCCTTCCCATCCTGATCGAGGTTGGCAAAGACGAACGCCGTGTCGGCTCACCCCGCCTCCTCTCCCCCGCCCGCGCGCCGCCCGGCCGGCGGGCCCAGTCCCAGATGGCCGCGGAGCGTCGTGGCGGTGTAGGCGCTGCGGTAGGCGCCGCGCTCCTGCAGTTCGGGGACGAGCAGTTCCACGATGTCCTCAAGGCCGTCGGGAATGACGTACGGGTTGAAGTTGAACCCGTCGACGGCGCCGTGCCGGGCGAAGTGCACGAACCGGTCGGCGAGTTGGGCGGGCGTGCCGACGTGGTCGGTCCGCGGGCCGAGGTGGACGACCGTGTCGCGCAGCGACCAGCGGTGGCGTTCCGCCAGGGCCCGCCACTCGGCGATGTGCTCCTTGTTGTGCACGGCCGCGGGCTCGTCCGCCGGCAGCGGATCGTCCGCGTCGCGGTCGCTGAGGTCCAGGCCCCACAGCGCTCCGGCCAACTGCAGGGCGAGCGCCGGGGTGATCTGCTGCCTGCGTACCCAACGGGCCTTCTCCTGCGCTTCCTCGGGCGTGGCGCCGATGATGACCTCGACACCGGGCATGATGCGCATGTCGTGTGCGCCACGCCCGGCGGTGTGCAGGCGTCGCCTGATGTCCTGTGCGAAGTCGAGTGCCGCGTCGAAGTCGGTGCCGAACGGCGAGAAGATCACGTCGGCGTTGCGCGCCGCGAAGTCACGGCCGGCAGGTGAGGCCCCCGCCTGGTAGATGACCGGGTGGCCCTGGGGACTGCGCGGAAGCGTCGCCCGCGCCTCGACGTCGATGTGCCGGCCGCGGTGGCGCACCCGGCCGATGGCGCCCCGGCGGGACCAGGACGGCGCGTCACGGCTCGCGGCGAGCGCGTCGTCCGGCCAGGAGTCCCACAACGCCCGGCACACGGTGAGGAATTCCTCGGCGCGCTCGTAGCGATCGGCGTGGTCGAGGTAGCCGCCGCGGCGGAAGTTCTCCCCGATCCAGGCGCTGTCGCTGGTGACGACGTTCCAGCCGGCGCGCCCTTCGGACAGCAGGTCCAGGCCGGACAGTCGGCGGGCGAGATCGGCGGGCTCGCTGAAGGTCGTGTTGGACGTGGTGACCAGACCGATGTGCCGGGTGTTCGCGGCCAGTGCGCACAACTGGGTGATGGCGTCGGGCCGTCCGGCCATCTCCAGGTCCTGGAGATGGCCGTCGACCTCCCGCAGCCGCAGTCCCTCGGGGATGAAGAAGGCGTCGAAGAGACCGCGCTCGGCCAGGTGCGCGGTGTGCCGGAAGGTCATCGGGTCCAGCGGGGGCCCGCCCTGGGGCAGGGCCCAGATGGTCCAGTGGGCGCGCCAGGAGGAGGGCGGGCCGCTGCCCGGTGCGGCGCCCAGTTTGGGGCCGCCGAAGAAGACGCCGAAGTGCAGGGCGGCGTCCGGGCGCGGGACGTCGGTGGGATCGGTGCGGGTCATCACGGCTCCGAGCGGACGGCGGTGAATCGGCTGGCGGGCCTGGGCAGGCCCAGCAGGCTGCGCAGGGAGGTGCCGGGCAGCGGCCGGTGGGCGACTCCCGCCCTCACGAGGGCGGGCACGACGCGGCCGGCCAGGACGGGCAGGTCCTCGTCGAGGACCAAGGGGTGGATCCTGACGCCGGCCACCTCGGGGGCGAGATCGCTCAGCAGCCTGGCCAGGCCGTCGGCGGACCCGATGTGGCGCAGGCGGCCGCGCTCCGGCCAGGGGCCGTGCCCTTCCAGGTCGGCCAGGCGGTCGAGGGCGGTCGAGGTGTCGGTGTCCAGGGCGACGTCCACCTCGGCGAAGGCCAGCGGCGCGTGGCCGTCGCGCGCCTGGGCCGCGGCCTCTTCGGGGGTGGGCCCGTCGACCAGGACGACGTCCGGCCGCACGACGTCGGCCAGGTGCGCGGGAGCCATCACCACCAGGTGCCCCTGGGGCGGGCGCGGAGTGATGGAGGGGCCCTTCACGCTGAAGGTGGCGCCCTGGAAGCCGATGTAGTGCAGGCGCTCGCGGTCGAGGTAGCGACCGCTCGCCGTGTCACGGACGACCGCCTCGTCCTCCCAGGAGTCCCACAGGTCCCGCACCGCCTGGACGACGTCCCGCGCCTCCGCGCGCAGGTTCGCCTCTCCGCTGACGCGCGTCAGGCCCCACGCCCGGGCGGCGTCCGCGCCGGGTTCGGTGCTCACCAGCCATCCGGCCCGGCCGAGGGAGAGGTGGTCGACGGACGCGAGCTGGGAGGCGAGGGAGGAGGGTTCCGCGTAGGTGGTGGAGACCGTGGCCACCACGCCGAGGAGGCTGGTGGAGGCGGCGATGTACGCGGCTCGTTCCACCGCGCCGAGCCGGCCGACGACGTCGGGTTCCGCGCCGGGTGGCACGAGGGCGTCGTCCAGGGTGACCAGGGGGAAACCTGCGGTCTCGGCCGCCCGGGCGGTGGCCACGAGCCGTTGTCCGCACAGCAGCCGGGCAGGGCGGTGCAGGGCGCGCCGCCAGGCGGCCGGATGCCCTCCGTCACCGTCGATCTCCAGGGCGAGGCGCAGAGCGGGTCGGGACATCGACGCCACCTTCCACGGTTGGGTCGGGCGACAGCGGGACGAAGCTGCGGGACAGCGGCACTCCGGGCCCGTGCGCTACTCCGCGGGAACGGACGCCGGTAGCTGGTCCTCCGGCGTGGTGGCGTGCTGCGGCGTGCTGCGGCGCGCTCCCGCGAGCTCGTGCGGGTCGGTGCCGGAGCGGCGGGCCCTGGCGCCGGCCACCGCCACGGCTGCCGCCAGCAGACAACCCCACAACACGAACATGCCCGGCGCCGCCGTACGGTGCGAGCCCGCCGCGGCGGCGGCGACGAGGGGGCCGAAGCTCGCGATGGTGGCGCCGAGTTGATAGGTGACGGCCAGGGCGGAGTAGCGGTGCCCGACGGGGAACATGTCGATCAGGAACGCGGAGAAGGCACCGTAGATCAGCGCGTGCCCCAGACCCATGGCCAGGACGAACACCAGGATCGTCAGCACCCGGTCACCGCTGGTCAGCCAGTCCGGGGCGACGAGGCCGACCACCGCGCACACCCCGTACCCGCACAGCATGACCGGGCGGCGCCCCACACGGTCGGACAGCCGTCCGGCGACCGGCAGCATGACGGCCTCCACTGCGGCTCCGACGAGCAGGGCGTCGAGTACCTGCGAGCGGTGGGCGGCGACGGGTCCGGAGGAGGCGTAGGACAGCAGGTACACCGTGTACACGCTGACCACCATGGCCAGTCCCAGGGCCGCGAACACACCGCGCACCACCTGCGCGGGTCCCTGGCGCACGGCGTCGGACAGCGGCAGGCGCGGTTGCCTCCCCTGGCTGCGCACCCGTGCGAACTCCGGGGACTCGGCGACCCCCAGCCGGACGAGCACGCCGACCACCACCAGGACGATCGAGGCGAGGAAGGGCAACCGCCAGCCCCAGCTGAGCAGTTGCCCGGACGGCAGGCGGGAGACCGCCTGGAACATCGCGGTGCTGGCGCACAGTCCGATCGGGAAGCCGCTGGCGGGGTAGCTCGCATACAGGCCCCGGCGTCCGGGGGGCGCGTGCTCGCCGCTCATCAGCACGCCGCCGCCCCATTCGCCGCCGATCCCGATGCCCTGGACGACCCGCAGCGTCACCAGCAGGATCGGCGCGGCGATGCCCGCCTGTTCGTAGGTCGGCAGCACACCGACCAGGAAGGTCGCCACGCCCATGATGAGGAGGGTCGACACCAGCATCGCCTTGCGTCCGATGCGGTCGCCGAAGTGCCCGAAGATCATGCCGCCGAACGGCCGGGCGACGAATCCCGCGGCATAGGTGGCGAAGGAGGCGAGCGTGCCCGCGGTCGCGGAGTGGCTCGGGAAGAACAGCGGGCCGAGCACGAGGGCCGAGGCCGTCGAGTACAGGTAGAAGTCGTACCACTCGATGGCGCTGCCGACGGTGCTGGCGAGCAGGACCCGGCGGGACACCGAGCGGTCCGGCACGGTGTGCGCCACGCCCGCCGGTCCGCCGGAATGGTGCACGGCCGTCATCGCCGGCCTCCGGTGCATTCGCGATCGCTCGTCACAGGAATTGCTCCCTTCTCGGCCGGCCCGCGGCAGGCGCATTCGGCGGGGACCGGGCGCAGCAGGCTCGGTGGAATGACACCGCGCCACGGGCAATTCGTTCTACTCGGCCCGGCGACGCAACGTCCACATCGTTCGACGCCTATGGCACGGCAGTTGCCCGGCATCGAGCATGCCGTGAAAATCGGCGGCGGAAAGCCCGCGCCCTGCGAGGAGGCAGACCTTGGACGAGGAAACCGGCGCACACGACGTATGGCTGGACGACGAGGGCCACGAAGTGGTGTGCCTGCGGCGCTGGAAGGGCACCTGGCCCGCCGACGACCCGCACGCCAACTTCAAGACCGAGGTGGCCTCGTACGGCCTGCTGGACCCGCTGGTCACGGTGCGGGGCATGTCCCGCAACCTCGACATTCCGGTGGGTGCCATCGCACGCTACGTGCTGGCGAAGTGGGCCACCGGCGGCAGCGGCGGGCTGCTCGAACTCGGGCCGGTGATGGTGCCGCGGCTGTGGGAGCCGATCGCCGCGGCCGAGGAGGCCGACAGCGACGAACAGCGCCTCGCGGCGTATCACCAGCTGCGCCAGATGATTTCCTGGCTCAAGATTCCGCTGGACCGTCCGGAGGTGTACCCGGCCCAGCACGACTGATCCGTCGGCCACGGTGTTCAGCCGAGGAAGTTCCCCGCTCGAACACGATATCCGCGTTATTCCGCAGCCCGGACCCACTGGAGTCGAGGAGAATGCCCGTGGAACTGAACGCCTCCTACGATCACGTCGTACTGATTTCCATCGACACCCTGCGCAGTGACGCGCTCTCCTGCAATCCGATACCGCTGTGGCCGCACAAATACAACGCGATACGACCGGTGCGCACCACCGTGCTGGACGAACTGGCCGGCAGTGGCGCCTACTTCCCGAACGTGATCAGCGCCGCCCCCTACACGGCGGCCGCCCACGGCGCCATCTTCAGCGGTCAGTTCCCCCTGCACAACGGCCTGCACGAGTTCTACAACGGCTCGCTGCGCGCCCCCACCGTCTTCACCTACGGACGCCGCGCGGGCCGGGCCACGGTACTCAAGACCGACTTCCCCATCATCCTCGGGCCGCAGCTGGGCTACACACGCGACATCGACACGTATCTCGTGGAGGAGGACGACACCTTCATCGACGCCGTCCTGGCCGCCGACTCCTCCGTGTCCTGCGCCCACTTCGGCGCCGTCCACTCGCCCTACGGCTTCCACAACCTCGCCTTCGGCGGTGACGCCTACCGCGAGAAGGTCGCCGAGCTGACGGCCGGGCTGCCCAAGTCGCTGCCCTTCACCGACCTGCTGGTGGAGAGCTACCGCGACCCCGAGGACACCGAACTGCTCGTGCGCTACAAGCGGGCGATCGCCTACCTGCACGCCGAGGGCCAGTACGACCGGTTGTTCCAGATCTACCTCGACGGCGTGCAGCACTTCTTGGAGACCCGGTTCGCCCCGTTCGTCGACCGGCTGCGCGAACGGATGGCGGCGGCAGGCCGGCGCATGCTGCTGGTGATCTTCGCCGACCACGGCGAGGAGTTCGACGAGCGCACCAACGGCCACTTCAACTCGATGGCCGAAGCGGTCCTGCGCGTTCCGCTGATCGTCGTGGGCGACGATGTCGCACCCGCCGTCCACCGCAACCGGATCCGTACCGTCGACATCGCCCCCACCGTCCTGGAACTGGCCGGTATCGCGGCTCCCGCCACCGGCGTCTTCGACGGCCGCTCCCTGGCCCCGGTGGTGCGCGGCACGGAGAAGCTGCGCGGCGACGCGCCGGCCCTCGCCGAGGCCTACACCTCCGAACTCAACGAGTTCGTCACCTACCAGCAGCGGCAGCTCGCCGGGCAGCAGCCGGGCGCTCTGCGGCACTACCTCGTCGGGCACAGCGCCTACCTGGACGACCGGCGCGTGGTGCGCCTCACCCGCCAGTACAGCGAGTGGTTCCAGCAGATGCAGTCCACCGAGATGTCGTGGGTCGAGCGCTTCGACGAGTCGTCGGTGCCGCGTCGCGACCCCGCCGACGACGGCGCCGATCTGCTGGCCGCGCTCGATGACTACCGCACCGCCCTGCGCGAGCCGGACCAGGTGTCCTTCACCGACGAGATCCGGGGCCAGCTGCGTGCGCTCGGCTACTCCGTCTGACATGGCGTCGCATCCCGGCACCGACACCCCGTCCGGCGCCACCCCGGCCACCCTCACCAGTGACCTCGGTGGCCCCGGCTGGAGGCCGCGCGCCACCACCCACGAGGAGGAGGTCGCCGCGGGCGTGCTGTGGACCCGCTGCGGCTACCGCTCGGAGTGGGCGCCCCTGCGTGACGTGCTGCTGGCCGAGCCGCCCGCCGCCGTCGCCTCGATCACCGACCCCGCCGGGCAGTTGATGCACCAGCCCCCCGATCCGGGGCGCCTGCACGAGCAGTTCGCGGCGGTGGCCGAGGCCTACCGGGCGCAGGGCGTGAACGTGCACACCTTCGTCCCGCCGGCCACCGCGGACCCGAACATCGTCTTCGTGCGCGACCTGTTCCTGGCCACGCCGCAGGGCGTCGTACTGGCCCGTCCGGCGTCCGCCCAGCGGGCCGGCGAGGAGCGCCACGCGGCGGCGGCGCTGGCGGCCCTGGGCGTCCCCCTGCTGCGCGCCATGACCGGCGCCGCGGTCTTCGAGGGCGCCGACGCCCTCTGGGTGGACGAGCACACCGTGCTGCTGGGCAGGGGGCTGCGCACCGACGACGCGGGGGCCGGCATCGTGCGCGAGGTGCTGGCCGCCCAGGGCATCGACACCGTGACGGTGCCGGTGGGCACGGGGGTGCAGCACCTGCTGGGCTCGGTCGTCTTCGTGGACCGCCGGCGTGCGGTGGTCCACACCGCCGCCCTGAGCCCGTCGGTGCGTACGCAACTGGCGCTTCGTGGCTACGAGTTGCTGGAGCTGGAGCCGGACGACGAAGTGGTCCGGCGGCGCGCCATGAACCTGGTGACGCTGGGACCCGGCCGGGTCCTCATGCCCGCGGGGTGCCCGGTGACCCGCCGCCGGCTGGAGTCGGCCGGCCTGGAGGTCTTCACCGTCGAGGTCGGCGAATACGTCAAGGCGGCCGGCGCGCTCGGCTGCCTCACCGGCATCCTGCGCCGCGACGACACGGCCTCCGGCCCGCCGCGGCCGGCCTGAGGCCGGGCGGCGGGCCGAGCCGCTTCACCGCGGCGGCGTGCTCGGAGCGCTCCCGTCCGTGCCCCTGGCCAGGGTGTGCCCGTTTTGCTCCCACGGGTCGGTGCGCAGGTCGTAGCTCTCGACCGCGTCACCGCCGATCTGCCAGATCACCTTCCGGCGCCCGCCCTGCTCGTCGTCCAGCCGTACCGACGACAGCGGCAGCAGAGAGGGGTACTGCCCGTCCGCCCGGCGCTCCTCCGGGTAGTAGGTCTCGCTGTAGGCCGGACGGGACTGCCCGGTCGGCTCCGGCCGCAGGAACTCCGTCAGCGACGCCCCGTCCACGCTCGCCTTGTCCATGCCGAGCAGTTCCAGCACGGTCGGGGCGATGTCCACCAGGCGGACCTGCCGGTCCGTCTCCGCGCCGCGCGGCAGTCCCGGGCCGGAGATGATCAGCGGCACATGCTGGGTGGTGTCGAACAGCAGACAGCCGTGCCCCTCCTCGTAGGGGTGTCCGAGCGAGCCGGCGTGGTCGTTGGGGTACCACCCGGCCAGGTCCTCGCCGTGGTCGGAGAAGCACACGATCACCGTGTCGTCGAGATCGTGGCCCATCTCCTCCATGCGGGCCAGCATCTTGCGCAGGTAGTGGTCGCTGTAGGCGACCTCGCCCTCGTAGGGGTTGGCGGCCGTGGGGCAGACGTCCTCGGGTGGCTCGTAGGGCCAGTGCGCGTCGAAGAAGTGGGCGAAAAGGAAGAACGGCTGTGTCTGGCGGGACAGCCAGTCCATGGCCCGCTCCACCACCACGGGGGCCCGCTTCAGGGCCAGGCCGCGCATCTTCACGTCCGGCACGGTCAACGGGTCGCTGCCGTCCGGCAGCCGCGGGATCTCGTCGTCGTAGAAGTCGAACCCCCGGTCCATGCCGTACCACCGGTTGAGTCCGGGGCAGGAGACCACCGCGCCCGTGGCGTAGCCGGCCTCACGCAGCCGTTCCGCCAAGGTGACCGCGTCCGGGGCGAGTTGCTCGCGCAGCAGATGGCGGATGCCGTGCCGGGCCGGCTGCAGGCCGGTGAAGACGCTGGCGTGACTGATCGGCGTCAACGGCGCGGAGGAGATGGCCTGCCGGAAAGTGGTGCCCCGGCGGCGGAGGTCTTCGATGCCCGGCATCTTCCCGGAGTAGGCGACATCGGCCCGGACGGTGTCCAGGGAGACGAGCAACACGTTGGGCACGTCCTGTTCCCTTCTGAAGTTGCTGATGGAGCGTTGATGGATTACTGATCGGGGCTTCGTAGGCTCCCTGATGGAAGCGGGTGTTCCGCTGGCTCCCTCAACACGGAGGCCCCATGTCAGCTGAGGACAATCGGGTACGACACATCCCCCACGAACCAGTGCACTTGGTCCCGGTCGACGCACTGTCCGTCGCCGCCTGCCCCCGCCTGTCGGGTGAGGACCCGGACCATCTGCGGACACTGCTGGAGACCTCGAGCGAACTGCCCCCCATCCTCGTCCACCGGCCCACCATGCGTGTCATCGACGGCATGCACCGACTGAGCGTGGCCCGGCTGCGCGGACAGTCCCAGATCGCCGTGCACTACTTCGACGGCAGTGAGGAAGACGCCTTCGTCCTGGCCGTGCAGAACAACGTCCGCCACGGACTGCCGCTGTCCCTGGCCGACCGCACCGCCGCAGCCACCCGTATCGCCCGCACCCACCCCCACTGGTCGGACCGGACCATCGCCCGGACCGCCGGTCTGTCCCCGAAGACCGTGGCCGCCATCCGCCGGCGTTCGTCCGCGGAGATTCCCCCCTCGAACACCCGCATCGGCCAGGACGGCCGGATGCGGCCCGTCGACGCCGGCGAAGGGCGCCGCCGCGCCAGCCAACTCATCGCCGCCCACCCCACCATGCCCCTGCGCGAGGTCGCCACGAAAGCCGGCATCTCCCTGGGCACCGCCCACGACGTACGTGAACGATTACGCACCGGCCGCGACCCCCTCCCCGAACGCCTGCGCCGCACCGGCTCCCCGCCGCCCCCGCTGCCGTCGGCCCCCGCCCCCCAGGACCCCGCCACCCCCCACCCCTCACCAGCGCGAACCCTCCCCGCACACGACACCCCCGCCCCCCGCGTCCTGCGTCTGCCGGAGCGTCCCCGCACCCCTGCCACGCTCCTGCAACTGCTGCGCAAGGACCCCTCCCTGCGCCTCACCGACACCGGACGGGCCCTCCTGCGCCTGTTCGACGCTCAAGCACAGCTCGTGCCACAGTGGGACCGGCTCGTCGACAGCTTCCCGCAGCACTGCGCCGACATGATCGTCGACCTCGCCGACACCTACGCGACCTACTGGCGGCACATCGCCGCCCATCTGCGCACCGCCACGGCCGAAACCGACCGCACCCAACTCAGCAGCTGAGAACCCCTCTCAAGCCGACTGGCAAAGGAGCGCTTCATGGCACCCAAATCCCTCGCCCTGGAGTTGTACGCGAACGCCGATGAACTGGTGGACCACCAGTTCATGAACCAGATGCGCGAACAGGACGTCACCCCGGTCCCCACCGACCCGTCGCTGCCGCGCTTCACCCTGGTCGTGGGCCCGTCCCCGTTCACCATGCCGCGTGGCTGGGAGTTCTTCCTGACCTCACCGTACGAGGGCGCGAGCTACATCTCGACCGTCCTGCACAACGCCGGCTACCCGGTGCGCATCGTCGACGTCCGCTACGACCTCGACCCGCTGAAGTCGGCCTACGACCAGATCGTCGGGCAGACCGACGTGCTGGGCCTGTGCACCTTCGAGGACAACTTCCCCTTCTGCCGCGAGCTGATGGCGAAGGTCCGCGAGGCGGAGCCGGACGTGCCGATCATCGTGGGCGGCTCCCTGTGCACGTCGGTGCCGCACATCTTCATGGAGCACACCGCGGCGGACATCGTCGTCATCAGCGAGGGCGAGATCACCATCCTGGAGCTGATGGAGAGCTACGCCTCCGGCAACTGGTCCCGGGACCTGCCCAACATCCGCGGCATCTGCTACCGCACCCCGGAGGGCGAGGCCAAGCGCACCCGGCCGCGCGGCCAGATGATGGACCTCGACGCGCTGCCGCGCATGCGTCTGGACCTGTGGCCCCAGTACCACAGCCCGATGGGCCTGCAGCCGCAGATCATCTCCTCCTACAGCCGCGGCTGCAAGATGGACTGTTCCTTCTGCTACCGGACGACGCCGCAGGTCAGGGCGAAGTCGCCGGAGAAGATGGACCGGGACATGGCATGGCTGAAGAGCCAGTACGGCATCGAGTTCTCCTTCTTCGTCGACCTGACGTTCAGCTCCCACCGCAAACAGACGCTGGAGATCTGCGACGTCATCAAGGACCACGACATCCGCTGGACGTGCCTGACCCGGTGCGCCGACATGGACGAGCCCCGCATCAACGCCATGCGCGACTCCGGCTGCGACATCATCCTCTACGGCGTGGAGTCGCTCGGTACCGAGGTGCTGCGCGAGGCCCGCAAGGGCAGCAGTGAGAACCTGACCGTGCGGGCCATGCGGACCACCTTCGACGCCGGTGTGCGCTTCGGTTCCCTGCTCATCGTGGGCCTGCCCAACGAGAGCGAGGAATCGCTCAGCCACATGGTCGAGTTCGCCGAGACGTACAACCACGTCACCCGGGTGAAGTACCTGTCGGCCATGCCGGGGACCACGATCTACAAGCAGGCCCTCGCCTCCGGCACCATCCGCTCGGAAGTCGACCACCTGAACTGGCTGTCGATCGAACAGGCCCTGCACGAGGACGAGTTCCTCAACGTCTCCGGACTGCCGGAGCAGGTGTGCCGGGACGCCTACAAGCGCATCTACGACGCCTACCAGCCTGGGCCGGTGATGAACTTCCGGCACTTCCCCGAGCACTTCCAGTACTTCCACCCGCAGCCCGACGACGGGTCGGAGCGCTCGACCAGCTACGCGGGCCGTCAGTGGCGCGCCGAGTTCAGCTCGGCCGCCGGCCCGCTGGCACCCGGCTCGGAGCGCTTCACCCTCGACCAGTGCGCCTCGCCCGAGGTGGCCCGGGCCGGCAGCAGCCTGATGCAGTGCGGCGCCAAGACGATGCCCTCGCCGTCGCTGGCCGGTGTCGGCGAGGCATGACGGACCAGCACGGTCCCGTCCTGATCATCGGGACCGAACGATCGGGCTCCAACCTGCTGCGGCTGATCCTCAACGCCCACTCGCGGATCACCATCCCGCATCCACCGCATTTCATGCGGTTCCTCACGCCCGTCGCCGGATCCTACGGGGACCTGTCGGACCCGGCCGGGCGTGCGCGGGCGGTGGCGGACGCCCTGGGTCTGCTGCGCCGGCACATCCATCCGTGGCCGCACCCCGTCGATCCCGGCCGGGTGCTGGCCGCGGCCGCCGCCGCACCGGACCTGTTCGGGATCGTGGCCGCCGTCTACGAGGAGCACCGCATCGCCACCGGCAAGGCCCGCTGGGGATGCAAGAGCACCTTCATGGTGGACCACGTGGCCGAGGTGCTGGCCGGCCGCCCGGACGCACGGTTCGTGTGGCTGGTGCGCGACCCGTGCGACGTGGCGGCCTCCGCCAAGCGCGCGGTGTTCGGCCCCAGCCACCCCTACCGCATGGCACAGCTGTGGCGGGCCCAGCAAGAGCGTGCCCAAGCGGCGCTGGAGACCTACGGCGCCGAACGGGTGCACCTGCTGCGCTACGAGGACCTGGTCTCGCGGCCACGGGAGGAGATCGGCCGGCTCTGCGCCTTCCTGGACGAGCGTCCGGAGCCGGCCATGTTCGAGCATCACAAGTCCGCCGACGCGCGCCAGACGGCGCGGTTGGCGAAAGCCTGGCACCAGGCCGGCCAGCCGGTCGTCACCGACCGTATCGGCACCGGCCGCCAGGGGCTCTCCCGCCGTGAGCGGCTGCTGGTGGACAAGGTGACCGGGCCGCTCAAGCGGTCGCTCGGCTATCCGGTCGACCCCGCGGCGGCCACCGAACCGGATCCCTCACCGCTGGCCGTGGCCGTGCGCTCGGCCTGGCTGCGCGCGCGTATCGAGTGGCACTCCCTGCGCGAGGACGACAACCACCGCGCCCGCCTGCGCCGCGACGTGTACGTGCGCCGGCTCCGCCTGCGCACGGTCCTGCGACGCGTCCGCGTCCCCGCGGCGGGAACGGCGCCGCACCTGCCCGCGCGCCGTACCGCCCTGTGACGCCGCGCAGCCCGACACCACCGCTCTTTCCCGGTCCGCCCCCTGCCCGCTCGCGACGGGGCGGCGGACCCGGAGCCGACTGCGAGGAGTTTTTGTTGACCATCAGTCGCAAGGACGTAGCCGAACACTTCTCCCTGCGGGCACCCACCTACGACCGCTCCAGTTCCTGGTGCACCGACACCGAACTGGGCGATCTGCTGCTCGAACTCGCCCGCCCGGAACCGCACTCCCGCGTCCTCGACGTGGCCTGCGGCACCGGCCTGGTGTCCCGTCTGTTCAGCGGACGCGTCGCGGAGCTGGTCGGCGTCGACCTCACCGAGGGGATGGCCCAGCAGGCCGCGCCCCACCTCGACCGCCTGGTCATCAGCCCGGCCGAGAACCTCCCCTTCGAGGACGACTCCTTCGACGTCGTCGTGTGCCGGCAGGGCATCCAGTTCATGGACCTGCCGGACGCGGTGGCGGAGATGGTCCGCGTGGTCCGGCCCGGCGGCCGGGTCGTCGTGGTCAACCTCTGCGCCTACGACGAGCGGGACCGCGAGGAGTACTTCGAGATCCTGCGGCTGCGCAACCCCGTACGGCGCCACTTCTTCCTCCCCTCCGACCTGGAGGACCTGCTGCGCAAGGCGGGGTGCGACCGGACGGACACCCGGTCCTACGTGTCGCTGGAGGACGTGGACGTCTGGTCGGACAACGGAGCCATCGAGGAAGAGCGCCGGGAGGCGATCCGCGAGGTCTACCGCACCGCCTCGCTGGACTTCCGCGCACTGCACGCCGTCCGCGAGGCCGACGGGCGCTTCACCGACCACATGCTGTTCGTCCTGGCGGCCGGCACCAAGCCCGAGCCCGTGCGCACTCCTTCCGAGGAGAGTTCCCGAGGAGAGTCATGACGTATCTGTCCGACGCACTCGCGGGTGACCTGCGCGCGGCCGTGGCCGCCGAGGCGGCTTCCGCGGTGCGCTACACCTACTTCGCCCAGACGGCCGAGATCGAGGGGCACGGCGAGATCGCGCGGCTCTTCACCGAGCTGGCCGACAGCCTCGTCTGCGCCGCGCACGGCCATCTCGACGTGCTGCGCGAGGCCGGCGACCCCGACCGCACGGACGGTGTCGGGGACACCCGGCTCAACCTCGCCTCCAGCGTGGTCGACACCCTCCACGACGCCGGCGAGCTGTACCCCCGCCTGACCGCCGCCGCCCATGCGGAGGGCCACGCCGACGCGGCGAGCTGGCTGAGCACGCTGACGGCGCTCAAGAAGCGGCACACCGGTCGCCTGAAGACCGCGCTGGACCAGCTCACGGACGCGTCCGGCGTACAGCCCGCCCTCCTCATCTCCCCTGGAGGCACGGATGACTGAGGATCTCCTCACCCAGACCGCGGTGGCGGCGGACCGGTACGACGCCTCGTCGATCGTGGTCTTCTCCGGACTGCAGGCCGTACGCCGCAACCCGTCGATGTACATCGGGTCGACCACGGCGGACGGCCTGCACCACCTCGTGTCGGAGCTGCTGGACAACGCGGTCGACGAGCACAAGGCCGGCTTCTGCACGACCGTGTCGGTGACCCTGCGCGAGGACGGCACCTGCGTCGTGGAGGACGACGGCCGCGGCATCCCGGTGGACCCGCACCCCGACTCGGGCCGCCCGGCCTGCGAGGTCGTGCTGACCACCCTGCACGCCGGCGGCAAGTTCACCGCGGGCAACTACGTGCACTCCGCCGGACTGCACGGCGTGGGACTGTCGTGCGTCAACGCACTGTCGGCATGGCTGCGCGTGGACGTGCGGCGCGCGGGGACGCACTACAGCCAGGAGTACGTACGCGGTGAGCCGACCGCCGCGCTGAGCGTCCGGGGACCGGCCGAACGGCGCGGCACCGTCATCGCCTTCCGGCCCGATCCGGAGATCTTCGACACCGTCGAGTTCTCCGCGTCGGCGCTGGGCGAACGGCTCCAGGAGATCGCCTTCCTGCACAGCGGCCTGACCGCCCGCCTGGTGGACGAGCGCACCGGACAGGTGACGCGCTACGCCTTCAGCAGCGGGGTGCGCGGCTTCCTGGACCACCTCAACGCCGGTGCGACCGTCGTCCACCCCGAACCGGTGGTGGTGTCGTTCGCGGACGACGCCTCGGTCTCCTTCGATCTGGCCTTCCAGTGGACCGAGGGCTACACCGAGGAACTGCGGAGCTTCGTCAACGGCGTGCGCACCGACCAGGGCGGGGCCCATGTGGACGGCATCCGGGCCGCGTTGTCCGAAGTGATCAACCGCTACGCCACCGCCCAGGGGCTGCTGGACGCGCGCACCGGCGAGCGCATCACCACCGTCGACGTCCTCGAAGGCCTCACCGCGGTCGTCTCCCTGCGGATGGCCGCTCCGCGCTTCGACGGGCAGACCAAGAAACGGCTGCAGAACGCCGAGGTGGACCGCGTCGTGCACGACGCGGTGGCGGCCGAGTTCACCCGGCGCATCGAGAGCGACGACCACCTGGGACGGCAGGTGGCGCACCGCGTCCTGGACGCCGCCCGGGCCCGCCTCGCCGCCCGCCTGGCCGGCCGCACCGCCCGCCACCAGCGCCGCGAGCTGGACATCGACTACACCGTCTACCAGCGGCAGTTCGGCATCCGGTCCAAGAACTGGCACGACTCGTGCACCTGGCTGACGGACGAGGAACTGCTCGCCAAGCACGTGGAGATGTGCGAGGTGCCGGCCGACGCCAGGATGCTCGACGTGTGCTGCGGCAGCGGCGTCGTGGGCGGCTCCTTCAGGGGCCGGGTCGGGGAGATGATCGGCCTGGACCTCACCCCGGAGATGGTCGAGCTGGCGTCGTCCCGGCTGGACCGCGTGGACCGCGGCACCGTCTACGACCTGCCCTACCCGGACGCCTCCTTCGATCTGGTGGTCACCCGCGAGGTACTGCACCTGCTGCCGCAGCCCGAGCGGCCGGTGTCGGAGATCTTCCGGGTCCTGCGCCCCGGCGGTCAGTTCATCGTCGGCCAGATCGTGCCCTTCGCCGACGAGGACGCCTTCTGGATGTACCGCGTCTTCAAGAAGAAGCAGCCGCTGCTCTACCAGATGTTCCGCGAGGAGGAGTTCCGCGCCCTGCTGACGGGAGCGGGTTTCACCGACGTGCGGATGACGGAGCACCTGCTGTGGGAGTCCATCGACCTGTGGATCGACACCCACGAGACGACCCCCGCGCACCGGCGCGAGATCCAGCAGCTGTTCTACGACGCGCCTGCCGAGGTCCGCGACGTCCACCCCTTCGAAGTGCTGCCCGACGGATCCATCCGTGACCAGTGGCGATGGTGTGTGTATTCGCTCAGGAAGCCCCTGTGATCCGGGCGACGGACGGGCACCGCGACACCAGCGCACCCGATGTGCTGCTGTCGCTGCACGACCGGCTGCGGGTGCTCAGGCAGGAACGGGCCCGTCCGCTGGAGGACTTCACCGCCAGGGTGCGCTCCGTGCTGGTCATCGCCTCCAGCTCGCGCGGCGGCTCCAGCATGCTCACCGAGACGCTGCGCGCCTCCCAGGACCTGCTGCACCTCCAGGCCGAGATCAACCCGTTCCTGCGGCTGGTGGACCTCGTCCCCCCGGCCAGCGGCACCGGCTCCGACCGGCTCGACGCCGGGCACCTCGACGCGCTGCTGCCCAGTGCCCGGCACCTGCTCGACCAGGAACTGGCCTGTGACGCCGGTACCGCGTCCGCCGGGGGCGACCCCGAACAGCTGGCGCTGGACATCGCCTGGCGGCTCACCGTGCAGTGGCCGCACCTGCCGCTCGACCCGCTGGAGATCGCCGCACAGGCCAGGAAACTGCTGAGCCGGGTCCCGCCGCCGGATGCGGCCGAGGTGACCCTGGCGATGCTGCGGCACCTGCATCGCCAGGGCCTGGAGGTCAGCCCCTGGTACTACGACCTGCCGCACGACCTGCTGCGCCGGGAGGGGTTCGGTGCGCCCTCGCCCCGGGCGCCCGGGCCGGTGCTGGTCGAGGAGCCGCCGTTCGTGCTGGCCCGCCCGTGGCGCCGGGTGACGCCGGCCGACCTGCGCGAGCGCACCCTGGTGATCAAGACGCCCAGCAACGTCCATCGCCTGGACTTCCTGCGGGCGCTGTTCCCCAACGCCCGGATGCGGATCCTGCACCTGACCCGCAACCCGGCCGCCGCGGTGAACGGCCTGTACGACGGGTGGCTGCACCACGGCTTCCACGCACACCGCGTCAGCACCCCGCTGGCCATCACCGACTACGTGGAGCGGTGCGAGGACAACCGGTGGTGGTGGAAGTTCGATCTGCCGCCCGGCTGGCAGGAGTTCACCGGCGCCCCGCTGCTGGACGTGTGCGCCTTCCAGTGGCGCAGCAGCCACCAGGCCGTACTCGACGACCTCGGTGCCTGCCGGTCGGAGAGCCTGACCCTGCGCTTCGAGGACTTCATCGGCAGTGCCGAGCGCCGGGTCGCCTCCTTCGAGCGGTTGTGCCAGTGGCTCGGCATCCCGTTGCGTGACGGGCTGCGGCGCGCCGTCCACCAAGGCATCGCCCCCGTCGTCGCCACCGCCGCGCCGCGTGCCGGCCGCTGGCACAGCCGCGCCGACCTGATCGGGCGGGCGCTGGACAAGGCGACCCTGCACGTGGCCGACCGCCTCGGCTATGCCGACCCCGCTCACTGGATCTGACGGAGGAACACATGACCTCGTACGAACGGCCGTTCGCGACCGTCCCGCTCGACGCCGCCGACGAGCGGGCGGCCGAGATCCTGCTCGGCCGCCGGCTGGCGGGTTTCATCCGCGACGTCCCCGACTACCCGCGTCCGGGTGTCGTCTTCAAGGACATCGCGCCTCTGCTGGCCGATGCGCAGGCACTGTCCTCGCTGGTCGGCCTGTTGTCCGCGATGTGCCGACGGCGCGGTGCGACGAAGGTGGCGGGGCTGGAGGCGCGCGGCTTCCTCCTCGCCGCGCCGGTGGCCGTGCAGTGCGGCATCGGGTGCGTCCCGGTGCGCAAGGCCGGCAAGCTGCCCGGGGCCACCCTCAGGCAGTCCTACGAGCTGGAGTACGGCGCGGCGGAACTGGAGATCCAGCAGGACGCCTTGGCCGCGGACGACCGCGTGGTCGTGATCGACGACGTCCTGGCCACCGGCGGCACCGCGGAGGCGGCCATCGGCCTGATCCGGGCCGGCGGCGCGCAGGTCGCCGGTGTCGCCGTCCTGATGGAGCTGTCGTTCCTCGCGGGCCGCGCACGGCTGAGGAGCCTGCTCGACGGCGACCACGTCGACGCGGCGATCACCGTCTGACGCCGGCCGGTGTCCTCACTCCCAGATCCTGGACGCGGCCAGCGCGACCTCGGTGCGGTTGGAGCAGTCGAACTTCAGCATCAGGTTGGACAGGTGCCGTTTGACACCGTGGATCGAGATGCCCAGCGCCCGGGCGATCTGCTGATTGGTCAGCCCCTGCACCAGCAGTCTCAGCACGGACAGTTCCCGGGCGGTGAGCCGGCTGCTGCGGCGTGCCGGCCGGCCGACGGCCTCCGCCTCCGCGCGCAGCGGAGCCGCGGCCCCGGTGGCCGGCAGCGCCATCTGCCGGAACGTCTCCGTAAGGACGTCCAGGGTGATGCACTGCTCCAGCAGCCAGGCGTCCACGCTCCGGCCGTGGGCGAGCCCGGGGTGCAGCGCCGCGGTGTCGGACAGGCTCAGCACGAGCCGCGCGCCGCGCTTGCGGGTCAGCGCGCCAAGAGCGGGTCCGTAGGCGCTCAGCGGCAACACGCACACGTCGAAGTCCGCGCCGTCGGTGAGGTGGCGCTCGGCGTCACCGCTGTCCTGGCACACCACGTAGCGGCCGACCGAAGGCACCTGGTCGAGCAGGGCCGGAATGCCGTAGAAGGCCAATTCGTTGTGGGCGAGCCACATGACGTTCAACTGCCGAGCGTTCAACCGAGTACTTCTTCCAGCGCGTCGGTGCAGCAACTTCAGCCTTAAGTAGGAGTATTCCTCACCTGCCTGATTTCGAGAAGTTCGACCTCGAACAGAGAACGGGGTTGAATTCGCCGCGAGGTTGGCCATTGGATGGACGCGACGAGCGGTTTGGCTCGACCGTCACCGGACGCCGCCGTTCGTGCCGATGACACCCCCTGCCGCTAGGAGCGAGAAATGACCGATCTGCCCGACGCCGAGATCGGCGTCATCGGCGGTTCCGGCTTGTATTCCTTCCTCGACGGCGTCACCGAGGTGACTGTCGAAACACCCTACGGTCCGCCCAGTGACGCGCTGCTCATCGGCGAGTACTCGGGGCGGACCGTCGCCTTCCTGCCCCGGCACGGCCGCGGGCACTCCCTGCCACCCCACCGCATCAACTACCGCGCCAACCTGTGGGCACTGCGCTCCGTGGGCGTGCGCCAGATCCTGGCGCCCTGCGCCGTGGGGGGCCTGCGCCCCGATTTCGGTCCCGGTACGCTCGTCCTGCCCGACCAGGTCGTGGACCGCACCTACGGCCGGGAGCACACCTTCTACGACGGCCACCAGCGCTCCGACGGCGCCGTTCCGCAGGTGGTGCACGTCCCGATGGCCGACCCCTACTGCCCGGCGGGCCGCGAGGCAGTGCTGGCGGCGGCCCGCGCGGAGGGCTGGGAACCCCGTACGGAGGCCACGCTCGTAGTCATCCAGGGCCCGCGCTTCTCCACCCGTGCCGAGTCCCGGTGGAACGCCGCCGCCGGCGGATCGATCGTCGGCATGACCGGCCTGCCCGAAGCCTCGCTCGCCCGTGAACTCGGCCTCTGCTACACCTCCATCGCGCTCGTCACCGACCTGGACGCCGGCGTGGAGGTGGGCGAAGGCGTCACCCACGACGAGGTGCTGCGGGTCTTCGCCGAGAACATCGACCGGCTGCGCCCCGTCCTGTTCGGTGCCGTCAAGGGACTCTCCAGCACGCGCTCGTGCCCCTGCGGCCATGCCCTGGACGGGGTGGAAACCGGCCTCGGCGTGTCCTGACCCCCGCCTCGTCCGAGGCGTGACACCGGCCCCGAAACGCCCTGCCGCCCCATGTCCGCGGCATGCGCGAAAAGGATTCGGAGCCGGTGTTCAGGCATGCCCGAATTCGCTTGGAATAGCCGCCGAAAAAGCGGTCCTAAATTTCGCGGGAACGGCTTGCACGGCCTGCCTCGGCTCTGATGGACTTTCCATCGCCGGTTCGATCGGCAGAATAATCCCAGCAACAGATTGGAGATCGTCATGCGCGAGTACCGTCGCCCTGAGATCAGCGACACCGAGATGAAGCGCACGGCCGTCGAAGGCCCGTGACGCGACTGCGCCCGCTCATCGCGCGGAATTCCTTCGGATCCGCGTGATCCCGGGCTCCCGGTCGGTGTGACCCCGTGGGCGCACCGGCCAGCAGGCCGGGGAGGGACTTCCCTCCCCGGCCTGAATTGGCCTCAGGCACATCGACGCTAAGGAACCAAGACTGTGGAAGCACCACCGTTGAGGCGTTACGACGTGCGGGTCTCGGTCGGTGAGGACGGGCCCGTACTCATCCAGTACGGCAAGGCGTTCACACTCAACGCGCTCGGGCTGGAGATCTGGAAACGGTGTGACGGAAAGACCAGCATCGCCGACATCGGCGCCGCCATCGCGCAGACCTACGCGGCCGACGCCGAGCTGGTCCAGGCGGACACCGCCGAGTTCGTCGCCACCCTGCGCACCCGTGGCCTCGTCGCCCCGGCACCGTACTGACCAACCCCGCCACAACCGGCCAGGAGAGACCGTGCACAGCGAGATCTTCCCCGTCTCCATGCTCACCGACATCGGCAGCCGGATCGTCACCGGCACCCACACCGACGCCGCCATCGCCTACATCAGCGGGTCCCTGGTCGAGGGATACGGGAACGAGACGTCGGACCTCGACATCTACGTCATCTACGAGAACCCCACGCCCGAGCAGTCCCAGTCGGGCCGCAGCGACCTGTACGCCATCGAGACCGACTTCGTCGGCGAGCTGCGCACCGACACCGAGATCTGGTCGCTGAAATGGCTGACCGGCCTGGCGGACCGCATCAGCGGCTGGCAGCCGATGGACTGGGCGGGCGCCCAGTCCTTCGAGAACCGCGACCTGGACCTGGCCCACCGCCTGCGCATCGGACTGCCCATCCTCGGCGGGGACCGCTTCCAGGCGCTGCGCGAACGCTTCGACTGGCAACGGCTGGCGGGCATCATCATGTTGAAGCGTTTCCTCGCCTACACCGGGGCCGCGGAGGACGCCATCGGCTCGGTGGACGCCGGCCGTCCCCTCGCCGCCATGCTGCACTCACGCGACGCACTCGGTTACGCCGTCGACGCGCTGCTCGCCGCCCACGGCAACACCAACCCCAAGCCCAAGTGGCGCGAGTCGAAACTCGCCGACCTCGCGGACGACACGCTGACCCGCCTCTACACCGAGGCCGAGCTGGACTGTTCCAGTGAGCCCGACGACCTGACGGCGGGCGCAAGGCGGCGGCTGAGCGTGGCCAGCGGCATCGCGGCCGAGGCACTGGCTGTCGCCCTGGAGGCATGAACTTTCGATGCTCGACGAGCGAGAGCGCCACCGCAGGAACACGGGGCGGACGTGGCACGGTGCCTTCCGGATCCTGTGGTCGGCGACGGTGGTCTCCCGCTTCGGCGACGGGCTGCGCAAGACCGCCGTCCCCCTGCTGGCGGCGAGTCTGACCTCCTCCCCCTTCCTGCTGTCCCTCGTGTCGGTCGTCAACTACCTGCCCTGGCTGCTGTTCGGCATGGTGGGCGGAGCGTTGGCCGACCGGGTGGACCGGCAGACCGCGATGTGGGTCACCGACCTCCTGCGCGGCACCGTGGGCTGCGTCCTCGCGGTCCTCGTGGCCACCGGACACGCCGGCATCGGCGCTCTGATGCTGGTCGGCTTCGCCTTGTCGTGCCTGCAGACGCTGTTCGACAGCGCCTCGTCGTCGATGCTGCCCTCCGTGGTGCCGGCCGACGAACTCATGGTCGCCAACGGCCGCCTCAGCGTGGCGCGCACCATCGCCGAAACCCTCATCGGCGCGACTGTCGCGGCCACACTCTTCGGGGCGGCCCCTTCCCTCCCCTTCGTGCTGGACGCCGCCAGCTTCCTGGCTGCCGCCGCCCTCGTACTGCGCCTGCGCCTACCGGCACCCTCCGGGGCACGGGTCGGCCACCGCCGCCCGGCGCGGCCGTTGCGCCAGGAGGTCGCGGAGGGCCTCGGCTGGCTCGGCCGGGACAGGCAGGTGCGGACCGTGTGCGGCGCCGCGTGGGTCAGCAGCCTCGGCATGGCCGTCTACGGCAGCACCCTCGTGCTGCAGTTGACACGGGCCATGCACACACCCGTCGACCGGTACGGGGTGGTGATGGCCGGCTCCGGGGTGGGCGGGCTGCTCGGCGGGCTGGTCGCGGCCCGGGTCACCCGGGCGCTGGGAACACCCCGTGCACTCGGCTGCAGCCTGCTGGCCTGTGCGACGGGGGTGGCACTGCTGGCCGTCTGCCCGGACTACCGTGTCGCCGCCCTGCTGCTGGGGGTGGTGTACTGCGGGTTCATGGTGTGGAACGCCAACGAGACCACCGTCCTTCAGCAGCGCGTCCCCGAGGACCTGCGCGGACGCGTCCTCGCGGCCAACCACACCCTCAACGTCGTGGCGTTGCCCGTGGGAGCGCTGCTGGGCGGCATCACGGCCCAGCACTTCGGTCTGGCCGCCCCCGACTTTCTGGGCGCCGCACTGCTGTCGGCCGGGGTCCTGCCGGTGTGGCGCCTGGTGTCCCTGGACAGCCCCGCGGCCGGCCGCAAGCCGGCCGCGGGGCCTGCTGAGCCGGGTACGGCCCCGCACGAGGCGTGAGCCGCAGCCGGCCGCTTCACCGCAGCGTGAACTGCCGCACCTGGTCGAGCACTATGGATTCGACACCGCTGAACGCCGCGACCTCCGGCAGGAAGCTGAGGATCTTGACTTCCTCGTCCACCGCGATGACCCACAGCGGCAGCCGGTCGGTCAGGGAGAGACTCCGCGTGGTGTGAATGACCCCGTCCTGGCCGAACCCCTCCATGGCGTGGAACACGGCGGTGTTGGCCAGCCCATGGACCTTCGCCCGGCGGACGATCTCGCAGTACAGCGGCTTGTGGTTCCAGGTCGTGCCGCCGGGGACGATGACGGTGAGCCGGCAGCCGACCACCAGACCGGGGGGACGCCTCTCCTCGGCCGCCGCCTCCGCGGCAGGTTGCGGAGAGGTGCGTGACCGCCAGGCCATCCCTCAACCTCCCTTGTCTCGGCGGGCGTCGATGCTCCCATGTGTCCGCGACGCGACGGGCCCGGACAGGGCGGGCGCCTGCTCACGGCGTCCTGGACACGAGCCACATACTGGGGCCGCCCCCACCACGCCCGCCACCGTTCATCCGGGAGCATTCCTCCCTCGAACACGCGCCGGGACCTCTCACCCGGGCCCGGGCTCCCGGGCGGAGTACTCCTGCGCCCGGTGCCGTACGAGGTCCGGCAGCTCACCCCGGGCGAGATCGGCACACGTGGTGGTC
This sequence comes from Streptomyces sp. 7R007, assembly GCF_054850255.1. NCBI lineage: Bacteria > Bacillati > Actinomycetota > Actinomycetes > Kitasatosporales > Streptomycetaceae > Streptomyces > Streptomyces sp. 7R007. The sequence continues at coordinate 180,475 of NZ_JBTWMV010000013.1, read as the reverse complement.
TCCAGCACCTGACGCAGACTGGCCCGCACGGCCCGCCACACATCGGGCAGCGCCGCCGCGGCGCCCGGGTACCGCAGGCCGCTCAGACTGAGATCGCGCACCTTGGCCAGGGGACCGTCCACCGCCCGGATCACCGCGGCCAGGCTGATCTCCTCCGCCGGCGCGGCCAGCACGTATCCGCCGCGCGGGCCCCGCACACTGCGCACGAGATGGGCCATCCGCAGGGCGCGCAGCACTTCGAACAGGAACCGCACCGGGATGTCCTGCCGGGCAGCGACCTGCTCGGCCGTCAGCGGCGTACCGGCACCGGCCGCAAGCTCCGCCATGGCACGCACCGCGTAATCCGCCCTCGCCGAGATCCGCATGCGCCGAACCTCTCACACGTCCGCACCTCGGCGAAACGTGCCTCCCTCGTACGCGCCCACGCTTGTTGCCGGTAGTTCATGAAAATGGTGAACTACCGCCTACCGGCGCCGGCCCAGCCCGCCTCGCCTCCCGCAACCGGGCCTCCGCCGCCGGATCCGTCTCTCCGTCGAAGCCTTCGCCGACGCCACCGCGCCCGGCACCGTACGAGGCCCCATCGCACCGACCGGAGGCAGTATGAGGTCTTCCGCATCCGTCACCCGCGGATCCGTGGCCGTCGTAGGGATGGGCGCGGCCGGCACACTGGTCGCCCTCCAGCTCTGCGAGATCGCCGTACGCCGGCACCTCCCGCTCGACATCCTGCTGATCGACCCGGCGCCCGAAGCGGGCCGCGGCCGGGCCTACGCCACGCGTGATCCGCGGCACCTGCTGAACGTGCCCGCCGGAGGCATGAGCTGCTATCCGGACGACCCCGGTCACTTCGTGCGCTGGCTGTGCCGCCACGGCCAGCCCACCGTCACCGCGGCCGACTTCGTGCCCCGCCACCGCTACGGCGCCTACCTCGCGGACATCCTGGGCCAGGCCATCATCGCCGCCCACGGCACCGCCGCGATCCGGCGACTGCGTACCCGGGTGACCGACTGCCGCGTCAGCGGCCGCACGGCCTGGCTGCGGATGGCCGACGGCACCACCGTCGAGGCGGACGGGGTGGTGCTCGCCGTCGGCCCCACGTCCCTGTCCGCCGCCCGCCTGCCCGTCACCCTGCACAGCAGCGACCGCTTCGTCCCCGACCCCTGGGCGCCCGGCGCCCTGGACGCCCCCGCCGCCCCCGGGTGCACGGACGACGTCCTGCTCGTGGGCACCGGGCTGACCGCCGTGGACGTGGCACTGCACCTGGAGCGACCCGGCCGCACCGTGCACGCGATCTCCCGCACCGGCCTGCTCCCCCAGGCACACCTGGTCACCGCCCTGCCCCCGGCGGACGTCGGCGACCTCCCCGCGGACCTCGGCCTGCGCGCGCTGCGCACCGCCGTGTACCGCCATGTCAGCCGGGTGCGGCGCACCCAGGGCGACTGGCGCCCCGCGGTGGACGGACTGCGCCCCCACACCGCACGCCTGTGGGCTTCCCTGTCCCCCGAGGAACGCGCCGAGTTCCTGCGGCACGACGCTGCCCTCTGGAACACACACCGCCACCGCATGCCGCCGACGACCTCGGAAGCACTGGCCCGCATGCTGCGCACCCGGCGCCTGCGCACCCGCCGCGCCGAGGTCACCGACGCCCACCGCCGCACCTCCACCACCTGGGCTGTCGACCTCAGCGACGGCCACCGGCTCACCGCGGGCTGGATCATCGACTGCACCGGAGCGGGCCTGTCCCTGACGGACTCCACCGATGTGCTGTGGCGCAACCTGCGGCGGCACGGCCTGGCGGTGCCGGGTCCCCTGGGCATCGGTGTGGCAACCCGCGGCGGGCGGCTCTGCGATGCGGCCGGGCACCCCCGTCACCCCCTGTGGACGCTGGGCGCGCCGCGCCGGGGCGAACTGTGGGAGACCACCGCGATCCCCGAGATCCGTGCCCAGGCCGTGACGGTGGCCGACCAAGTGCTCGCCCTGCCCGCCTTCAGCCACGCGACCGGCACACCGGGCCGCCGCGCCCGCAGACGCCCCACGGACGGCGGCGGGCTCGCCCTCACCACCCACTCCGCTGCCGCAGCCGCGTACCGCTCGGGAACCGAGCGCGTGCTCAAGGTGCAGGCGGGCGCCGAGCGGGCGTTCCGCCGCGCCACGGCACTCGACCCGGGCTTCGCCGTCGCCCACGCCGCTCTCGCCCTGATCGGTTACGAGAGCGGTGCCGACGTGGACATCTCCCGCGCCCTGGCACAGGCGCGCAGGTGCGCCGGCGAGCGAGCCGACGACCGCGAGCGCGCCTTCGTCGACATGGTGCTCACGCGCGTCAGCGGCCGGGCCCCCGAGGCCGACGCCGCCCTGCTGCGCTACCTCGACGACTTCCCCGGCGACCGGCTCGCCCTCGCCGCCGCGGTCCCCACCATCTCGTTCGCCGGACTGCACGACGCCCACAACGGCGTCGCCCGACGTGTGGTGGAGCGCACCGCGCCGGCCCACGCGGGACACTGGTTCCACACCTCCCTGCTCGCCTTCGTACGGCAGGAGACGGGGCATTTCGACGAGGCCGGTCAACTGGCCGAGCAGGCACTGGCCGCGCAACCCGACGCGGGCCACGCCATGCACGCGCTCGCCCACGTGCACTACGAACAGGGCGATCACGCAACAGGACGCGGCAGGCTGGACGACTGGCTCGCCGGCCACGGCCGCGGGGGCAGCCACCGCGCTCACTTCTCCTGGCACGCCGCCCTGCACGAGCTGGCCCTTGACGACAGCGCGGCCGTACGGCGCAGGTGGGCGGCCCAGTTGGCGCCCGGCAAGGTCACGGGGGTGCGCGCGCTCGTCGACTCCGGCTCCCTGCTGTGGCGGGCGTGGCTGGCCGGTTGCTGGCAGGGGCGGTTACCCATCACCGAAGTCGTGGACGCGGTCGCCGCCGACGCGTTCGAACGCCCCGCCACCGCCTTCACCGCCCTGCACGCGGCGATCGCCCTCACCGCCGCGGGCGACCTGCCGGGACTGCGGCGCCTGCGCTCCCACGCGCGGACGGCCGACCTCGCGCAGCAGCAGGTCATCGCCCCATTGTGCGAGGCGTTCGAAAGCGTCGTGGAGGAGGCGTGGTCCCTGGCGGCACGGCGGCTGGAGCGTCTCCTGCCCGCTCTCCCCCGCGTCGGCGGCAGCGCCGCTCAACGCGAGGTCATCGAGGAGACCCTGCTTTACGCACTGGTCTCGGCAGGGCACTGCGACGCGGCCCGCAAACGCCTGCAACAGCGTCTGGACCGGCGTTTCTCCCCCCACGACAAACGACGACTCGCGGCCCTTCCGGCCTGACGCCGATTAACGCCGGATCTCCCGCCCCGGCCGTCAGGCCCTCGCCGTGGTCGTCGCTCGCCACCAGGACCCGGCAGCGCGGGGCTGTGCGGGGTCGCGTCCCATGCCGCCCCTTCGGCGCTGTCCGGCTGGTGGCCGCGAAGGCAGGAAGTGCCTCAGACCAGCGAGCATGAGGATTGCCGAGGTCCTTGTTCCCGCCACCATCGGAGGCACTTTGCTCTGGGAGAGGGAGTCGGCGGTGCCGCCGTGTGATGGTCGCGGAAATCGCGGCTGGTGAGGTCGTCGACAGCCATGGCTGGCAGGAGGGCGACAGCGCCGTCGATCTCGTCGTTGGTCTCCTCAACCGTCGGCGTGTGGACGACAGTCGGGGCGCGGACCTCGTCCGACGGCGCAGCGCATGCAGCACCAGCGTCCCGTCATCGGTGCCGGGCTGGGTCGTCCACGCCCAGGGCCCGCGCGAAGCCCGCTGCAATGCCGGAGGCAGCCGACCGCCGATGCCCGGCACTGCGTGGCCGTCGGGATGTAGCACCACCTTCGTCCAGCCCTCGTCACGGGCGTCGAAGTGCTCGTAGCGCCTGCCCCGTGCCCCCTTACGCTCGCAGGTGCTAGGACGGGCTCGGGCTCCGTGGCTGCGGCACGCCTCTGCGGGCCGTTCACCAGAGGTCCGCGTACACCTTCGGCGCGATACAGCCTTCACCGACCGATCAGCCGACTCTTCCGTACCGGACCACTACCGATCAAGGACGCGTCTCCGAGTTCGCCGGATTCGGGGTCGGCAGTCCGCTGAAAGCCCAGACCGGCCTGCCGAGCAGCTCGGACCAGAAAGCAGCCAGCCGCTCGGGGTCCGTGGCATCGACGGTGAGGGCATTGATCTGCATAGATGAGTCCGCGATGCCTCGATCCTCTCAAACGAGGAGTCCGCAGCCGCTGCGTACGCGAACCTCCCGTCAGGTGCGCCCGGGATCGTCGGCGCCCCTCAGCCACGAGACGTAGAACGCCAGGTGGCGTTCCGCAGCCGTGGCCCAGGTGTGGCGGGCGGCGAGTCGACGGCCCCTTGCCCGCCGCTCGGGGGTGTCGTCCGCGAGCGCGGCGCCGAGCTCGGCGGCCAGGTCCTGGTGGGTGGTCGCGAAACGCGCGGCGCTGTCGAACACCTCGCGCAATACGGGCAGATCGCGTACGACCAGCGGAACTCCCGCGGCCAGTGCCTCCATCGCGGCGAGTCCGAAGCCCTCCTTGACGGACGGGAAGGCGAAGGCGGAGGCGGCGGCCACCAGGGGCGGCAGTTCGTCCTCGGCGACCTGGCCCAACACGACCGGTTCCACCCGGAGTTCGGCTGCCCGTGCCTCCCAGCGGGCTCGGTAGTCGCGGTAGTCGAAGAGGGTCTCACCGCCCGCGATCACCAGTCGTACGTCCGGGTGTGCGCAGCGCAGCAGCGCGTACGCCTCCAACAGGTCCAGCGAGCCCTTGCGCGGCTCGATGCCGCCGACGGTCAGGACGTAACGGCCCAGACGGGCACGCCAGTTCGCGCGGGCGGCCGGCTCGGTGGTGGCGAAACGGTCGTAGGCCACTCCATTGGGGATGACCACCGCCTTGATGCCCCAGCCGTCGGACAGTTCCGTGGCGACGGCCGCCGACACGCAGATGTGCGCGTACGGTTCGACGATGGCTCGCTCGTGGCAGACGGCCAGTTCGGGGGTGGTGAAGTGGTCGATGTGGTGGACCGTGCGGATGCAGCGGCCGCCGACCGCGTTGGCGCTGATGCAGTCCTGGGCGTGGACGATGTCGTACGCCGCCGCGAAGGGCTCGAATGCCCCGCCCAGGACGGTGATGGAGCGCAGGATCCGCTCGCCGACGGACTCCTCCGGCGGGCCGTCCGGGAACGGCACGATCCGCAGCCGTACGGCGGGGTCGACCGGCCGGAAGAAGCCCGCGTCGCCGCCGCGACCCAGCGTCCACACGGTGACGTCCTGCCCGGCTGCGGCGAGCGCCTCGGCGAGGGCGAGGGTGTGGACGACGCCGCCGCGCGGCTTGGTGGAGTAGCTCAGCAGCGCGATCTTCACGACGGGTTCTCCCGGTAGGCGTCGGGCCGGCGTTCGTCGAGGTGGCGCAGGATGCGCCGGGCGCGGTCGATCTCCTCGGCGACGTCGATCTCGGCGACCGCCAGGCCGGCCTTGGCCCAGGTGCGGGCGAGGATGTCACCGCCCGGGCCGACCACCTTGGACTGGCCGAGGAACCGCATGCCTCCCATGGAGCCGGTCTGGTTGGAGGAGGCGAGGACGAGCTGGTTCTCGGCGGCGCGGGCCTGGTCGTACAGGTCGAAGAGCCTGGCCTGGCGGTCCTGGGCCATGCGCGGGGCGCGGTTGGTGAGGGACGTGGGCCAGGCGGAGAGGCAGGCCAGGATCTCCGCGCCGTCCAGGGCCAGCGAGCGGGCCGACTCGGGAAAGGTCTTGTCGTAGTCGATGAGCATGCCGATGCGGCCGACGGGGGTGTCGAAGGCGTCGAAGCGGTCACCGGGCGCGTAGGCGGCGACCTCGCCGGCCGGCAGATGGACCTTGCGGTGGCGGCCGAGGACACCGTCGCCGCTGACGCAGACCGCGGCGTTGTAGCGTTCGTCGCCACCGTCCTCGCAGTAGCCGAGGCAGACCACCATCTCGGCGGCCAGACGGGCGACTTGGAGGATCAGCGGATCGTCCGGCTTCAGGGCCGGCGGCAGAGCGTCCGGGTCGGGGTGGCGCAGGTCGGCCAGGTAGCCGCCGAGCGCGGCGTCGGGCAGGACCAGCAGACCGGCGCCGGAGGCGCGCGCGTCGTCGATGAGCTTGGCGATGCGGGCCAGGTCGAACTCCAGGTCGCGGCCGAAGTGGGCGGCCGCGGCCGCGATCCGGATCGTGCTCATGCGCTGACTGCTCCTGTGGGTAGGTCGTAGGTCTCGGGCCGCCGGTCGCGCAGGTGTCCCATCGACCGGCGGGCGGTCTCCAGTGCCTGTACGACGTCCAGTTCGGCGACGGCGACGCCGGCGGCGACGCCCGTGTCGGCGAGGATCTCGCCGCCGGGGTCGACGACCTTGGCGCTGCCGACGAAGCGTAGCGACCCGAACGTGCCCGCCTGGTTGGCCGACAGCCACACGATCTGGTTCTCCAGCGCGCGGGCCCGGTCGAACAGGTCGAAGCGGCGTTTCCAGCGGTCCTCTTCGAGGCTGGCGGCCGCGTTGGTCCGGGATCCCGGCCACGCGGAGACGCAGACCCCGATCGCGGCGCCGTCGAGCGCGAGCGCGCGGGCGGACTCCGGGAACGCCTTGTCGTAGCAGATCATCATGCCGATCCGGCCGACCGGCGTGTCGAAGGCGTGGAAGCGGTCCCCGGAGGCGTAGCTGGCGTCCTCGCCGAGTGGCTGGTGGACCTTGCGGTGGTTGCCGAGGACGCCGTCGCCGGTGACGCAGACGACGCTGTTGTAGCGGGCTTCCCCGGCCGCTTCGCAGTATCCGGCGACGACCGTCATCTCCCCTGCCAGGGCGGCCAGTCGGCGGATCTCGGGGCCGTCGAGGGCGAGCGCGGGCGGGCCCTCGTCGAGTTCGGCGGAGTCGTCGAGGCTGAGCAGATACCCGCCGAGGCAGGCCTCGGGCAGCGCCAGCAGGCGTACGCCCTCCTCCCGGGCTTCCTTGATCAGCCGTTCGGCGATCTGGAAGTCCTCCTCCAGATCGCGGCCGAACTCGGCGGCGACGGCGGCCATGCGCAGGGTGGTCATGCCGTTCCCATCCCGGTCACGGTGGACATGACCGCTTCGGTGATCTCTCCGTCGGGCCAGCGCAGCCCGACGCCTTCTCCTCTGGTGAGCTCCCCGCACACCGCACCCGTGGCGGGTCCGGCGGGCAGGGGCGGTGCGTCCGGCCTGTCGGCCGTGAGCATCGCGAAGCCCGGGAAACAGGTGAGCCAGTCCCCCACGGTCGCGGCGCTCGGCCGGGGCACGGCGGCCACGTCGAGCACCGCGCGGCAGCCGCTCGCCTCGGCGAGCATGCCGAGGGTGCCGGCGATGCCCGCCATCGACACGTCCTTGGCGGCGGCGGGCCGTACGGCGGCCACCGCGCCGGTCATCGTGCGCAGTTCGTCCGTACGGCGGTGGCTGGTCGAGTCCCACTGGCGGCCCCGGTAGCCCGGGCGCCAGCTCCCGCCGAGGTCGGCGGTGAGCCGTACGGCGTGTCCGGGGCGGCCCCCGCCGCCCGGCACCGGCCGGTTTGTGCGGCCGAGCGCGGTCACCGACAGGGCGGCCGGGACGCCGAGCTGGGTGTGCCCGCCGAGCACCGGGACGTCGTACGCCTGTGCCGCCCGGGCCAGTCCGGCCAGGATCCGGGCGGCGTGCGCGGCGTCGCGGGCGCCCACCGCGTCCAGCAGCCCGAGCGGTGCGGCGCCCATCGCCGCGAGGTCGTTGACGTTCACCAGGACCGCGCACCAGCCCGCCCACTCGGGGTCCCGTTCGACCATGGACGGCACGATCGCGTCGCACGCCGCGATCACGTCGGTGCCGGGGACGGGCGCGCCGTCGTCACCGACGAAGCCGGTTCCTCCGAGCGCGGTCCGCGCCGCCGTGCGCAGGGCCCCGCCGACCGGGTCCTGGGCGGCGGCGCGAACCGCGGTCTCACGCAGCGGCGCCAGTAGCGGCCCCAAGGCGGCCTTGGCGTCCGCCGTCCGTATCGCGATGCGGCCGATCGGCCAGCGCATCAGGACGTGCGGTGCGCCCGCGACCGTCGTGTCCCGCACCCGCTGCCAGCCGAGCCGCCGGAACAGCACCTCGTTGCGGGCCTGGACGGTCGCGTCGAACCGCAGCGCGCCCTCCGCCTCCGCCCGGGCGCAGGCGGCCCGCACGAGCGCCGCACCGATGCCGTGCGGGCCACGGGCCCGGCGGGCGACGACCAGGCGGCCGCCCTGCCACCAGCCGAGGTCGGGGCCGTGGTCGACCGGGCAGAGGCGCACCCCGCCGACCACGGTGCCCTGCGGGTCCTTCGCGACCAGGACGACGGTCCGGGGGTCGGTGTCGCGGTCGTCCAGGTCGTGACGGGCGAAGAGCCCCTGCTCCTGGACGAAGGCGGCGCGGCGCAGCTCCCGGTAGGCGGCCGCGTCCGCCGTGCCGTCCGCCTCCTCGATGCGGAAGGCGGGCCGGCGCGCGAGCGTGCTGCGGTCGCCCAGCAGGGCCAGGATGTCCTGCGGAGGGTCCACGGCCGGCACGATGACGGAACCGTCGAGGTACACGGCGCTCACCCGCCCGCTGCCTGGAGCACACTGCATGCGCCGCAGGCCGCACAGCCGGCCTTCTGGTCCGCGCCGCTCATACCGGCGGCGCGCAGCTTCGCGGCGACGCCTTCGGTGACGTACCTGAGGAGTTCCGCGGTGGGTGACCCGACGCCGTCGCGGGCGGCGAGGGTGCCGCTCATCGGGCGGAAGGGGACGACGAACGGGTACACCCCCCGGTCGATCAGCCTGCCCGCCCCGGCGACGAGTTCGTCGGGATCCTCGCCCAGCCCGACGAGGAGGTAGGTGGAGACGCGGTTCGGTCCGAAGACGCGCACCGCCTCGTCCCACGCCGCCTCGTACTCGGCCAGCGGGACCGTCGACTTGCCGGGCATCCAGCGTCGGCGCACCTCGTCGTCGAGGGACTCGACGTGGATGCCGATGGCGGTGGCACCGGCGTCGTGCAGGGCGCGGATCCAGGCCAGGTCGCCGGGCGGTTCGCACTGCACCTGGATCGGCAGACCGGGCACGGCCGCCAGCACAGCCCGCACCGACCGCACGAGGTTGCGGGCGCCGCGGTCCGGCCCGGTGGTGGTGCCGGTGGTCATCACCATCTGCTTCACGCCGTCGAGCCGTACGGCGGCCTCGGCGACCTCGGCGAGCTGCGCCGGGGTCTTGGCGGCCACGGTGGCGCCCGAGCGCAGGGACTCCTCGATGGTGCAGAAGCGGCAGCGGTCGGATTCGGCGTAGCGGATGCAGGTCTGCACGACGGTGGTGGCCAGGACATCGGAGCCGTGCAGGCGGGCGATCTGCTCGTAGCGGATGCCGTCGGCGGTGGTCAGGTCGTAGAACTGCGGTCGCCGGACGGGTGTGAAGGTGATTCCGGTGTCCTCGTCACCGAGCCACACCTTGCCGTCGCGCACGGAGTAGGGACTGTGGGGGTTGCGGGGAAGGGCGGCGTTGGCACCGTCGACGAGGACGTGTCCGTCGTCGCTGGGGCCCGCGCCGTCCGGCCGCCGCACGGGCGCGTCCGCCGCGACGCCGCGCAGGGCGAGTTCGGCACGGGTCATGATCCGCACATCCACCGCCGTACCGCTGTCACCGGTGCCAACGCTCACGTCGTCCTCCCTACAGCTGGTAGGTGGAGTTGATGATGGCGCCCTTGCGCGCGTAGTGGATCAGCGCGTCCTGGACGTCCAGGGGGTGGGTGGGGATGACGCCCTCGATGAGGTCCTCCTCGCGGGCGCCGTGCAGGGAGAGGCCGAAGCGGCAGCAGTAGACCTTGCCGCCCTCGGCGATGAACGTCTTGAGCTGGTTGTTGATGTTGTGCTCGCCGGGGAAGGCGGAGTTGCCGGTGGTCGGGAAGCCGCGGGTGGCGAGGCAGTTGAGGGAGCCGGGCCCGTAGAAGTAGATCGCGGTCTCGAAGCCCTTGCGCAGGGCGCGGGTGGCCTGGAGGACGGCGACGAAGGAGACCGAGGACTCGTGGGCGATGCCGTGGACGAGGGTGAAGTACGTCTCTCCGTTCTCGGCCTGATAGTCGGGGAAGACCTTGGTGGAGCCGTAGATGCTGGTGCCCTCGGGCAGCGAGGGGTGCGGGATCTCGTCGAGGGACTTCTGCTCGACGTCGGAGAGTTCGGCGGTGACGACGGATTCGGACATGGCTGTCTCCTTGTGCGGACGGGAAGGGAGTGAGGGGGCGGTCAGTCGTAAAGCGCGGCGAACGTGTCCCGGAAGACCAGGTCGCCCAGTTCGCCGCCGCCGGTGGCTTCGGTGAGGCGGGCGTACTCGCCGGTGAAGTCGCCCCACGGCTGGTCGCTGGCGAAGAGCACCCGGTCGTGGCCGATGCCGCGGCGTTCGATCTCCTGGGCCAGCCAGCGGGGAGTGAAGCCGATGGCCCAGGAGAGATCGGTGTAGACGCGCTTGCCGGCGCTGATCCAGTCGAAGAACCGGGAGCCGACGAGCTTGATGTGGCCGCTCATCCCGCCGCCGAAGTGCACCAGATGGACGGGCACTTGACCGGCGTACCAGTCGACGAGATGGCCGACCTCGTCGATGTCGGAGGCGGCGCCGGGAGAGGTGTGCACATGGACGACGAGGCCGTGCCGGGCGGCCTCGGCGAAGATGCGGTCCAGCTGGGGGCGGCAGGCGGGATCCGTGGGGCGGCCGCCCAGCAGGAAGCTCAGCTTGAGGGCCTTGACCCCGGGCTCGCCCGCCAACTTCAGCGCCGCTGTGGTGCGTTGGGCGTCCTCCGGGCGCGGGGACACCCACAGCCCGGCACGGATCCGGTCGTCGCTCTGCGCGGCCTCCAGTGCCAGTTCGTTGAAGGAGAAGGCGATCGCGGGGTCCGGGACGCCGTAGTTGGGGATGACCAGAGCCCGTTCGGTGCCCTCCGCGTCCAGGTCGGCGATGAGCTGCTTGACGGTGGCGCGGGCGGTGGTGTCCGGGTTGACCGGTGGGCCGCCGTAGAAGGGATAGGCCGGCAGGACACCGATGTGGCGGTGTGCGTCGTGGACCATGGTGTGGTTCCTCAGCCGATCGGGAGGGCGGAGGCGAGTTCGCTGGGGGCTCCGGTGAGCGTGCCGCACACGTCGGCCAGGCGGCGCGAGGCGTCGATGTGGTCCGCGAGGAACTCGGCGTCCCGGCCCACCGCCTCGAAGCGGCCCGAGCCCCACGAGTACTGCCAGGGCAGACCGAGGAAGTGCAGGCCGGGCGTGCTGGTGGCGCCGCGCCAGTGCATCGGGTAGCCGCGGCCGTCGAAGACGGGTGCCTCGATCCACCGGTGGTCGCGCCTGAAGCCCGTCGACCAGATCACCGAGGTGATGCCGGCGGCCTCCAGGTCCAGTTCGCGCGGCTGCTCGTTCGGCTCCCACACCGGGACGTACCGGGGCTCGGTCGGGGCGTCGATGCCGTGCGCGGCGATGTGGGCGTCGATGGCGTCCTTGATGCCCTCGGCGACGGCGTCGGCGTGGTCGAGGTTCACCTTCAGGTCGTCGGCGAACTCCAGACCGGTACCCGTGATTGCGGTCAGCCGCCCGTACAGCCGCATGCCGTCGCGGGCGAAGGCGCGCAGGTCGATGTCGCGGCCGCCGTCGCGTCCGGTGACATAGTGGTTGACCCGCATACGCACGGCGTCGGCGTCGTCGAACGCGTCGATGGACTTGGTGTAGTGGCCCATGTCGTCGAGCCAGGCCACGCAGTCGCGGCCGCGGTAGAAGCGGGCCACACGAGGGGCGCTGCCGACGGCCAGGTGCACCTGGCGCCCGGCGAGATGGAGGTCCTCGGCGATCTGGCAGCCGGACTGGCCGGTGCCGACCACGAGGACGGCGCCCTCGGGGAGCTGCTCGGGCCTGCGGTAGCGGGAGGAGTGCACCTGGGTGACGCGGTCGGGCAGTCGCTGGGCCATCGGCGGGACGGACGGCGTGTGGTAGGGGCCGGTGGCGACCACCACCTGCTCTGCGGTCAAATCCCCAGCACTGGTGGAGAGTTCGAACACCCCGCTCGGCGAGCGCCGCAGCCGGGTGACCGTCACCCCCTCCACCAGCGGCGACCGGAAGAAGGCCACATAGTCCTCCAGGTACCGGACGATCTCGTCACGGACCATGAACCCGTCCGGATCGTCGCCCTGATACGGATAACCAGGCAGCCTGCACTGCCAGTTGGGGGTCACCAGGCAGAAGGAGTCCCAGCGGCGCTCGCGCCACTCGTGCCCGACCTGGTTCGCCTCGATGACAAGGTGCTCGACACCACGCCGGCCGAGGCAGTAACTCATCGACAGACCCGCCTGACCGCCGCCGACCACGACTACCGGGACGGGGGCACCTCCCCTGCTCTTCAGGCTGGAGGGCAGGGCGCCGGCCGGCCGTATCGCTGGAGCCGCGCTCACCGCGTGCTCCGGTCGGCGCCGGTGAGGGATTCGACCGTGACCCTGGCATCGCTGACGGCGGCGTACGCTGCGGCGGTCCGCTCGATCTGCGCGAGCTGCTCGGCGGCGCCGGTGCAGAAGAACCCGAACTTCTCCTTCACGCGCTCCCCGGCGATACCGAGTGCCGTACGGCTGCGCTGGACGAAATCCGCAAGTGCGTACTGGCCGCCGGGAACGAAATAGTCCTCGACTACCGTGGAGGGGGAATAGCAGCGCTGCGTCACGCCGTCGGGCCAGCGCACATGGAAATACATTTCGGGCATGACATCCTCCATGCCGGGCGCCGAGGTGTTGACACCTCGCCGCTGTCTGTGGAGACCAACTCCACCCCGCGGGGATTTCCGAACGAAGTCATCCGGAATAAAGGGGAGTTGCCAACACCTCACCCGGTTCGGAGCACGATCTGACGCATTCTTGTGCCGGGTAATTGCAGGTGTGGCCTGGCCGTGCCGGCGAGATCCACCGCAGCTTGCCCGTGGGATCGGCCAGGACCTTTCCCGTTCACGCCGTGGCGGCCGTCCTTCTTGGAGAAGTCGGTCCGGCTGTCGCCGACCCCGGTCACCGGGCGCCCGGTGGGACGGGTCCGGCCCCGGGGCTGCGTGCAAGGCGGCCGGCTAATGGCCGTCTCGGCGGGCGTACGCCGCCGCGAGGAGCAGGTAGCTGCTGGCGGTCCAGGTGTAGGCACGGTCGCGCAGGCCCGTGCCGGTGAGCGCGTCGAAGTTCTCGGCGAAGCCGTGGGCCTCGCACAGGGCGCGGAAGCGGGCGCTGATGTCGTCCGCGAGCCGCTGGTGGCCGGCGCGGCGCAGGCCGTCCTCGACGAGGACGGTGGCGGGGGCCCAGACCGGGCCGCGCCAGTAGCCGTCGGCGAGGTAGTGGGGTGAGGTGGTCAGCTCGGTGGCCAGGCCGTACGGGGTCAGGTGTGCCTTGATGCGATCGGCCAGCGCGCTGCCGATCTCGCCGGGCAGGTGCTCACCCAGCACGATGGGCATCAGGTCCAGGAGGCTGGCGCTGCTCCAGGTGTCCTCGGTGGCGGCCGACCGCGTGACGAACCGGTCACCGGCCCAGAGCTGGTCGAACAGCGCGGTCTGTGTCACCTCGGCTGCGGCGGCCCAACGGCGTGCGTCGTCGGGCCTGCCCAGTTCCCCGGCCAGTCCGGCGAGTTCCCTCATCTGGAGCACGAGGAAGGCGGACAGGTCGGCAGTGACGACCACCCGCTCGGGATCGAAGGCGGTGGCGTTGTCCCATCCGCTGTCGTTGCCGTGCTGATAGTGGGCCAGTTCGGCGCCGGGGGCCCGTCGCGCGGTGAGCCAGAAGAGGGTCCAGCGCTCCAACCTGGCGTACACCTCGGCCAGTTGGTCATGATCGGGGGGCGTGGGCAGCCGGCGGCGCAGGTGAGCGAAGGCCCAGCCGTGGATGGGCGGCTTGACGAAGTTGTACAGCACCTCGGAGTGCGTGACCGAGTCGGGCAGGGCGCCGCCGGCGTCCTGGTGGTCGAAGGGCAGGGCGAACTGGTCCAGCGCCAGCTCGGGGCAACCGGGCGCCAGGGCCAGGGCGTTGAAGCAGTGGTCCCAGCTCCAGACCTTGTCCATCCAGTGCTTGGACATCAGCACGGCGGGCCGGGTGACCAGGCCGGCCGGCCGCACGGTCGCCGACCAGACCACGTAGGCGGCCAGTTCGGCGGCCGGAGTGGCGGTCGAACGCCAGGGGGCCACAGCGTCGACGAAGGCGGCGAACGAACGCCGCGCGGACTGCACGATCTCGCCGAAGGCCGCCGAGGAGGCGTAGGGCGGGCGGGAGGTGTCAAGTTCCTCGATCGCGATCTCCCAGGTTCCGTCGGCCTCCCCGGTCACGGTGAGTCCGCGGTCGCCGTCGCCCAGGGCCTGGGATCCGGTGGTGTCCGCGAGAGTGCCGGACACCACGGTGACGCGGTATCGGCGTCCGGTCTCGTACGAGGTGAACACGTGCGCGTCGGCCGCCGGGTCGTGGAAGAAGTACGTTCCGCTGAACGGGGTCAGGGTCGGCGCGGCGGCGAAGACACCGAAACCCAGGCCGCTCCCCCGCAGGCGCACGGTGTCCGGCGACTCGAAGGCGAGCTCGACGCGGCCACTGTCGCCGGTCCAGCTGAGCAGGCCCGGTGTCGCCTCGACGCGGGTCTCCGCGCGGTTGCCCTTCGCCGTGCTCAAGGGGATCAGGCGCAGGACGGCGTGCATGCCGTTCTGGTGCGAGACGAGGTGGAGGTCCTCGGCGTACGTCATCTCCGCCACCACGGGCGAGATGTCGAACCAAGATCCGTACGTGCTGAACGGGATGTCGTGGACGGAGAAGGCCGGGCCGGACGGGGCGGCGGTCATGGTGGCGTGACTCGTTTCTGGAGCAGGGGGGCAGCAGCCGACTGGCCAACCGGCCAGTCGCGGAGAGGAGTTGGGGGCTCAGTCCTTGACGGCGCCGGCGGTCACACCGGCGGCGACGTAGCGCTGGGCCAGGACGAGGATCACTGCGGCGGGCAGCGAGGCGACGACGGCGGTGGCCATGATGGCGTTCCACTGCTGGTTGTTGTTGCCGATGTAGTGGTAGATGCCGAGGGTGATCGGCTCGTGGGCGCCGCCGTTGACGAGGGTGCTGGCGAGGACGAAGTCGGACCAGGACCACAGGAAGGCGAACAGGGACACGGTGACGACGGCGTTGCGGCTCATGGGCAGCACGACCGACCAGAAGGTGCGCAGTGCCTGCGCTCCGTCCACCTGTGCGGCCTGGAGCAGTTCGCCCGGGATCCCCGACATGAAGGCGGTGAAGATCAGCACCGCGAAGGGGACGGCCAGGGTGGAGTCGGCGACGATCAGGCCGGGAACGGACTGCAGCAGGCCGAGCTGGAGGTAGATGGCGTAGAAGCCCATCGCCATGATGATGCCGGGGATCATCTGGGCGGCCAGCAGGACGAAGCTCAGGATGCCGCCGCCGCGCGGGCGCAGTTTGGCCAGCGCGTAGCCGGCGGGGGCGGAGAGGGCGACGGTCAGTACGACGGTGCCCAGGCCGATGACGAGGCTGGTGCCGAGGTAGGGCAGTTGCTCGTCGAGGACGGAGCGGTAGCCGGCCAGCGTGCCGTGCAGGGGCAGCAGGTCCGGCGGGCTCTTGCGCATGTCCTGGTCGCGGGTGAAGGAGACGTTGACCATCCAGTAGACCGGGAACAGCATGATCGCGGTCAGCACGAGGCCGATCGTGGTCTTCGCCCATGCGCGCCTGCGTCCGCGGCTCATGACAGGGCCTGCTTCCGCTGCACCCGGACGTAGACCAGGCCGAAGACCAGCGCGGCGACCACGAGCAGGTTGCCGACGGCCGCGCCCGGCCCGAAGGCGGGCAACAGGTTGCCGAAGCCGAGCTGGTAGGACCAGGTGGCGAAGGTCGTGGAGGAGTCCGCAGGGCCGCCCTTGGTCATGATCCAGATGATGTCGAAGACCTTGAGCGTGTAGACGAGGCCGAGGAGCAGGGTGATGGCGGACACCGGCCGCAGCAGGGGGAAGGTGATGCTCCAGAAGCGCCGCCAGGCTCCGGCCCCGTCCAGGGCGGCGGCCTCGTACAGGCCCGCCGGGATGGACTGCAGTCCGCTGTAGAGCACGACCAGGTTGAACGGGACCCCGATCCAGATGTTCGCGATGATCACCGAGGTGAGCGACCAGGACGGCGAGGTCAGCCAGTTCACCGGGCCGATACCGAGCGGGTGCAGGGCGGCGTTGACGATGCCGGAGTCGCTGTTGAGCATCCACGACCAGGTGGAGGCCGACACGATCAGCGGCAGCAGCCAGGGAACGAGGAACAGGGCGCGCAGGGTGGCCGAGAGCCGGAAGTGCTGGTTGAAGAAGACGGCGAGGGCGAGCCCGATGGCGTACTGGAAGAGCAGACACACGGCGGTGAAGACGGCGGTGTGCAGCAGGGCGGGGGCGAAGGTCGGGTTGTCGAAGACGGTGCGGTAGTTGCGCAGGCCGGTGAACGGGGCGTCGCCCTGGACGAAGGAGCGGACGGTGTAGTTGCGCAGGCTGAGGTCGAGGTTGCGGTAGAGCGGATAGGCGTAGAAGAGGGCGAGATAGGCGGTCACCGGGGCGAGGAATCCCCAGGCGGCCCACTGGGTGGGGGCGGGCCGGCGGCGCTTCCTGCTGCCGGTCCGCAGCGGGGCGGCGGCATCCACCACCCCGCCCCGCACGCGCGCGGACCGGTGGTCCGGCAGCTGTGTCGTGTGATTCATCAACGGCTCTTGTGGTCCGGTTACTTGGCGGCGGACTGCGCCTCGGACAGCGCGTCCTTGGGTGACGTGGAGCCGCTGAGGGCGGACTGGACGGCCTTCCACATCTGCTCGGAGATCTTGGGGTACCTGGTGCCCAGGTCGTCGCTGGTGCGCCCCTTTGCCGACTTCACCGCCTCGACCCACGGCTTGAGTTCGGGGTTCGCGGCGACCTGCTTGTCCTGGATCGCGCCGACCGGGGCCACATAGGACAGGGTGGTGTCGGTGGTGTAGAGGTTGTCGCCGCTGGTCAGGCAGGCCACCAGCTTCTGCGAGGTGGCGTAGCGGCCGGTGTCCTGCTGGACCGGGATGGTGACGAACTCGCCGCCGGTGGGGGCCGCGGCGTTGCCGCCGGTCTTGCCGGGGATGGGCAGCACGCCGTAGTCGAGGCCGGCCTTCTTGGCGTTGGCGAGCTGCCAGGTGCCGTTCTCGCTGAACGCGTAGTCGCCGCTGGCGAACTCCTGCCAGCTGGTGGTCTGGGTGTTGTTGAGCACCGAGTTGGGGGCGTAGCCGTTCTTCAGCCAGTCCTTCCACAGGGAGAGGGCGGACACGGCCTGGGTGGAGTCGAGTTCGGTCAGCTTGGCGCCCGATCCCCAGAACCAGGGCAGGAACTGGAAGCTGCCTTCTTCCGTGCCGATCGCGGAGAAGGTGATGCCCTTCTTGCCGGCCTTCTCGACCTTCGCCAGGGCCGCCGTCAGGGAAGCCCAGTCCTTGACCGAGGCGATGTCCACGCCGGCTGCCTTGAGAACCTTCTTGTTGTAGTAGAGGGCGAGGGTGTTGGCGCCGATGGGTGTGCCGTAGGTCTTGCCGCCCGACTGCCCGGCCGCCAGCAGGTTGGGGTCGGCCTTTGAGGTGTCCAGCTTGTTGTCGGCGGTGGTGGTGAGCACGCCCGCCTCTGCGAGGGTGGACACCACGGGATTGTCGACGATAAGGACGTCGGGCGAGTTGCCCTGCTGGGCGGCGAGGAGCGTCTTGTTGCCCAGGTCGCTGGTGTCGAAGCCGGTGCGCTTGACCTTGACGCCGGCCTTGGTGCCGCACTGGTCGAGCAGCTTGGCCCAGGCCGAGGCCTTGTCGAACTGCGGGTACGGGTCCCAGATGGTGTACGTGCCGCTGCCGGCGCCCTTGGTGTCGGTGCTGCCGGAACCGGAGGAGCAGGCGGTGGCAGAGACGGCCACCGCGAGCGCGGTGACGGCCACGGCGGTCAGACGGCGCTGTCTGGAGGAGCTGTTCATCGCGAGGTTCCTTTGGTCTGGGCATGAGGGTGCCGAGGCACGGGGTGACGGGCGAGACGGGCGCGGCGAACGGCGCTGTCGAGCGGGTCGTGCGTCCGGTGACGTGAAGTGAGATGAGGAGAACGACGCCGATGCGGTCAGGGCGCGGAGACGGGCCCGGTGCTGGCGCGCAGGGAGATCGGGGGTACGAGGAGGTGGTGGCGGGGCGGCGCGTCGGGGTGGTCGATCCGTTCCACGAGCAGGTCGACGGCGCGTCGGCCCATCTCCTCGGCCGGTACGTCGGCGGCGGTGAGCTGCGGAGTCACCGTCTCCGCCCAGCGGCCGGCCACGACCCCGGTGACGGAGAAGTCGCGCGGCACGTGGCGGCCGGCCTGGGCCAGGCCCCGGTAAAGACCGCCCAGGGCGGCCTCGTTGAGGGTGACCAGGCCGGTGGTGGCGGGATCGTCGTGCAGGATCTGCTCCAGGCAGGCCTGCCCGGATGCCGCGTCGTCCCCGCAGCAGTACGTCCGCACGGTCAGCCCGCGCTCGGCCGCGGCCTTGGTGAAGCCGTCGAGACCGCGGTGGGCCGACTCGTACCCGGCCCGCACCAGTTGCCTGGGACGGTTGACGAAGGCGATCCGGCGGTGGCCGAGATCCGCCAGATGATGCACGCAGGCCGCGGCGAGCGCGGTGTGGTCCAGGCCCACCCACCAGCCGCCCTCCGGATGGGCGGTCCGTCCGATGGCGACGGAGGGAAAGCCCAGGTCGGCCAGGTGGTCGACCCGGTCGTCCTCCAGCCTGATCTCCATCAGGATCGCACCGTCGACCCGCCGCTCCCCCAGCAGCCGCTGGAAGGAGCGGTCGCTGTCCACGCCGCTCGGGGAGAGCAGGACGTCGTAGTCATGGGCCGCGGCGGCCTCCACCACACTGCCGATGAAGTCCAGCTGCATCCCGGTGTAGTGGTTGCCGGCCGGCGGGAAGACCAGGCCGATGGTGCTGGTGCGGCCGTTGGCGAGGGCGCGGGCGCTGGCGTTGGGGCGGTAGCCCAGCTCGTCGATGACCTCCTGGATCTTGCGGCGGGTGTCGTCCGAGACCGGGCGCTTGCCGCTCAGCGCGTAGGACACGGTGCTCCGCGAGACACCGGCCCGCCGGGCGATCTCACCGATGTTCACGGGTGACTCCTTGCTCGAACCGGTCCGCAGTTCAGTGAAGAGAGTACTCAGCGGCGCGTGAGGCGCAGGGACGGAACTGCGACCCGGATCCGACCGTCGAACCGGTTCGCGTGAAGTGAAGGTAGAAACAGACACGACGGCTGTCAACACCCCGCGCGAACAACGCGCACCCGGA
The DNA here is from genome assembly GCF_054850255.1 of Streptomyces sp. 7R007. Lineage (NCBI taxonomy): Bacteria > Bacillati > Actinomycetota > Actinomycetes > Kitasatosporales > Streptomycetaceae > Streptomyces > Streptomyces sp. 7R007. Next base: position 161,188 of record NZ_JBTWMV010000013.1, on the reverse strand, counting down.
GCAGAAGGTCCTGATTTCTTATAGTCCAGGGGATTGCTGGCCGACACTGACGGTGCTAACTTCCCCGAACCGGTTCGATGAAGTGATCCACCCGACGACCGCGGGCCCCCGTGGGAGTCGCGATCCGGCTCTCGACGACTCCCACGACGTGGTGGATACCGCAACGAATCCTGATTCCGCGCCCGCGGTTACGGGTCAAGGTTCAGGCGAACACCGACAGCAGCAGTGCCATGGCCAGTCCGAGAACGCTGACGAGTGTCTGCACTGCGGTCTGGGTCTTTGCGGCCTGGGCGAGGTCCATGCCGAACGACTCCTTCACCAGCCAGAACCCGGCGTGGTTGACGTAGTTGAGGCCGAGGGACCCGGCGCCGATCGCGATGACGAGAAGGGAGGCTTCCAGGCCGCCTTGGTTGCCGATCAGCGGGGCGACGATGCCGGTGGCGGAGACGATGCCCACCGTGGCTGAACCCGTGGTCAGGGACAGCAGCAGGGCGATCAGCCAGCCCAGCACGATCACGTTGATGTGTGCGCCTTTGGCGGCCGAGGCGATGGCGTCGCCGATGCCCGAGTCTTGGAGGACCTGTTTGAAGGCGCCTGCTCAGCGTAGTCGTCCGCGGCCAGGCCGACGTCGACCGCGTGCTGGCCGGCGCCGGCTTCCCCGCCCCGGGCGGCACCCTGCCCAAGGGCCTGAGCGTGGAGACTGCCGAGCTGATCGAGCACGCCCTGCGCGCCACGGACGGCACCTTGTCCGCGGCCGAGTGCGCGGCGGCCACCGGCATCTCCCGCGTCAGCGCCCGCCGCTATCTGGAGCACTTCCACGCCACTGGCCATGCCGACGTCAGCCTGCGCTACGGCACCGCCGGCCGCCCGGAACGCCGCTACAGCTGGCGCGGCTAGGAACTGTCCGGTCCGGCGGATGATGTGGCCGTGATGACACCAAGTTAGTTCTCGCGAGCCGGACTGCGCCGGGTTGCGGAGCGTTTCCGTTTCCGTCCCTCGGGCCTGGGCAGGACCGCCAGTGCGGTGTCCGCGATGTTCCGCACCGTCTCCGGGTCCAGGCCGGCCTTGCCTACCGCCTCGATACCGCGGACCACCGTCAGCAGCAGTGCCGCCAGCCGCTCCGGATCCGCAGCGCTGTCGATGTCGCCGTGGCGCTGGGCGGCGCTGATCTCCGTCCGCAGCAGGGTCAGCAGTGCCGTCATGGTCTCGGCCGACCGTGCGGCGACCGTCGGATCATGCTGTGCCAGTTCCGCCACGCCCTTGGCCAGCAGGCACCCGCGGCGCTCGGTGTCGGAGGCGGTGTTCTCCGCCATGAGGCGCACGTATTCCGACAGCCGGTCCATGGCCTCTGCGTCCGGGCCGCCTGCCAGCTGCTCTGCGGCCACCTCGAGGACTGCGGTGCACCAGTCGCCGAATACACGGTGGAACAGCTTGCCCTTGTCGCCGAATGCGCCGTACAGGCTGCCCTTGCCCAGGCCGGTCGCCTGGGCGATGTCGTCCATCCGGGTTCCCGCATAGCCGGTCGCCCAGAACTGTTCCCGGGCCCGCTCAAGGACTTGGCGTTCGTCGAAGGCGCGTGGTCTCGGCATGGTCGCACTCTATCCATTCTTGACTCGATCGTCCATTACTGCCTAGCTTATGGACGATCCATTCCAGAACCGAAGGGGTTCGTCATGCCAGGCGTACTGCAGGAGAAGGTGGCCGTGGTCACCGGAGGCACCAGCGGGATCGGGCTGGCCATCGGCCACCGCTTCGTCCGGGAGGGCGCTCGGGTCTTCGTGACCGGCCGGGACACCGACCGTCTTGAAGCGGCAGTCAAGGAGATGGGCCCCGCGGCCACCGGCGTACGATCCGACGTCTCGGACCTGGCCGACCTGGACGCGCTCTACGCGCGAGTCCGCGAGGAGGCCGGACGCATCGACGTGCTGGTGGCCAACGCGGGAATCGTCGCGGACGCCGCGCTCGGAGCGCACACCGAGGCGAACGTCGACCTGACGCTCGCCGTCAACGTCAAGGGCACGCTCTTCACCGTTCAGAAGGCGCTCCCGCTGCTGGCGGAGAACGCCTCCATCGTGGTCGTCGGCTCGAGCAACAGCGTGCGGCCCAATGAGCAGCTCGAGATCTACAGCGCCTCGAAGGCGGCGGTGAGCAACCTCGTGCACAACTGGGCCCGGCAGTCACGGGAGCGCCGATTCCGGGTCAACGTGCTCAGCCCGGGTCCCACGCGGACCCCTGGCCTGCTGGGCGTCGCGGGGCCGGCCGCCGATCGGTTCGCCGAGGCCACCGTGCCACTGGGGCGGCTGGCCGACGCCGAGGAAATCGCCGAGGCCGCCCTCTTCCTGGCTTCGGACGCCTCGTCGTTCGTCACCGGCGCCGAACTCTTCGCCGACGGCGGCTACACCCGGGCCTGAACGACCGCCGCTAGCGCGCGTCCGGCCCCTCGAACCGAGGGGACGCGCTCCCGGCCGTCCGTGTGCGCCGTACGAGATCACAGTGCGTCCGAGGGACGAGCTCGTGGCCGCGGCCTCTTCGACGGCAACCGGGGCACGGAGGTCTCTCCGGTGGGTCGCGACGGGAGCCAGAGTCGGATCGAGGCAACGGTGACGGTGCCGTAGAAGACGTAGGCACAGTCGAATCTCCTCTGGTTCTTCGGTTCGGCGATCGTGTGATTCCTGACGGGGATGAGCTGCGAAGCGCGCTACCGATCCACGGGGCGGCGGTGAGGGACGCTCATGATGCCCGGCGTCGGGGCGTGGTGCCGGGTGGCAGTACGGCCCGCCGAAGGAATGTGCGCGGGGATGTCGATCCCGGCGGGCTCTGTACGACGCAAGGGTGAGACAACGGCATCAGCACGAGAGGCGAAGGCCATGCCCAAGGTCCGCGTACACAACGTGACGATCTCCCTCGACGGCTTCGCGGCCGGCCCGAACCAGCGACTGGACGCCCCGTTCGGCGACGGTGTCGGCTGGGGCGATGACCTGCACAGCTGGTTCGTCTCCGCGGCGGAGGACTACGCCGCGGGAAAGACCGGAATCGATGCCGACTACTTCGCCCGCGGCGAGCAGAACATCGGCGCCACGATCATGGGGCGGAACATGTTCGGCCCGCAGCGCGGGCCCTGGGAGGACGAGTCCTGGAAGGGCTGGTGGGGCGACAACCCGCCCTACCACCACGACGTTTTCGTGCACACCCACCATCTGCGCCCGACGCTGGAGATGGCCGGCGGAACGACCTTCCACTTCACCGACGAGCCGCCAGAGACGGTGCTCCAGCGCGCGTTCGACGCCGCGGGCGGCAAGGACGTCCGGATCGGCGGCGGCGCGACGGTCATCCAGCAGTATCTGCGCGCCGGGCTGATCGACGAGCTCCACCTCGCGATCGCGCCGCTGCTCATCGGGCGCGGGGAGCGGCTGCTCGACAATCTGGGTGACGGGATCGACGGCTACCGGGTGTCCGAGCTGGTCGGCTCGCCGACCGTCACGCACGCGGTGCTGGTCCGCCGCTGACGCGCGGGGCCAGGGTTCACCGGGGTGGGTACGCTGCCGCCCCGCCTCGGTGGTTCGTCGTCGTGGTGTGCTGACCATGCTCGCCCGATGCGGCGCGCAGGCGACTCGCGGCGCCCGAGACACCACGCCCCCCGCCGCACTGCGCTCGGTCACGTCTCCGTGGCAGGACGCGCACGCGTTCGCGCGCTTCCCTCTCCCGCCGCAGACGCGCCTCCTTCTCCCATCGGGCGCGGGCCTCCTGGCCCGGTGACCTGAGCCGCCGGTCAGCCGAACAGGCGCCGCTGGATCTCCCGCCGGTAGTCCTCCAGCGTGCGGTCGAGGTGTACGGCGGTGGCCTCGGCGGCCTCTTCGGGTCGGCCGTCTCGAATGGCGCGGTAGATCGCCTCGTGTTCCTCGACCGCGGCCGCGGTGCCGTCACCGAAGGAGTCGTGGATGCCGATCGCGCTGGACTGGCGCTGGAGCCGGCGGGCGTCACGCACCGCGCTACCCAGGAAGGTGTTGTGCGATGCGGCGGCCACCGCCGCATGGAAGTCGTCGTCGGCCTGGTTGAAGACGTCGACCTCGCCATGGGTGTACCCGTGCCGGCACTGCTGCATGGCCACCTCGATCGTGCGCAGTTCGGCGGGCGTGGCACGGGTGGCCGCGAGCCGGACGGCGGCCATCTCCTGGACCCTGCGGAACTCGAACAGCATCAGCACGTGGTCGAGGTCCACGGGCCGGAAGAAGCCGCCCCAGCGGCTGGTGACCAGCATGCCCTCGTCGTCCGCGACGAACAGCCCGCGCCCCTTGTGCGCCCGGACCCGGCCGAGTGCCGAGAGGATCTTCACGGCTTCCCGGACCACCGCCCGGCTGGTGTCCAACTGCTGGGCCAGGTCGTTCTCCGTGGGCATCCGGTCCCCGGGGACCAGGCGCGACTCGGCGATGAACTCGAGGATCCGCTCCGCCACGACCTCGTATCCCGGGCGGTAGTCCCGCCGCTCATCCGATCCGTTCATCACTGCGGCCACGGCGGGCGTGTCCTTCATGCGTGCTGCCTCCGGGTGACTGCGACGACGGTGACTGATCGACATTGGAGCCGAGCTCATCGTACCCCGGACGTAAATAAGTAGTACTCATTTCCCCTCACGCCTGATGACATCGCGACCGAGAATTGACTCTTAAGCGCCCATTTATGCCATTTAAGAGCCCATAGGTGCCGACATCATGCGCACTTCGCCTCCCGAAAAGCCATACATACCTCTTGACTCAGTCTTCGATAGGGCGGCTAATTTCTTCCGCAGCGCTACCGACAGAGCCGTCAGCAGCCTCACGCACACCGACTGGAGTCGCTCATGTCCGTCTACAAGCCTTCGGCCGACCGGGAGACAGGGACCAGCCGGAGAGGTGCCGCGTTGCTGGCCGGCTGTGCCGCCACCGTGCTGTTCACGGTGACCGCCTGTGGCAGCGGCGGCAGCGCCGGCACGACGAACAAGAACGGTTTCGCGCAGGCGCCACAGAAGGACGGCACGCTAACCGTCTGGGTGGACGCGACCCGCCTGGACGCGGCGAAGCAGTACCAGGCGCTGCACCCGGACGTGAAGATGGACATCGTCAGCTACGACGGTGACGCCAACGGGTCCAACTACCTCCAGACGAAGGTCCAGCTCTTCAACCGCACCCACAAGGGCTGGCCGGACGTCGTCTTCAGCTCCCAGAACAACGAGGCGAGCTGGGCCGTCGACGCGGGCTTCGCGGCGCCGCTGAACAAGGGTCTGATCCCGGACGCCACCCTCGGCGGGTTCGCCAAGGGCGCCAACGACGTCTGCACGGTCGACGGAACCCTCTACTGCCTGCGCAACGACCTCTCCCAAGCGGTGCTCTGGTACAACGCGCCGCTGCTGAAGAAGTTCGGCTACACGGTCCCGACGACCTGGGAGGAGTACCAGGCGCTCGGTGAGAAGGTCGCCAAGGAGCACCCCGGCTACCTCGTGGGCGACGCGGGCGACACCTTCACCCCCGAGATCTACCTGTGGGCGAGCAAGTGCGGCGCCAACCACATCACCGGCCCCAAGGCCGTCTCGGTCAACACCACCAGCGAGGCCTGCACCAAGATGGCCAGGCTGCTGGACGCACTGATCAAGAACAGGTCCATGTCGATCAGCGGCGTCTTCAGCACCGACTTCGCCAAGAACGAGGCCGACAAGGTCCTGCTCATGCCCGGCCCCGCGTGGTACGGCGGCGCGGTGTTCAAGGACGGTCTCAAGACCCCGGCCAAGCAGATAGCGGTGGCGCCCATGCCGCAGTGGCAGGGGGACGCCTCCCCCTCCACCGGCAACGTCGGTGGCGGCACCTGGCTGCTGTCGAAGCACTCCACCCACATCAAGGCGGCCACCGACTTCCTGACATGGGTCACCACCGACAACGCCTACCAGGGCGAGAAGGCCCCCGGCTTCCCGGCGTACGCCCCCGCCGCCGAGAACTGGCTGAAGGCGCAGGCCGCCTCGGGGTACTTCGCCGGTGACCTCACCGCCCTCAAGGACGCCTCCTCGCAGGTGTGGTCCGACTGGGGCTCGGGCCAATTCAGTCAGGAGGCGATCTGGGCCGCCACCGTCAAGCCCGGCCTGACCCAGGGCAAGACCATCGAATCGATGCTGCCCGCCTGGCAGGACGCGATCGTCAAGTACGCCAAGGCCGACGGCTACAAGGTCTCCCAGTGACGATCACACACTCATCGGCCGGCTCCGTCCGGGGACGCCCTCGCGGCACCTCCCGGCAGAGCCGGGCCGGCGTGGCATTCGCCGCCGGCTACGTACTGCTGCTGGCCGCCTTCGGCGTCCTCCCGACCTGTTACGCCATCTACTTCGCGTTCACGGACGCCGGAGGCGCGTTCACCGGCTTCTCCAACTTCGTCACCACGGCAGGGGACTTCCGCTTCGTGGACTCCCTGGGCCACGTGGCCCTGTACCTGGTCTTCTGGCTGATGTCGCTCGTGGTGTTCGTGGTAGTCCTGGCGCTGCTCCTTCACCGGCTGGCCTCGGGGCCGGTCAGCCAGGCGCTGCGCTTCCTCTACTACATCCCCGGGGCCCTCGCCGGCGCCGCGAGCGTCCTGGTGTGGCTGTTCATGCTGGACCCGACGGTCAGCCCCGTCAGCTCGCTCCTGGAGGCCCTGGGCTTCCACACCTTCGGCGAGGTCATCGCGCCGGGGAACCTGGCGCTGCTGTTCACGGTCATCGCGTTCTGGACCGGCGCGGGCGGCTGGATCGTCGTCATGTACGGCGCCCTCAACAACATCCCCAAGGACCTCATGGAGGCCGCGCGCATCGACGGCGCGAACGGCTGGCAGACCGCCTGGCGGGTGCAGATCCCCCTGCTCCGCAAATGGATCGTCTACATGGTGATCCTCGCCTTCGCGGGCGGTGCGCAGCTCTTCGTCGAGCCTGAGCTGCTCTCCCTCGCCAGCACCGGCGTGGCCGGGCGCGACTACTCGCTCAACCAGCTGACGTACGACTTCGCCTTCCAGATGAACAACATCAACGGCGCCGCCGCGGTCTCGGTGGAGCTCCTGGTCGTCAGCGTGTCGGTCGCCGGTGCCTTCGTCGCACGATCGGGGTTCTTCGATGCCGACTGACACACAGTCCACCGCTCCTGCCGCCGCTCTTCGCGCGAAACGGGACCGGAGCGTCAAGAGCCGGCACGGGGAACCACGGCCGCGCCACCGTCCACCGCAGCACATGGCGTCACGGCTGCTGGCAGGCTCGGTGCTCACCGTGTTCGTGGTGTTCTTCGTGTTGCCCGTGCTGTGGCTGCTGCTCGCGGCGACCAAGACGGACCAGCAGCTGGTCCACGACAACCCGCTGTCCTTCGGGTCCTGGCACGCGCTGTCGGCCAACTGGCACGCGCTCACCGCCTTCCAGGACGACGCCATCCTGATGTGGCTGCGAAACTCCGCGCTCTACGCCGCGATCTCGCTGGTCATCACGCTCTGCCTGGCCATACCGGCGGGGTACGCGCTGGCGATGACCGAGTTCCGCGGCCGGCACGCGCTGCTGATCGCGACCCTGGTCGTGATGCTGATGCCGAACGCCACGCTGGTGGTGCCGCTGTTCCTGGAGATCAACGCAGTGCACCTGATCGGCACGATGTGGTCGATCATCCTGCCGTACTCGTTCTACCCGTTCGGGGTGTACCTGACGTACATCTACTTCACCACCGCCGTGCCCAGGGACCTCCTGGCCGCCGCGCGGATGGACGGCTGCTCCGAGTTCGGCGTCTTCCGTCATGTCGCCCTGCCGCTGGCCACCCCCGTCATCGCGCTGGTCGGGTTCTTCAGCTTCGTCGCCAACTGGACGAACTACTTCCTGCCGTACGTGATGCTCCCCGAGAGCGACCAGATGCCGATCCAGGTGGGCGTCGGCAGCCTCCTCAGCAATGTGCCGTCGTTCAACCCCACCGTCGGCGACCTCGCGATCCAACGCCCGCAATTGGCACTGGCGACGCTGGTGGCCATCACACCGGTCCTCGTCGTGTTCCTGTTCGCCCAGCGCTTCCTGGTCAGCGGGATGCTCGCCGGCGCCACCAAGGAGTGACAGCTTGATGCCCTTCCCTCGCCCCCACGTCCGCGGGGACGACACCCCGGCCGCCGACCAGTCCTGCCCCGCACCCGACGTCCAGGCCTCGGTCCCGCTGCTCGAACCCCCCGGCTGGGCCGTCGCCCAGCGTGCGCTGTTCGACCTGCTCGACCACGCCTGGCGCCGCTTCGAAGACGCCTTCACCGGTCCTGACGGACGCCTGAACTACAACGGCCTGCTGACCACCCGCGACGGCGTGGACGACTTCTACGAAGTGTTCTTCAACTGGCCCCAGCTCTACCTCCTCGGCGGCGCCGACGACATCCTGCCCGCCAGCGAGAAGCACTGGGAGGGCGTGACCCGGCAGCTGACCGAACTGAACATGCTGCACGACGAGTTCGAGCGCGGCTACGACTGGTTCCACCAGGGCGAGAGCCTTCTCCTGCTCTACTTCCTGTGCATGGCCGCACCCGACCGCTGGGCCGAACGCGCAATCCGCTTCGCCGAGTTGTACGTCGACCCCGCCCAGGGCAACTACGACCCCGAGCAGCGCATCATCACCCGCCCGCACAACGGCAGCGACCCCGAACGCACCGGCCTGTTCGACGGCGACGTGTACCCCTGGCTGCCGAAGGAGGCGGAGACCTACGGCTTCCCACTCGACTGGCTGCCCGAGGCCGCGAACGGCCCCTTCCCGCTCTCGGCGGACCCGCGGCTGGGCGACCAGATGCGCGACCGGATGGGCGTCGGTGACACCGCGGTCAACCTTGCCGCGGCGGGCCTGGTCCTCAACGCCTGGATTCTGTCCGGCGAGGAGCGCTACCGCGACTGGATCGTCGAGTACGTGGGGGCCTGGCGCGAGCGCACCCGGGAACAGGGCGGCCTGATCCCGGACAACGTCGGCACGGACGGGGTCGTCGGCAGCCGGCTGGAAGGGCGCTGGTACGGCGGCCACTACGGCTGGTCCTGGCCGCACGGCTGGCACAGCGTCGGTCACGCGGCCTGCGTGGCGGCGCTGGCGGCGGCGACGGTCACCGGGGACGACGACCACCTCTCCATGGTCGCCACCTCGCTCGACGCCCTCATCGACCGCGGCAAGGTCATGCCCCACACCGAGGCCGACTCCAGCCTGCCCTCCAAGTGGGCGGTGGAACTCGGTCCGGACCGTCACACGCCCACACTGCACCTGCCGTTCCGCCACAACGACGCCGGCTGGTTCGACTACAACCCGGCCACACTCCCCGTGCCGGTGGCCCTGTGGCACCACACCTCCTCGAAGGCCGACCGGGCCCGGCTGGACCGGCTGCGCGAGGCGGACGGAATCGACTGGCGCACCGTGCGGCCGTTCCGGTCCAAGGAGGACTCCGGGCACGAGAAGGCGTGGTTCGCCTTCCTCGCCGGCGACGACCCGAGCTATCCCGAGCGCATCCTCGCCACCGCCCAGGCCCAGGTCCGCCACCGGCTGCGCCGCATCGACCGCTACGGCGACCTGGACGTGCCCGAGGCCGACATCCACGTCTGGCAGCTGTGCAACCCCGTGGTCACCGAGGCCCTGGTACAGCTGACCTGGGGCGGCCCGCAGGTGCTCTACCAGGGCGGTCTGCAGCAGGCGAGGCTGCGCTACCACGACGCCGACGCCCGCCGGGCGGGGCTGCCGGCGGACGTCGCCGCCCTGGTCACCTCCATCGCCCCCGAGGCGACCACCGTCGAACTCGTCAACCTCTCCCCCGGCACCGACCGCACGGTGATCGTCCAGGCGGGCGCCTTCGCCGAGCACACCATCACCGCCGTCCGCTACACCACCTGCGAGGACGACGGCTGGATCGGGGACATGTACGACTACGGCCACACCGAGCCGGTCGTCACCGAGTCGGGGCAGGCCTGCGACAGCACCTACCTGACGGTCCGGCTGCCCGCATCCACCCGCATCCGGCTCACCCTGCGCCTCCGGCTGCGCGCCCGTACTCCCACTTACCGCACGCCCTTCGACACCACGGCCGACGACTCCGACTCCACCGACACGACAGGGGAACCGGCGTGAAACGCATCGCCCGGACCATCCGGCTCCGCCCCGAACACCGCGAGGAGTACCTGCGGCTCCACTCCGCCGTGTGGCCCGGCGTCGAAGCCGCCCTGCACCGGGCGAACGTCCGCACCTACGGCATCTTCCTCCACGGTGACGTGCTGTTCGCCTACATGGAGTACCACGGCGAGAACTTCGAGGCCGACCCCGAGACCCAGCGCTGGTGGCGGCTCACCGACCCGTGCCAGGAACCCTGGCCCGACCGGGGCGAGGGACGTCAGTGGACCGAACTCCCCGAGATCTGGCACCTGCCGCCGTCTCCCGGGGCCCCGTCATGACCGCCACCCCCGTCCCCGGCATCGTCGACGCCCACCACCATCTGTGGGACCTCTCGCAACGTCCGCAACCCTGGCTCGACGACCCCCACCTGGCATCGATCCGCCGCACCTTCACCCCCGAGGACCTGCGCGCCACCGCCACGCACCCCATCGCGGGCCGACGGCTGCACAGCACAGTGGTCGTCCAGTGCATCGCGGAGGCAGCCGAGACCGAGGACCTGCTCGCGCTCGCCGGACAAGAGCCGCTGATCCAGGCCGTGGTCGGCTGGGCCGACCTGACCTCCCCGGCCATCGGAGACGTGCTCGACCAGCTGATCGCCGGTCCGGGCGGCCGGTACCTGCGCTCCCTGCGGCACCTCGTCCAGAGCGAGGCGGACCCCGACTGGCTGCAACGCCCCGACGTCGAACGCGGGCTGGCGGCCGCCCGGGACCGCGGGCTGCGCTACGACATCCTCGTCCGCAGCCACCAGCTCGACCAGGCGATCCGGCTGGCGGAACGCTTCCCCGACCTGCCCCAGGTGCTCGACCACGCCGGCAAGCCGTCGATCGCCGACGGCGACCTGGCCGACTGGACACGACGGATGGCTCTGCTGGCCGCACACCCGCAGGTGGTGTGCAAGGTCTCGGGGCTGGTCACCGAGGCCGACCACGCCCACTGGACCACCGCCGACATCCGTCCCGTCTGGGACGTGCTGCTCTCCTCCTTCGGCCCCGACCGGCTGATGTTCGGCTCCGACTGGCCGGTCGCCAATCTGGCGGGCGGCTGGAACCGGTGGGCCGCCACCGTGGACGAACTGCTCACCGGCTGGAGCGACAGCGATGTCCACGCCCTCCTGGCCGGCACCGCCGGAGCGTTCTACGGCCTCGCCCCCGTCGTCGGCGCGGGTCACACCTCCGCCCCGACGCCCTGACCTGCTCCCCTCCCGCGGCGAGAGCCACAGCCGCAGGCCACACCCGCCGCACGAACCAGCGCCGGGCTCACCACCACGCACGCCGAGCCAGTCACCATCTGAGGCACCGGCTCGCACCGAAGGGACCCCGCCTGCCATACGCCGCCGATACCCAGCGAGGTGGAACCAGCTCCCGCCTACGCCGGCATCTGCGGCACCGACCTGCCCGTCTTCCACGACGACACGGACGCCCAGGTCACCGCACCGGCCGTCCGGGGGCATGAGATGGCCGCCCGGGTCGTGCGCCGCGGGCCGGACGTGAAGGACTGGCGGCCCGACGACGCGGTCACCGCGATGCCGCTGCGCTGGGACGACACCCGCCCGGCGTGCCGCAACGGCCACCAGCGCATGTGCCGGCACCTGGAGTTCCCCGCCGTCACGGTGCACGACGTCGGCCGGTCCAGAGTGCGCGACCCAGTAGTGCCTGCCAGGGCTGGTTTCCAGCGGCTGTTTTCCGGCCTAGGGGCACTCTTGCCCCATGGCGTTGCGACCGGCCCGTCCGGGCTGCGCAAGCCGGTCTCGGGCCTCGGCCGGACAACGCTCGCCAGGGGCTTTCGCCGTATGACCGTCAGGCCCCTGGGCGGCCATGCCGAGGAAACCCAAGTCGACCTTGGTGTGGGCGATCCCTCGACCTTCCGCGCCGGTTCCGTTCGAACGATTGATGTGGTGAACGCCTTGACCGCGGCCGCACCCGTCTCCACTATTGGGAGCGCTCCCACTGGTTCGAGCCTTGACCTCCATCGAGTCGCACCCCGCAAGGAGGAACCAGAACCATGGCACGCACTGCGATCCCTCCCCTGGGGCGGGCGCGCACCGCACGGCTTCAGCGGTGGTATGTCGACGCGCCTGGAGCCGGCCGGACGCGACGCCCCAGGGTCATTGCTCGCCGAAGGTGATGTCAACGCGGGCCAGCGGACGGCGGACCAGGACGGGACTCCTCGATCGGCACCCGGAGATCGACGGTGTCCTCGCCGCGTCGGACACCGCGGTGGCCGAGGCGCCGCAGGCCCTGCGGGCCGCCGGACGGCGAGTGCCCGAGGACGTCGCCGTGGTCGGCTTCGACGACTTCCCGCCGGCCGAGCGCACGCCGCCGCGCCTCACGACCGCGCGTCAACCGGTGCAGGAGATCGGCCGGGCCACGATCCGACCGTTGCTGGAGGGGATGGAGGAGCCGTTCGCGGCGCGGCGGCACGTCATCCTCCCTACGGAACTGGTCGTCCGCGACTCGGCCTGACGCCGCTTCGGGTCCTGGAGGTCCGTGGCACCGTCCCTCCCGGTGGCTGCTCGGTTCCGGGGAAGGGGCCGCCAGCAGTCGCGAGTCCTGGTCTGATCGTGTACGGCAGGATGTCGGCGAATCGGTTCGACGCAAGCGCTTCGACGGCAGCCGGGCCGCAGTTCGGGCGGGCCAGTGGCGTGCAGCGCGGTGCGCGCGGCGCCGACGCGCGGACCCGGCGCCGGACCGCTTCGCCCCCGGTCGCCCGAACCGGTGTCACGGGATCCGACCTGTCGGGCTTCCTCCCTGCTCAACGGCATGATCACGATCACCCGGTGGGCCTGCTCCTCCTGCCCGGCGCACCCCTCCTCGCCTCATCGCCAACGAGACGAACGGCAGGGCGGAAGGTGAGGCGCCGTCGACACCGCAACTTTTCGAGGCTTCCAAGAGCTTGCGAACCGCCGGAATCAGCAGTCGAATCGATTCGCTACACGGTTCGCGGCAGGCACTCCCCACCCTTGACCGGCCCGCGCGACCGGGTGCACCGCTCCTCCTGGAAAACCTCTCTGCAATCCCACTGCAACACAAGCACGCCAAGCGCTTCTGCATTCGTCTGTGCCACCCCTCACAACCCGACCGGGTTGCGCCGGCACGGTAGGGAGATCAGATGAGATCCACTCGTACGAGACTCCACCGGCTGTTCACGCACCGCCGTCTTCAGCGGTTGTTCACGTCGGTGCGCCGCCGTTCCGGTTCGGACGGCCCGCCGCATCGGGCGCGCGCCTCCGCGCCCGTACCCACGGCGCGGACTCGGTGGAACACCGTCGCCCGGGCTGGTGCCGCGACCGTGCTCGTCGCGGGCGTTCTGGCCGGAGCCACGGCCACGACCGGCACGGCCCGGGCCGCCACGTCCGGACCGTGCGACATCTACGCCTCGGGCGGTACGCCCTGCGTGGCCGCGCACAGCACGACACGAGCGCTGTACGCCTCGTACAGCGGGCCGCTGTACCAGGTGCGGCGCGCCTCGGACAACGCCACCCGCGACATCGGTGTGCTGAGCGCGGGCGGATACGCCGACGCCTCGGCACAGGACTCGTTCTGCTCGGGGACGACCTGCCTGATCACGATCATCTACGACCAGTCGGGCCGCGGGAACAACCTCACCCAGGCACCCGGCGGGGGTGCCGCCGGCGGTCCGGACAACCTCGCCAACGCCACCGCCGCGCCCACCACGGTGGGCGGCCACAAGGCTTACGGCGTCTTCGTGGCGCCCGGAACGGGCTATCGGAACAACCACACCAACGGCATCGCCACCGGAGACAACCCCGAGGGCATGTACGCGATCTTCGACGGCACGCACTACAACGGAGGCTGCTGCTTCGACTACGGCAACGCCGAGACGGACAGCAACGACGACGGCAACGGCACCATGGAGGCCATCTACTTCGGCAACATCAAGGTGTGGGGCTACGGCAGCGGCAACGGTCCCTGGATCATGGCCGACCTGGAGAACGGCCTGTTCTCCGGCGTCAACCAGCACTACAACGCGAACGACCCGACCATCAACTACCGGTACACGACCGCCATCATCAAGGGCGGCCCGAACCACTGGGCGATCCGGGGCGGCAACGCGCAGTCCGGCGGTCTGTCCACCTTCTATGACGGAGTGCGCCCCAACGTCGCGGGCTACAACCCGATGCGCAAGCAGGGGGCCATCATCCTGGGGATCGGCGGCGACAACAGCAAGGGCGCCCAAGGCACCTTCTACGAAGGCGTGATGACCTCGGGCTACCCCTCGGACGCCACGGAGAACGCCGTGCAGGCCAACATCACCGCGGTCGGGTACGGCAATTCCTCCGGAGGCGGTTCGAGCACCGGCGCGCTGCACGCGGTGGGCGCGGGCAAGTGCCTGGACGTGCCGAACTCCTCCACCACGGCCGGCACACAGTTGCAGATCTGGGACTGCAGCGGCGGCGCCAACCAGACCTGGACCCGCACGTCCTCGGGTCAGCTGACCGTCTACAGCGGCAGCAGCCAGATGTGCCTCGACGCCTACAACAACCAGACGTCCGCCGGCACCAAGGTGGTCACCTGGCCGTGCAACGGCGGCGCCAACCAGCAATGGCAGATGAACGCCGACGGCACCATCACCGGCACCCAGTCCGGGCTCTGCCTCGATGTCACCGGCGCCTCCACGGCCAACGGCGCCCTGGCGGAACTCTGGCCGTGCAACGGCGGGTCCAATCAGCGATGGAGCCTCAGCTGACCTGACCGGCTCCGGCCCGTGGCCAGGCACTCCGCCGGCCACGGGCCACCGCCACCAACCCGCCGCCACCGGAGGATGACCATGCTCAGAGCCGGAGCGCTCCGCGGCCTGTGGGCCGCCCCCACAGCTCTGCTCGCCCTACTGGCCGGCAGTCCGGCCACCGCCGGGGTCGCGTTCGCCGAACCTGCGGAACGCCTGGCTGCGGCCGCCGACCTGTACGTGGCGCCGGATGCGGCTCCCGGCGGAAACGGCACGGCCGAGCAGCCGTTCGCCACCATCGATCAGGCAAGGCAGCCCGCGCACCGGCTCTCGGCCGACTCGGACGTCGTCGTCCACCTGGCCGGTGGCACCTACCGGCTGACCAAGCCGCTTGCCTTCGGCTCCGACGACGGCGGCCAGAACGGACACACCATCACCTACCAGGCCGTGTCCGGGCAGCAGCCGGTCGTGACCGGCGCCCAGCAGATCACCGGTTGGCAGGTACATGATCAGTCGAAGAACATCTGGTCGGTCCACGTCGGCACCGGCGTGAAGACGCGCCAGCTGTATGTGAACGGCAGGGAAGCACCACGAGCGGCGATCCAGGTACCCCGCTCCGCCTTCACCTTCACCCCGACCGGCCTGAACGTCACCGACTCCTCCCTCGACTACCTGGCCGGCCTCTCGGACCAGAACCACATGGAGATCGAGAGCCTCAACTCCTTCACCGACCGCTATGCGCCGGTCCAGTCGATCAGCGGCAGGACCATCACCATGCAGCAGCCCGCGTGGAACAACAACTCCTGGGGATACGACACCGTCAACGCGCCGTTCGCCGGCGGGACGATGTACCTGGAGAACACCTACGCGTTCCTGCAGCAGGCCGGACAGTGGTACCTCGACTCGTCCACCGGCGATCTGTACTACCGGGCCCAGCCGGGGCAGAACCCCGGCAGCCTCGACGTCGAACTGCCCCGGTTGCAGAGCCTGCTCGGCATCAGCGGCAGCTACGGCTCACCGGCCACCGGTCTGGGCTTCAGCGGCATCCACTTCACGGGAACCTCCTGGCTCGGACCCAGCGGACCCGACGGCTACGCGGACCAGCAGAGCGGCGCGCACATCACCGGCGCCTACGCGATGCCCGCCAACTGGCTGAGCACCTGCACGTCGGGATGCAGGCAGTTCGAGGCCACCCGCAACCACTGGGCGCAGATGCCCGCCGCCGTCCAGGTCTCGGCCGCCGGCGGCATCACCTTCTCCGGCAACACGTTCTCCGAGCTCGGACAGGCCGGGCTCGGCGTGGGCAACGACGGCGTCGCCAACGCCTCCGGCACCGGACTCGGCGCGAACGGCGTCACCGTCACCGGCAACACGTTCACCGACACCGCCGGCAGCGGCATCCAGGTCGGCGGGATCCAGCCGGACGCGCACCACCCCGGCAACCCGCAGATGACCAATCAGAACATCACCATCAGCAACAACAAGGTGAGCGGGATCGGCACCGACTACAAGGAAACCGCCGCGATCCTGTCCACCTACGTCACCCATGCCACCATCACCCACAACCAGTGCGACCACCTGCCCTACGACGGCATCGACATCGGCTGGGGCTGGGGCGCCAACGACCCCGGCGGCAGCCAGGACTACGCCAACCGGGGCACGTACGACTACCAGCCCGTCTACAGCACCCCCACGACGCTGAAGAACAACACCGTCTCCCACAACCTGATCTTCGACACCAAGAACGCGATGTTCGACGGCGGCAGCATCTACAACCTGTCCGCGAACCCCGGCTCGGTGATCTCCGACAACTACATGTACGACAACCACCGCACCACCGCGCTGTACCTCGACGAGGGCTCCCGCTACCTGACGGTGTCGAACAACGTGGTGCAGGACGCCGGCAACTGGGCGCTGACCAACGCCAACGCCGACAACCACACCGACGACAGCACGTTCTCCGGCAACTGGTACAACGGCGGCAACACATACGTGGCCACAGGTCCTCCGCACAACAACGTCCTCACCGGCAACGTCCAGGTCAGCGGCACCAACTGGCCGCAGGGCGCGCGGCAGGTCATCCAGCAGGCGGGCGTCCAGTCCCCGGGCGGCGGTGACGGCTTTCCCACCGGCTACCACCAGTTGGTGATCGGCAGCGGCAGTCTGTGTCTGGACGTGTACGGCAACTCCGGCAGCGCGGGCGCCGTGATCGACCAGTGGACCTGCAACGGACAGGCCAACCAGCAGTTCCAGTTCGTGCCCGGCGCCGGCGGCTACGGACAGTTGCAGGCGCAGAACTCCGGGCTGGTCGTGGCGGTGTCGGGCGGTTCCACGACCGCCGGTACGCCCGACATCGTGCAGCAGGCCCCGAGCGGAGCGGCCGGCGCTCAGTGGCTGCCGGTGCAGCAGTCCGACGGCTCGTACGCCTTCCAGAACCAGAACAGCGGCCTGTGCCTGGACGTCTACGGCGGCGGCAGCAACCCCGGCCAGCAGCTCGGCCAATGGCCCTGCAAGAACACGGCCGGCAGCAACCAGGACTTCACCCCCCGCTGACCGACTCACCCGCTCGTCCCCTCTCACCCACTGTCCCGCACCCAGTGAGGAACACACATGAAGAAGTACGGGTTACTCCTGGCCGTCGCGCTGACGGCAGCGATCGGCACCGGCACCGCGCTGCCCGCGGCGGCCGCCACCGGCACCGGCTCGCCGGCCTCCGCCGCACGGGCCGCCGCCGCGCCCACCGCCCTGCGGCTGATGCCGCTGGGCGACTCCATCACCTGGGGTGTCGGCAGCCCGTCCGGGAACGGCTACCGGGGCTTCCTGTGGAACCGGTTGGCGAACGAGGGGCATGCCCGGGACTTCGTGGGCTCGGGCCGCAACGGCACGATGTCCGACCCGGACAACGAGGGCCACTCCGGCTGGCGCATCAGCGACTTGGCCGGTATCGCGGACTCCGTGCTGGCAAGGTACCGGCCCAACGTGATCACTCTGGAGATCGGCACCAATGATCTGAACGGCGGCTCTCAGGCCGAGCCCGCCGCCGAACGGCTCCATGCGCTCATCGACCAGATCACGGCCGACGCCCCTGACGCGACGGTCCTCGTCGGCACCGTGATCGTCTCCACCAGCGGCACCGAGGAGGCCACCCGCCCCGCGTTCAACGCCAAACTGCCGGGCATCGTCCAAGCCGAGCAGGCTGCCGGCAAGCATGTGCGCCTGGTGGACATGAGCGCTGTGACCACCGCGGACCTGTCCGACTCCTTGCACCCCAACGACAACGGCTACAGCAAGATGGCTGACGCCTTCAACGCCGGGGTCCAGGCCGCGGACGCGGCAGGCTGGATCAAGCCGCCCGTCGCCGTGGGCGGGCCGGTGCGCTCCGGGGTCGCGGGGAAGTGCCTGGACGTCCGCGGCGGCAACAGCGCCAACGGGACCGCCGCACAGATCTGGTCCTGCAACGGCGCCGACGCGCAGTGGTGGACCGCGCGCTCGGACGGCACCCTGCGGGCGCTCGGGAAGTGCCTCGACGCCACGAGCGGCGGCACCGCCAACGGCACCAAGATCGAGATCTGGGACTGCAACGGCGGCACCAACCAACAGTGGCAGGCGTACAACGGCGGTTACCGCAACCCGGTTTCCGGCCGCTGTCTCGACGATCCCGGTGCGTCTGTCACCGACGGTACGCAACTGGTCCTGTGGGACTGCAACGGCGGATCCAACCAGCAGTGGACCGCACTGCCGGTCAGCTCGGCTTTGTGACCGGCCCGGCTCGCCCCCGGCACCGGCTTGTGGCCGGTGTCCCGCCCCCCACACACACAAGGAGAACGATCCCTCATGCCCTGGCTCCACGCAGCGCCCCGTCCGCGCAAGGCCCTGGCCCTGGCCGCCGTACTGGCGGCCGGCACGGCTGTGGCCCTGGCCGGCCCGGCGAGTACCGCCGCCCACGCGGCCTCCGGCACCCTGGGTGCGGCAGCGGCCGACAGCGGCCGCTACTTCGGCACGGCCGTGCCCGCCGGCAAGCTCGGCGACTCGACGTACACCACCCTTCTCGACCGGGAGTTCAACATGATCACCCCGGAGAACGAGATGAAGTGGGACACCACCGAACCGTCCCGCGGCACCTTCAACTTCGGGCCCGCCGACCAGATCGTCAACCATGCCGCCGCGCACGGACAGAGGATGCGCGGGCACACGCTCGTCTGGCACTCCCAACTCCCGTCCTGGGTCGGCTCGATCAGGGACGCGAACACCCTGCGCGGTGTGATGGACAACCACATCACCACCGAGATGAACCACTTCAAGGGCAAGATCTACGCGTGGGACGTGGTCAACGAGGCGTTCGCCGACAACGGCAGCGGCCAGCACCGCAGTTCGGTGTTCCAGGACGTGCTGGGCAACGGTTTCATCGAGGAGGCGTTCCGCACCGCGCGGACGGCCGATCCGGCGGCCAAGCTCTGCTACAACGACTACAACATCGAGAACTGGAGCGACGCCAAGACGCAGGGCGTCTACAGCATGGTGCGCGACTTCAAGGCGCGTGGGGTGCCCATCGACTGCGTCGGCTTCCAGTCCCACTTCGGCACCGGCGGCCCGCCGTCGAGCTTCCAGACGACGCTGTCGAACTTCGCCGCCCTCGGCGTGGACGTGCAGATCACCGAACTGGACATCGCCCAGGCATCACCGACGGCGTACGCCAACACCGTCAAGGCGTGCATGAACGTCTCGCGTTGCACCGGCATCACCGTATGGGGCATCAGGGACAGCGACTCCTGGCGCAGCGGGGAGAACCCACTGCTGTTCGACAGCAACGGCAACAAGAAGGCCGCCTACGACGCGACCCTGACCGCGCTGGGCGGCGGCACCGGGAACCCCGGCGGCGGCATCGTCTCGGGCCAGGTGTACCAGGTGAGCGTGGCCTCCGCAGGGCGGGTGCTGGACGTGCCGAGCGGGCAGACCGGGAACGGCACGCCGGTGCAGGTCTGGGACGCCAACGGGAGCGCCGCGAACCAGCAGTGGCGGGCGAACCAGAACAGCGACGGTTCCTACACCCTGACCAACATCGCCAGTGGGCGGGTGCTGGACGAACCCGGTGGCCAGACCGGCAACGGCACCCGTTTGACGATCTGGGACGACAACGGCGGTGCCAACCAGCACTGGCGGGCGAGCCGGAACAGCGACGGCTCCTACACCCTGACCAATGCCGCGTCCGGCCGGGCGCTGGAGGTCCCCGCGGGACAGAGCGCCAACGGGAGCCCCGTGCAGATCTGGGACTCCAACGGCGGTGCCAACCAGCACTGGAACTTCAGGTGAGGCGATCGGCACCCAGCGCTCACACCTGATCCCCCGACGAACACCTGCGTCCGGCATTCCGGTCGTCGCCGGACGCGGGTTTCGGCTGCCCTCAGACCGCCCTGACCAGGACAGACATGGGATGGATGACGCCCTGAAAGACTCGGAAACTTCTATTGACAGGGCCATGACCCTGTGGGATCACTATGCGACATGGGATGTCTGAGGGCTCCCTGTGTGTGCACGGCACTCTCCGTCCCCTCCCTTCCCCGCATATCCCGAGGACACAGCATGCAGCCTCCATCCGCTCCGCACCGCAGCCCCGCGGCTCGTGCATCGCGCTTACCGACTGCGGCCGCCGTATCCGTGATGGCGCTGCTGGCCATGTTGCTGGCGACCGCGCCGACCTGGTCGGCGCCGGCGTCCCCGGCAGCCCTGGTGAGTTCGGCGTCGGGGCGGTGCCTGGACGTCAAGGGCAACGTCGACACGCCGGGCACGGGGCTGGAGATCTGGGACTGCAACGACCAGGCCAACCAGGCGTTCGAGTTCACGGCAGCCGGTGAGCTGAGGACGATGAACGGCACCCGGTGCGTGGACGCCTACGACACCCGGACGGCTCCCGGAGCCCCGGTGGTCATCCGGGGGTGCGACGGACGGGCGACCCAGGTCTGGCGGCAGAACTCCGACGGGTCCGTCACCGGCGTCGCCTCCGGATTCTGCCTGGACGTGAGCGGGGCGGCAACGGCCGACGGCACGGCGGTCATCCTGTGGACCTGCAACGGCCAGAGCAACCAGAAGTGGACCACGTCGACACCTCCGACGCCGCCCCCGGCCAACGGGTCGGGCCCGTGCGACATCTACGCCTCGGGCGGTACGCCGTGCGTGGCCGCGCACAGCACCGTGCGCGCTCTCTACGGTTCGTACAACGGCTCCCTCTACCAGGTCAGGCGCGCCTCGGACAACGCCACCAGGGACATCGGCGTCCTGGCGGCGGGCGGCTTCGCCGACGCAGCGGCGCAGGACGCGTTCTGCGCGGGCACCTCGTGCGTGATCACGGTCGTCCGCGACCAGTCCGGACACGGCAACGACCTGTGGTACCAGGGATCGGCCCAGGTCCCGGGGTCGAGTCAGAGCAGCCCGGCCAAGGCGACGTCCGAGTCGCTGACGGCCGGCGGCACCAAGGCGTACTCCCTGTACATCAACCCCGGCAACAGCTACTGGCGGGACGGCCATCTGACGGGCGTGCCGACCGGTGCCGCACCCGAAGGGGCGTACATGGTGACCAGCGGCACCCACGTCAACAGCGGCTGCTGCTTCGACTACGGCAACAGCGAGACGACCAGGAAGGCCGACGCCGCCGGGGCGATGGACGCGATCAACTTCGGCACCGAGTGCTGGTTCGGCGGCTGTTCGGGCAGCGGCCCCTGGGTGCAGGCCGATCTCGAATGGGGCCTGTACCCCGGCGGCAGCCAGTCCTGGAACCCCAACCAGCGGGCGTTTCCGAGCAAGTTCGTCACCGCGATGCTGAAGAACAACGGCACGACGAGGTTCGCCCTCAAGGGCGGCAACGCCCAGTCCGGCGGCCTGACCACCCTGTGGGACGGCGGGCTGCCCGGCGGATACAGCCCCATGAAGAAACAAGGGGCCATCGTGCTGGGCAGCGGCGGCGACTGCTGCAAGCCCGGCGGCGGCGCCAACCTGAGCGCCGGCACCTTCTACGAGGGAGCCGTGGTCGCCGGCTACCCCTCCGACGCGACCGACAACGCGGTGCAGGCCAACATCATCGCCGCCGGCTACCGCTGACCCGCACCCCGCACCCCAACTCGCCCCAGGAGTCGATGACTTATGCCCACGACCACCGCGAGAGCCAGGCGTCCCCGGTCGCTGCCCCCGCTGCGTTCCCTGCGCAGAACCCTCGCGCTCGCCTTCTCGGCCGTGCTGCTCACCGCGACCGCCCCCCTCCTCTCCCTCGGCACGGCGCACCCCGCCGCAGCGCTCGGCAACGGGCTCGCGCCGACCCCGCAGATGGGCTTCAACGACTGGAACGCGTACGGCTGCAACGTCTCCGAATCGCTGATCAAGTCCACCGCCCAGGCGATGCACACCAACGGCATGCAGGCGGCCGGCTACTCGTACGTCAACATCGACGACTGCTGGATGACCCACAGCCGGGACTCCAGCGGCCGCCTGGTGCCGGACCCGGCGAAGTTCCCCGACGGCATCAAGGGCACCGCGGACTACGTGCACTCCCTGGGGCTGAAGCTGGGGATCTACGAGGACGCGGGCACCGCGACCTGTGCGGGCTACCCGGGCAGCCTCGGGCACGAGACCACGGACGCGCAGTCGTTCGCGTCGTGGGGCGTGGACTACCTGAAGTACGACAACTGCAACAACACCGGCGTGCCGGCGCGGACCCGGTACATCGCCATGCGGGACGCGCTGGCGGCCACCGGACGGCCGATCCTGTACAGCCTGTGCAACTGGGGCCAGGAGAACGTGTGGACCTGGGGCGCGGATGTGGGCAACAGCTGGCGCACCACCGGTGACATCAGCCCGACCTTCTCCAGCATGCTGTCGATCTTCCACAGCAACGTGGGACTGGCCTCCTACGCGGGTCCCGGTCACTGGAACGACCCGGACATGCTGGAGGTGGGCAACGGCTCGATGACGGCCACCGAGAACCGCAGCGAGTTCAGCCTGTGGGCGGAGATGGCCGCACCGCTCATCGCGGGCACCAACATCCCCTCGGCCAGCTCCTCCACCCTGTCCGTGCTGACCAACTCCCGGGTGATCGCGGTCGACCAGGACCCACTCGGCAAGCAGGGGACCATGGTGTCCTCCTCGGGCGGCCTGGACGTGCTGGCCAAGCCGCTGGCCAACGGGGACGTGTCGGTGGCGCTGTTCAACGAGACGGGCTCCACGGCGACCATCACCACCACCGCTTCAGCGATCGGGAAGACCGGGGCGTCCTCCTACACCCTCACCGACCTGTGGTCGGGCGCGTCCTCGACCACCTCCGGCACCATCAGCGCCTCGGTGCCCGCACACGGCACGGTCATGTACCGGGTGGCGGGCGGCACCAGCGGTGGCGGCACCGGCGTGACCGGTCCGCTGCACGCGGTCGGCGCCGGCAAGTGCCTGGATGTGCCGAACTCCACCACGACCGCGGGCACCCAGGTGGAGATCTGGAGCTGCAACGGCGGCGCCAACCAGACCTGGACGCACACCACCTCCCACCAGCTCACCGTCTACTCCGGTAGCAGTCAGATGTGCCTGGACGCCTACAACAACCAGACCACACCGGGGACGAAGGTGGAGATCTGGCCGTGCAACGGCCAGAGCAACCAGCAGTGGTCGCTGAACTCCGACGGCACGATCACCGGCGTCCAGTCCGGCCTGTGCCTCGACGTCACCGGCGGAGCCACGGCTGACGGAACCCTCGCCCAGCTGTGGACCTGCAACGGCGGCAGCAGCCAGCGGTGGGCGCTGGGATGACCCCGTTCTGCCCGCGGCCACCGGCAGCTTCGGTGCCGTCGTACGGCGGCACCACCACACAGGAGGTCTCCTTGCCCGGATCAGCAACCGATCGCAGACGAAGGCGTTTCCCGGCCGTGCTCCTGATCGCCCTGGCGATGGCCCTGGCCGCGCTCGGGACACCCTCGTTCGCCGCCTCCGCGCGGACCGGCACACCTGCCGCCGTCCACGCGCCCGTGTCCGCGGCGGACGCGTCGCACCCGTGCGACCTCTACGCGGCGGGCGGTACGCCGTGCGTGACGGCGCACGCCACCACCAGGGCACTCTTCGCGGCGTACAACGGGCCGCTGTACCAGATCCAGCGGTCCTCCGACCACAGCTACCGCGACATCGGGGTGCTCGCTCCGGGCGGGTACGCCGACGGCGCCTCCCAGGTGTCGTTCTGCGCGGGCACGTCCTGCACGATCACGAAGATCTACGACCAGACCGCCCAGCACAACGACATGCCGATCTCCTGGGGCGGTTACTGGAAGGGCCCGGGTCCGAACGGATCCGACGTCGGGGCGGACGCCATGGCCCTGCCGGTGACCGCGGCCGGTCACCAGGTGTTCGGCGTCAAGGTCACCCCGGGTGTCGGTTACCGGCTCGACCACGCGAGCGGCGTGCCCACCGGCGCCCAGCCCGAGGGCATCTACATGGTGACCTCGTCGAACTACACCAACCAGTGGTGCTGCTTCGACTACGGCAGCGGCGAGAACTCCCACACGGACACCGGCAACGCCACCATGAACGCCATCTACTGGGGCACGGCCTGCTGGTTCGGCGGCTGCACGGGCAGCGGCCCCTGGGTCGAGGCCGACCTGGAGAACGGCATGTTCCACACCAACACCGGCTCCAACAAGGACCCGAACAACCCCGGCGTGCACTATCCGTTCGTCAGCGCGTGGCTGAAGAACAATGGCACCAGCAACTTCACCCTCAAATACGGCAACGGTACGAGCGGCGGCCTGACCACCACTTTCTCCGGTCCCCTGCCGAACGGCTACTCGCCGATGAAGGTCGACAGTTCGGTCCTGCTCGGCACCGGGGGCGACAACAGTCCCAATGGCGTGGGCGAGTTCTTCGAAGGCGCGATCACGGCCGGCTATCCGTCCGACGCCACCGAGAACGCGGTCCAGGCCGCCATCACCTCCGCCGGCTACGGAACGGGAAGCGGCAGCGGCACGACCGGTGCCCTGCACGCGGTGGGCGCGGCCAAGTGTCTCGACGTGCCGGGCGCATCCACGACGGCGGGTACGCAGACGCAGATCTGGGACTGCAACGGTGCGGTGAACCAGACGTGGACCGCGACCGCGTCCCACCAGCTCACCGTGTACTCCGGCAGCAGCCAACTGTGCCTGGACGCCTACGACAAGGGCACCAGTCCGGGCACGAAGGTCATCACCTGGCCCTGCAACGGCCAGACCAACCAGCAGTGGAACCTCAACGCCGACGGCACGGTCACCAGTGCCCAGTCCGGCCTGTGTCTGGACGTGACCGGCGCCGCCACCGCCAACGGCAGCCTCGTACAGCTGTGGACCTGCAACGGCGGATCCAACCAGAAGTGGTCGCTGAGCTGACCCGATGTATCGCTGTCTCGCTGTATCGCTGGCCCATAGGAGGTCCGTATGAGGACGCGAGCGAGGGACCGCCGCGTGCTGCTCGCCGTCGGCGTCGTGTTGGCGTTCGTGCTGCAGCTGCTGTCGGCGGCCGGGAGCCGCGCCGCCGCGGGCGAGGCGCTGAACGTGAACCTGGCGTTGACGCGAGGCCCGTCGACCGGTGTGGGTGAGGGGTTTCTCTACGGCTTCACCCAGGACGGCAGCCAACCTGTGGACCAGTTCATCCAGCCGCTGGGGATCAACGCGTTCCGCGGCGGGGGCTGGTTCTCCGGCGGCTGGATCAAGGACAACTACCAGTACGGCGCGGCCAGTCGGGCCGACGTCGACTCGATCATCGCGCAGGCCAAACGGCTGACCCGGCCGCCGTACCACGCGCAGTACCAGGTGCTCGTCAGTGACATCTACGGCGCGAACGGCGGCCAGCCGTCGAATACGACGTACCCGTGCGACAACGGCAACTGCGCGAACTGGATCAGCTTCATCGACTCCACCGTGGGAGCGCTCCAGGCGTCAGGACTGACATTCTCCTACGACATCTGGAACGAGCCCGACATCTCCTACTTCTGGACCCGGGGCGTCAACAGCGCCCAGTACTTCCAGATGTGGGACACCGCCTACCGGGAGATCCGCCGCATCGCCCCCGACGCGCAGATCGTCGGGCCGTCCCTCGCGTTCACCCCGCAGCGCAACCCGGGTGAATGGCAGACCTGGCTCGCACACGTGAAGGCGGCCGGAACGGTGCCGGACATGATCAGCAACCACGACGAGGGCGATGTCGACGACCCCGTCACCGTGGCGCAGGCACTCAACGGTTCTCTCAGCGCGGCGGGTATCGGTCCGCGGCCGCTGTCCGCCAACGAGTACCAGCCGGCCGACCGGCAGACCGCCGGGGTGACGGCCTGGTACCTGGCGCGGTTCGCGCAGTCCGGGTACGCCAACGCGATGCGCGGCAACTGGGTGTGCTGCGTCACCCCCAACCTGACGGGAGTCCTCACCCAGAGCGGGGGCAGCTGGCAGCCGACCGGCAACTGGTGGGCGCTTCGGGACTACGCCGACATGACCGGCACCCTCGTCGACACCTCCGGTCAGGTCGGCTCGACCGCCATCGCCGCCTCCGAGGACTCCGCCGCCGGGCGCGCGGTGGCCGTCATCGGCGACTCCAACGGCTACACCGGCGCCGCGTCCGTGGCCTTCAACGGGCTGTCATCCCTCCCGTGGCTGACGAACGCCGGCAGCGTCCACGTCACCGTGCACCGCATTCCGGACCAGGCGCCGCTGGGTGCGCCGCAGACCGTGTACGACCAGAACGTGAGCGCCTCGGGCGGCTCGGTCACCGTGCCGCTCACGTTCCAGAGCGCGCACGATGCGTTCGCCGTCTATCTGACCCCGGCGTCGTCCGGCGGGGGCTTCCCGGACGGCTACCACCAACTCGTGGTCGCAAGCGATCAGTTGTGCCTTGACGTGTACGGCAACTCCGGCACCGCGGGCGCCGCGATCGACCAGTGGACCTGCAACGGGCAGAGCAACCAGCAGTTCCGGTTCGTGCCGGCCTCGGACGGCTACGGCGAACTGCGCGTCCAGAGCTCCGGCCAGGACGTGGCGGTCGCCGGCGGCTCCACGGCGGCAGGCACCCCGGACATCGTGCAGCAGGCCCCCGGCACGGCGGCGAACGCCCTCTGGCTGCCTATGCGCCAGTCCGACGGGACCTACGCCTTCCAGAACCGCAACAGCGGCCTGTGCCTGGACGTCTACGGCGCCGGCGGCAACGCGGGACAGCAGCTGGACCAGTGGCCGTGCAAGAACGCGCCCGGCACCAACCAGGACTTCGCCGTCCGCTGACACCGCACCCGACGCGGACCGCGAACCCCACCGACCTGCGAAAGGAACCCCCCACCGTGTCAGCATTCAGACGGCTGTTACGGAGCCTGCGCGCCTCGGCGGCCGTACTCACGGGCCTCGTCCTGGCCGCCGGCGGCCTCGTCGGCACGGCCGCCCTTCCGGCCCACGCCGCCACCTCCATCACCATCAACGGCGCCTCCGGCGGACGGACCTTCGACGGCGTCGGCGCGATCAGCGGCGGAGGCGGCAACAGCAGACTCCTGATCGACTACCCCGAGCCCGAACGCGGCCAGATCCTCGACTACCTCTTCAAGCCCGGCTACGGCGCCTCCCTGCAGATCCTCAAGGCCGAGATCGGCGGCGACACCAACTCCACCTCGGGAGCCGAGCCCAGTCACCAGCACACCCGCTCCGACCTGAACTGCGACCGGGGCTACGAATGGTGGCTCATGGAGCAGGCCAAGGCCCGCAACCCGGACATCAAGCTCTACGGCCTGGCCTGGGGCGCCCCGGGCTGGATCGGCGGTGGCAACTTCTGGTCCACCGACATGGTCAACTACCTGATTTCGTGGCTGGGTTGCGCCAAACAGCACGGCCTCACCATCGACTACCTCGGCGGCTGGAACGAGCGCGGCTACAACGTCTCCTGGTACGAGCAACTGCGCAGCGCGCTCAACTCCAGCGGCTACGCCGGCGTCAAGATCGTGGCGGCCGACTCGGACTGGAACGTGGCCAACGACGTCAACTCCAACCCCGCCTTCGCCGCAGCGGTGAGCGTCATCGGCACGCACTACCCGTGCGGCTACCGCTCCTCCCAGTCCGACTGCTCGGTGCCGTCGGCCGCCACCTCGTCCGGCAAGCAGCTGTGGGCCAGCGAGAACGGCTCGGACGACTACAACGCCGGTGCGCCGGCCATGGCCCGCGGCATCAACCGCGGATACATCGACGGCCGGATGACCGCGTACCTCAACTGGCCGGTCGTCGCCGCCATCACCCCGAACCTGCCCTACCCCACCATGGGCCTCGCCCTCGCCTCCCAGCCCTGGTCCGGTCACTACGCGATCGGCAAGAACACCTGGGTGATGGCACACACCACCCAGTTCACCGCCCCGGGCTGGAAGTACCTCGACTCCTCCAGCGGCTACCTCGGCGGCAGCCGGAACAACGGCAGCTACGTGTCAATGAAGTCCACGAACAACTCCGACTACTCCACGGTCATCGAGACGATGGACGCCGCCAGCGCCCAGACCTTGAACTTCAACCTCGCCGGAGGGCTGTCCACGGGAACCGTCCACGTCTGGTCGACCGACGTCAACTCCGCCAACCAGGCGGACTACTTCGCGCACACCACGGACATCACCCCGTCGGGCGGCGCCTTCAGCGTGACCGTGCAACCCCACCACGTCTACACCCTGACCACCACGACCGGCCAGGGCAAGGGCACCGCCACCGGGCCCGCGCAGAGCGCCATGAGCCTGCCGTACCACGACTCGTTCGACGGATACACCACCGGCACCGAGGCGAAGTACCTCATGGACTGGCAGGGCGCCTTCGAGGTGACGGCCTGCGGCGGCGGCCGCAGCGGCACGTGCGTGCGCCAGATGAGCCCCCAGAAACCGATCACCTGGGACGCACTGTCCGATCCGCACGCACTCCTCGGTGACGTGGGGTGGAGCAACTACACCGTGACGTCCGACGTGCTGCTCGAACAGCCCGGATACGCCGAACTGATCGGCCGCGCGAACGCACAGGACTACAGCAGCACCGGAGGCCTGAACGCCTACCACCTGCGAGTGAGCGACACCGGGGCCTGGTCGATCCTCAACTCCGGCACCAGCGGCAACGTCACCACCCTCGCCCACGGCACGACCACGGCGCTGGGCACCAACCGCTGGCACACCCTCGCCCTGGCCTTCTCCGGCACCACCCTCACCGCCGCCATCGACGGCTCGACCGTCGGCACTGTGAGCGACCGCACCTGGGCCGGCGGCCAGGCCGGCTACGCAACCAGCCAGGGCGAGACGGCACAGTTCGACAACCTGTCCCTCACGCCCGGCAGCGGCGGCACCGGCGGCGGTACGAGCGGCCCGATCGTCGGAGTCGGCTCCGGCCGGTGCGTGGACGTACCGAACCAGTCGCAGACCCCCGGAACCCAGGTGGAGCTGTGGGACTGCAACGGCGGCAGCAACCAGCAGTGGACCACCACCCCGGCCGGTGAACTGCGGGTCTACGGCAGCGCGTGCCTGGACGCCGCAGGCAGCGGCACCAGTCCCGGCACGAAGGTCGACATCGCCACCTGCACGGGGGGCGGCAACCAGAAGTGGACGCTGAACGCCGACGGCACCATCACCGGCGGCCAGTCCGGTCTGTGCCTGGACGCCACCGGCGCCGGCACCGCCAACGGCACCCTGCTCGAACTGTGGACCTGCACCGGCGGCAGCAACCAGAAGTGGACGCGCGACTGATCCGGCGACAGCCGGGATCACCCACCCGTCAATGACGCTGAAAGGCTCCGCATGACCAACTCCTCCCTGCCGATCAGCCGGCGGCGGCTGCTGGCCGCGACCGGCGCGGCCACGGCCCTCGGTCTGTTGCGGTTCGCCCCCGAGGCCGCGGCGACCGAGGGCCCCGCCGGCTACACCCCCAGCTGGTCCTCCGTGGACCAGCACCCCCCGGCGCCCGTCTGGTTCAAGGACGCCAAGTTCGGCATCTACTACCACTGGGGCGCCTTCAGCGTCCCCGCGTTCGGCAACGAGTGGTATCCGCGCAACATGTACATCGGCGGCTCGAACGAGAACAAGCACCACATCGCCACCTACGGCGACCCCTCGGTGTGGCCGTACAACAACTTCATCGACGGCGCCCGCGACAAGGCCGGCAACTTCGTGCAGTTCGCCCCCAGACCGGCCTCCCAAGGCGGCACCTGGGACCCGGACGCCTGGGCCAGGCTGTTCAAGTCCGCGGGCGCCCGGTTCGCCGGCCCGGTCGCCGAACACCACGACGGCTTCTCGATGTGGAACAGCCGCGCCAACCCGTGGAACTCCGTCCGGCACGGCCCCCGACTCGACCTGGTCGACCTGCACGCCCAGGCCATCCGCGCGCAGGGGCTGAAGTTCATGGTCTCGCTGCACCACGCCTACCACTTCA
This sequence comes from Streptomyces sp. 7R007, assembly GCF_054850255.1. NCBI lineage: Bacteria > Bacillati > Actinomycetota > Actinomycetes > Kitasatosporales > Streptomycetaceae > Streptomyces > Streptomyces sp. 7R007. The sequence goes on along the minus strand of NZ_JBTWMV010000013.1, from coordinate 130,959 downwards.
ACGGCTACTACGACCACGTGCCCGCCCAGTCAGACCCGGCCCTGCGCATCCTCTACGGCCAGCAGGGCACGGCGGCCGAGAACAAGCTCTGGTACGACAAGCTGGTCGAGGTCATCGACGGCTACCAACCGGACCTGCTCTGGCAGGACTTCGACCTGAACCTGGTGCAGGAGTCCTACCGTCTGCAGTTCCTCGCGCACTACTACAACCAGGCCGTCGCCTGGAACAAGGACGTGGCCGCGACCTACAAGGACGGCCTCGACAACAAGGGCGAGGTCTTCGACTTCGAACGCGGCGGACCGGCAGGACTGCTCACGCCCTACTGGCTGACCGACGACAGCATCTCCTCCTCCAGTTGGTGCTACACGGAGGGCATCGGCTACTACACCACGCAGGCGCTGCTGCACTCGCTGATCGACCGGGTCAGCAAGGGCGGCACCATGCTGCTCAACATCGCCCCGACCGCCGACGGCACCATCCCCTCCGGACAGCAGTCGATCCTGCTCGGGATGGGCGACTGGCTCGGCCGCTTCGGAGAGGCGGTCTACGGCACCCGCTCCTGGTCCAGTTACGGCGAGGGCCCCACCAAGATGGGCGGCGGCTCCTTCAGCGGACCGGTCGCAGGCAAACCGCAGGACATCCGCTTCACCCGCAGCCAGGACAACAAGGTCCTCTACGCCACCGCGCTGGGCTGGCAGGGCACCACCATGACCATCACCACACTGAACTCCAACCAGATCAACCTCAGCAGCCTGACCGGCGCACAGTTGGTGAACAACGCCGCCGGCACCTACGTCAACCTGCCGGCACCCACCCAGGACGCCTCCGGCCTGCACCTGACCATGCCCTCGTCGAACCCGCCGTTCAACGCCCTCGCCTACACGGTCAAGCTCACCTTCTCCGGTGAGATCCCCGTCCTGGGCGCACCGGGCGGCTCCACCACCTGGGTGAAGATTGCCAACGCGACCAGCGGACTGGTGCTCGACAGCGGCGGCAACGTCGCCGCCGGCTCCAACCTCAAGCAGTGGAACTACGACGGCAGCGCCAACCTGCAGTGGCAGCTGATCGACCTCGGCAACGGCTACCACCGCATCATGAACCGCGCCAACGGCATGGCCGCCGACAGCTGGGGCAACTCCGCCAACGGCGCTCCCGCCCGACAGGAGGCGTGGAACGGCGGCAACAACCAGCAATGGTCGCTGAACAGCCTCGGCGACAACCGCTACCAGATCATCAACCGGGGCACCGGCACCGCCCTCGACGGCAACGGCAGCGCGGCGGTGGGATCGACCACGGTGCTGTGGACGCCGAACTCCAGCACCAACAACCAATGGACCATCACCGGGGTGTGAACCGCCCGCGCGACCGAAGTCCCTGCCCCCACCACGGAAGAAGGACCGCGCATGAAACGCACACCACTCCTCATGTCCATCGCGGCTGCGTTACTTCTCGTCCTGTCGGCTGCGGGCACCTCGCTCGGCTACGGCCTCGGTGCCCCCAGGTCGGCCACAGCCGCCTCGGCGACCGCCGGCTGCGGCAAGGCGCCGACACTGACAAGCGGCACGCACACGATCCAGAGCGGCGGACAGACCCGCAGCTACATCCTCCGGGTCCCCGCCGGCTACGACAACAACCACCCCTACCGGCTGATCTTCGGCTTCCACTGGCTCGGAGGCACCGCCAACGACGTCGACTCGGGCGGAACCGACGGATACAACTGGTCCTACTACGGACTGCGGCGCCTGGCGGACAACGCGAACAACGGCACGATCTTCGTGGCCCCGCAGGGCATCAACAACGGCTGGGCCAATGCCGGCGGTCAGGACGTGGCCTTCGTCGACGCGATGGTCAGCCAGATCGAGGCGGGCCTGTGCGTCGACACCACCCAGTTGTTCTCCGCAGGCTTCAGCTACGGCGGTGCGATGTCGTACGCGCTCGCCTGCGCACGGGCGACCGTCTTCCGCGCGGTCGCGGTCTACTCCGGCGCGAACCTGAGCGGATGCAACGGCGGCAACCAGCCCATCGCCTACATGGGCCTGCACGGCCTACGGGACAACGTGCTGCCCATCCAGTCGGGACGGGACCTGCGCGACACGTTCGTCCGGACGAACGGCTGCACACCGCAGAACCCGCCCGAGCCGGCCTACGGAAGCCTGACCCACATCATCACCACCTACTCAGGATGCCGGTCCGGCTACCCCGTCGTGTGGGCGGCCTTCGACGGAGCGGGCCACGACCCTGGCCCCATAGACGGTTCCACCGGTGACGGCTGGCGCACCTGGACGTCGGGCGCGGTGTGGCAGTTCTTCACCCAGTTCGGCTCCAGCACACCGCCGCCCTCGGGCAACCAGGAGATCGTCGGCCAGCAGTCGGGGCGCTGCCTCGACATCAACAACTCCACCACCGCCAATGGCACCCAGGCACAGCTGTGGGACTGCAACGGCGGCTCGAACCAGCGCTGGACCCACACCGCCGCCAAGCAACTGATGGTGTACGGCAGCAAGTGCCTGGGCGTGGGCCAGTCCGCGGGCAGCGGCACCCCGGCGGCGATCTGGGACTGCAACGGGCAGGCGGACCAGCAGTGGAACGTCAACGCCGACGGCACGATCACGGCAGTGCAGTCGGGGCTCTGCCTGGACGCCAACGGCCAGGGAACCGCGAACGGGACGAAGGTGCAGCTGTGGAGTTGCACAGGCGGCACGAACCAGATCTGGCACCTGCAGAACTGACCGACGAGGCCAGGCGCGGCCCGAGCCGCCCTGGCCCGTCGCGGCGCGCAGTCGGTGACGCTTCCGTAGACGACGTCCCGGGTGTGAGGGACGAGGACAAGGAGTGGACCTGCACGGTCAACTTCATGTCCGCCGTCCGCGCCACCCGGGCCGCGCTGCCGCACCTGCTCGCCACCGGCGCGGGACGTGGCCCTGTCGCGGTCCTCGCCCTGGCCGTCGGGCCTTGGCATGCCCACGCTCGCAGCCGCGGCAGCGAACACACGACCCACATCGCCGGAACCGGCATCACCTACGTCATCGGGGCCACGGCCCGACTCTGATGCTGATCCACGGCTGCCCCCAGACCTGGTACCTCGGCAGCTTGCCGAAGGCGAAGCCCGCTGGCCCCTGTCAGGCATCGTCAGCCGTGGGCGCCCGCGCCGTCTCGGGGTGATGACTCAGGTTCGCAGCGACGCTCGTCCGCCGCGATCTCGACGCAAGAGACATCCCCTCACAGACAGACAACATTGATGGGATGGATTCGGTGTCGACATCCTATGTCACCTCACCCCGGCATCGTCATCTCGCGCAAATCCCCTCCCGTTTTCGCACCACCTCTAGACAGCCCCGCCGACGCCACCCTATAAACATCCCATCTCTCCAACTGCGACACCCAACCGTCGCACGGGTGTGACAACCCCGCCTCCGGGACCAGCGCGAGGAAGTACCCATGAGACTCAGAACCGCACTCAGCTCCACCGCGTCCGTCGTCTGCGCACTGACGCTGCTCAGCGCGTGCAGCGGCGGCTCCGGTACCTCCGCCTCCTCGAGCGACAAGCCGCTCGTGGGCGTCGACTACCCGCGGTCCGACACCGACTTCTGGAACTCGTACATCAAGTACACGCCCGACTTCGCCAAGCAGCTCGGCCTGTCCCTCAAGACCACGAACTCCCAGAACGACGTCGCCAAGCTCACCGCCAACGCGCAGACGTTCATCAGCCAGGGCGTCAAGGGCATCGCGATGGCCCCGCAGGACACCGCGGCGATCGCGCCGACCCTGGCCCAACTGCAGGCGAAGAAGATCCCCGTCGTCACCGTCGACACCCGCCCCGACAGCGGCAAGGTGTTCATGGTGGTACGGGCCGACAACCGCGCCTACGGCGAGAAGGCCTGCCAGTTCCTCGGCACGAAACTCGGCGGCAAGGGCAAGGTCGTCATGCTGGAGGGCGGCCTCGACTCCATCAACGGCCGTGACCGCACCGAGGCGTTCAACGACTGCATGAAGAAGAACTACCCCGGCGTCAAGGTCTTCGGGGAGGCCACGAACTGGGACGGCGCGGTCGCCGCGCAGAAACTGCAGACGGACCTCACCGCCAACCCGGACATCAAGGGCGTCTACATGGAGTCCAGCTTCGGCCTGTCCGGCACGCTCCAGGTGCTCAAACAGAGGAACCTGCTGGTGGACCCGAAGGACAAGAAGCACGTCTTCATCGTGTCCAACGACGGCATCCCCGAGGAACTCAAGGACATCGCCGCGGGCAAGATCGACGCCACCGTCTCCCAGCCCGCCGACCTGTACGCCAAGTACGCCCTGTACTACGTGAAGGCCGCGATCGACGGCAAGACCTTCAAGCCGGGCAGGACCGACCACCACAGCACGATCATCAAGGTCCGTGACGGCCTGCTGGAGGACCAGCTCTCCGCTCCCCTGGTCACCGCCGACGGCGGCACCTACGGCGGCGTCCCCAGCGTCAAGAGCGACGACACGTCGCTGTGGGGCAACAACCTCGGCTGACCTGCCTTCCCAGGAACCCAACGGCTATCCAGTACAAGGCGGTTGAGATGAGCGACGGGGAGCGTACCGTCACCCCCGCGCCCGCCCCGGCGGACGACGGGCGGGCCTCCGCGGCCCCGCCCGTCGTCGAGGCGGCGGGCATAGTCAAACGATTCGGTCCCACGGTCGCCCTCGACGGCGCCCGGATCACCATCAGGCCCGGCGAGACCCACGCGCTCGTCGGCCGCAACGGGGCCGGCAAGTCGACCCTCGTGTCCGTCCTGACGGGTCTGCAGGCCCCCGACGAGGGCACGGTCACCTTCGGCGGTGACCCGGCGCCACGGCTCAGCGACCGCGACGCCTGGCGCCGGCGCGTGGCCTGCGTCTACCAGAAGTCGACGATCATCCCCACGCTGACCGTCGCCGAGAACCTCTTCCTCAACCGCCACCACCACGGCCGCAACCGGCTGATCAGCTGGACCGGCGTCCGCCGCCGGGCCAAGGAGCTGCTGTCGGCCTGGTCGGTGGACGTCGACCCGCAGTCCCCGGCCGGCGAACTGAGCGTAGAGCAGCGGCAGTTCGTCGAGATCGCCCGGGCGCTGTCCTTCGGGGCCCGGTTCATCGTCCTCGACGAGCCCACCGCGCAGCTCGACGCGGCGGCGATCAACCGGCTCTTCGACCGCATCCGCGACCTGCAACGCCAGGGCGTGACCTTCCTGTTCATCAGCCACCACCTCCAGGAGGTCTACGAGATCTGCGACATGGTGACGGTGTTCCGCGATGCGCGGCACATAGTGACCGCGCCGGTCGCCGAACTGCCCCGCGCCGAGCTGGTCGCCGCCATGACCGGTGAGGCCGCGGCCGACCGGCGGCAAGAACGCGCCGCCAGCCTGGACGCGAGCGCCCCACCCGCGCTGTCCGTACACGCCCTGAGCAGCGACGACACCTACACCGACGTCACCTTCCAGGTGGGGGCCGGCGAGATCGTCGGCCTCGCGGGCGCCGCCGCCAGCGGACGGACGGAGGTCGCCGAGACCGTCGTAGGACTACGGGCCGCGACGACCGGGGAACTGGAGATCGCCGGGCGCCGGCCCCGACCGGGCAGCGTGCCCGCCGCTCTCGCGGCCGGCGCCGGGTTCGTCCCGCAGGACCGCCACCACCAGGGTTTCGTGCCGGACATGTCGATCGCCGACAACGCGACCCTGTCCGTGCCCAAACGGCTCGGGAAGAACGGCTTCCTCAGCCGCGGCCGCCGCGACCGGCTCGCCGAGGGCATGATCGAGAACCTGGCCATCAAGACCCCCGGACCGGAGCTGCCCGTCTCCGCCCTGTCCGGCGGCAACCAGCAGAAGGTCGTCATGGCGCGCGCCCTGGCCGACGACCCGAAGCTGCTGGTCCTGATCAACCCGACCGCCGGCGTGGACGTGCGCTCCAAGGAGTTCCTCCTCGGCAAGGTCGAGGAGACCGCCGAGTCCGGCACCGGAGTGCTCATCGCCTCCGACGAACTCGACGACCTGCGCATGTGCGACCGGATCCTGGTGATGTTCCAGGGCCGGGTCACGACCGAGATACCCCGCGGCTGGCACGACCACGACCTCGTGGCCGCGATGGAAGGAGTGGACCTCGATGCCTGAAACCGTCCTCGCGGACGCCGCCGCCCAGTCCGTCGGCCCCGGGCACAAGCGCACCGCGCTGCTCGGCGGCCGCATTCCCCTGGCCCGCCTGCGCGACCTCGCCCTCGTCCCGGCGATCGTCGTCATCGCGATCGTCGGCCAGATCGTCAACCCCGTCTTCCTCCAGGCCGACAACCTCATCAACGTCCTGCAGACCATGTCCGAGATGGCCCTGCTGGTCCTCGCCCAGACGATGATCCTGATCGTCAAGAAGATGGACCTCTCCCTGGAGTCCACGATGGGCCTGGCGCCCGGCGTCGCGGCCTGGCTGGTCGTCCCGGCCGGCGCCGGACACGGACTCGGCCTGCTCCCCGGCGCCTGGGCGGTCCCCATCACCCTCGCCGTGGGCGCGCTCGTGGGCGTGATCAACTCGCTGCTGATCATCCGCTTCGGCCTCAACGGCTTCATCGTCACGCTCGGCATGCTGATCGTGCTGCGTGGCATCCTCACCGGCATCTCCGGCGGCCAGACCTTCTTCCAGCTGCCGCAGTCGATGCTCTACACCGGCACCGCCGAATGGTTCGGCATGCCCGCCTCCATCTGGATCTGCCTGACCTTGTTCGCGATCGCGATCGTGGTGCTCGGCTGGACGAGCTTCGGCCGCTCCCTGTACGCCATCGGCGGCAACGTCGACGCCGCGAAGGCGGCCGGCATCCGCACCGACCGGGTGCTGTGGATCGTCATCGTCACCGGCAGCGTGCTCGCCGCCCTCGCCGGGCTGATGCTCTCCGGACGCCTGGCCTCCGTCGCCTCCGCACAGGGAAACGGCTACATCTTCACCGTCTTCGCCGCCGCCGTCATCGGAGGCATCAGCCTCAACGGCGGCAAGGGCACCATGTTCGGCGCGTTCTGCGGCATCCTGCTGCTCTTCATGATCCAGAACGTGCTCACCCTCGCGGGCGTGCCCGCTCAGTGGATCGGCGCCCTCAACGGCCTGATCATCCTCGTCGCCCTCGCCATCTCCCGCATCACCGGCGGCAAGGTCCAGGAGTGACCCGGGCGGCCGCCGCCGGCCGCCCGGCCTCCGCGTTCACGTCTCATCGCAAGGGGATGCATCTCCCTTGCTCCTCACAGGAGTTGCCGCCATGTCCTCCCCCGTGCCCTCATCCGCCCGCATCACCGCCCTGGACGTCCTGGACGTGCGGTTCCCGACCTCCGAACACCTCGACGGCTCGGACGCCATGAACCCCGAGCCCGACTACTCCGCCGCCTACGTGATCCTGCGTACCGACGCCGGCGACGGGCTGGAGGGCCACGCCCTCGCCTTCACCACCGGACGCGGCAACGACGCCCAGGCCGCCGCCATCGCCACCCTCGCCCCGCACGTGGTCGGCCTGTCCGTGGAGCAGGTCTGCTCCGACCTCGGAGCCTTCGCCCGCTCCCTGATCCACGATCCCCAACTGCGCTGGCTGGGCCCGGAGAAGGGCGCCATCCACATGGCCACCGGCGCGGTCGTCAACGCCGCCTGGGATCTGGCCGCCAAGCACGCGGGCAAGCCGGTGTGGCGCTTCCTCGGCGAGATGTCACCGGAGGACCTGGTCGCCCAGGTCGACTTCCGCTGGCTGTCCGACGCCCTCACGCCCGAAGAAGCGCTCGACATCCTGCGCCGGGCCGAACCGGGCCGCGAGCAGCGCATCGCCCGCCTCCTCGACCAGGGCTACCCCGCCTACACCACCACCCCCGGCTGGCTCGGCTACTCCGACGAGAAGCTGGCCCGCCTCGCCCGCGAGGCCGTCGCGGACGGCTTCACCCAGATCAAGCTGAAGGTCGGCGCCGACCTCCAGGACGACGTACGGCGCCTGCGCGTCGCCCGCGAGACCGTCGGCCCGGACATCCGCATCGCCGTCGACGCCAACCAGAGATGGGACGTCCAGCCCGCCATCGACTGGATGCGGGCCCTGGCACCCTACGACCCGTACTGGATCGAGGAGCCCACCTCCCCCGACGACATCCTCGGCCACGCCGCCGTCCGCAGGGCGCTCACCCCCATCAAGGTCGCCACCGGCGAACACATCGCCAACCGCGTCGTGTTCAAGCAGCTGCTGCAGGCCGGCGCGGTCGACATCGTGCAGATCGACTCCGCCCGCGTCGGCGGTGTCAACGAGAACATCGCGATCCTGCTGCTGGCCGCGAAGTTCGGCGTGCCGGTCTGTCCCCACGCCGGCGGCGTCGGCCTGTGCGAGATGGTGCAGCACCTGTCGATGTTCGACTACGTCGCCGTCTCCGGCACCACCGAGGACCGCGTCATCGAGTACGTCGACCACCTGCACGAGCACTTCGTCGACCCCGTCCGTATCGCCGACGGCCACTACCGCGCGCCGACGCGGCCCGGACTGAGCGCACAGATGCACCCCGCCTCCCTCAAGGAGTACAGCTACCCCGACGGCCCCGTCTGGTCCGCCCGTGCCTGACGACCACGGTGGTCGTGCAGTGCGCGCCCTCCGCGCCGGAGCCGGTGGAACTGCGGACCGTAAGGACCGGAACCTCGGCTACGACGTGCTCATCCGCTGCCACCAGTCCGTCCAGACCATCCGCCCTGTCCGGGACGTCTGCCGGACGACTGCTCCCCGTACGGGAGGCAGGCGGTGCTCTGCGACGCGGCGACCGCCTTCTACCGGTCGACCGACCACGACAACGACGAGTAAGGAGAGGATCGCGTGCTGCTGACCGAACTACTGCACCCCGGCATCCTCGAAGCACTGGCCGGAGCCGGGCACGGCGCCCGTGTCCTGCTCGCCGACGGCCACTATCCCGCCAGCACCGCCGTCGGCGAACGAGCCAGAACCGTCCACCTCAACCTGGCACCCGGCACCCTGGACGTCACCACCGTCCTGGACGTGCTGTTGCGCGCCCTGCCCGTGGAGTCGGCCCAGGTGATGGTGCCGCCCGAGGGCGAGCCGGAACCGGCGGCCATCGCCGAGTACCGCTCCCGAGTGGCACCGGTTGCCCTCGACACGCTCGGACGCTTCGCGTTCTACGACGCCGCCCGCTCCCCCGACCTGGCCCTCGCCGTCGTCACCGGCGACACCCGTACCTACGCCAACCTGCTGCTGACCATCGGCGTCCGCGCGGAAGGGACCCTGACCCCACGATGACTCTCTCCGTCCGATACACCTCCGCCCGGACCCTGGACACCGCGCCCGCCGCCGGATCCGAACCCGGCCTGGGCGAGGTGGAACTCGCCCCCGCCTACGTCGGCATCTGCGGAACCGACCTGCACATCTTCCACGGCGACATGGACGCCCGGGTCACCACGCCCACCGTCCTGGGACACGAGATGGCGGGCCGGGTGGTCCGCGTCGGACCCGGCGTGGAGGACTGGCGGCCCGGGGACGCGGTCACCGTGATGCCGCTGCGCTGGGACGACACCTGCCCGGCCTGCCGCGCCGGCCACCAACACATCTGCCAGCACCTGGACTTCATCGGTATCGACTCCCCCGGCGCCATGCAGCAGCGCTGGACCGTCCCCGCCTCCACCCTCATACGGCTGCCCGCCTCCCTCCCCCTGGACCAGGCCGCGCTCGTCGAACCGACCGCCGTCGCGGTGCACGACGTGGGCCGGGCGGCGGTCGAGGACGGCGAGAAGGTCGTCGTGGTCGGCGGCGGACCCGTCGGCATCCTCATCGCCCTGGTCGCCCGCGCCGCCGGCGGCGAGGTACGCGTGGCCGAACTCAACGCCCACCGCCGGCAACTGGCCGAGGAGTTGGGCCTGAGCACCTGGGACCCGGCCGCCGCCGACATCACCGAACTCGTCCGGCGATGGACGGGCGACGCCGGAGCGGACGTCGCCTTCGAGGTCTCCGGCGCGGCGGGCGGCGTGGACACCGCCGTCGACGTCCTCGGCGTGCGGGGCCGGTTGTGCCTGGTCGCCATCCACCCAAGGCCCCGCGAGATCAACCTGCATCGCTTCTTCTGGCGCGAACTCACCCTCGTGGGCGCGCGGTTGTACGACCGCGGTGACTTCGAGCGCGCCGTCGCCCTGGTCGCCGACGGAACCGTCCCCGCCCAGCGTCTGATCACCAAGATCGTGCCGATGACCGAGGCACCGGCCGCCTTCGCGGCGCTGGAGAGCGGCGGAGACGTGATGAAGATCCTCGTGGACTGCACCGACGACACCCAGGGAGCAGCCGCATGAGCAGCTTCGACCTCACCGGGAAGCTCGCCGTCGTCACCGGCGCCCGACGCGGCATCGGCCGGGCGATGGCCCGCGCGCTCGCCCAGGCCGGAGCGGACGTGATCGGAGTCAGCGCCCACCTGGAACAGTCCGGGAGCCAGGTGGAGAAGGACGTCCTCGCCGCGGGCCGTACGTTCGAGGCGATCCGCACCGACTTCGCCGACCCCGCCGCCGTACGCGCCCTGGGCGAGAACCTTGCCGGACGGGAACGCCCGGTGGACATCCTCATCAACAACGCGGGCACCATCCGCCGCACCCCCGCAGCCCAACACAGCGACGCCGACTGGGAGTTGGTGCTCCAGGTCAACCTCACCGCGCAGTTCGCGCTGACCCGGGCCGTAGGTGCCACGATGGTGGAGCGTGGACACGGCAAGGTCGTCTTCACCGCCTCCCTGCTCAGCTACCAGGGCGGCATCACCGTCCCCGGCTACACCGCCGCCAAGCACGGCATCGCCGGCCTGACCAAGGCGCTGGCCAACGAGTGGGCGCCGCACGGCGTCAACGTCAACGCCATCGCCCCCGGCTACATCTCCACCGACAACACCCAGGCCCTCCAGGACGACCCCGTCCGCAGCAAGGCCATCCTGGAGCGCATCCCCGCCGGACGCTGGGGCAGCGCCGACGACCTCGCCGGCGCCACCGTCTTCCTCGCCTCCCCCGCCGCCGACTACATCCACGGCACGATCCTGCCCGTCGACGGCGGATGGCTCGGTCGATGACCACCGACCTGGCCGCCGTACTGGCGGGGGCACGTCTGCTGCCCGTGCTCACCGTGCCGTCCGTCGCGAGTGCCGGCCCCCTGGCCGACGCGCTCGCGGCGGGCGGCGCCCGCTGTGCGGAGGTCACCTTCCGCACACCCGGCGCCGAACAGGTCGTCAAGGCGATGGCGGCACACGGTGCTCTGACCGTCGGCGCCGGGACCGTGCTCACCGCCGAGCAGGCGGAACGGGCCGTGGCGGCCGGCGCCCGCTTCCTCGTCTCGCCCGGCCTCGACGACGACGTCCTCGTCAAGGCTGGTGAGTTGGGGGTACCGGTCACGCCGGGCGTGGCGACGGCGACCGAGTTGATGCGCGCGTTGCGGGCGGGTCTCGACACGGTCAAGCTGTTCCCCGCCCAACCGCTCGGCGGCACCGCAACGCTCCGCGCTCTGGCCGCCCCCTTCCCCCAGGCGCGCTTCGTCCCGACCGGCGGCATCGGCCCCGACCAGCTGCCCGCCTACCTCGGCCACCCCTCCGTCCTCGCCGTGGGCGGCAGCTGGATCGCCACCCCCGGCCACCTCGAACGCGGCGCGTACGACGAGATCCGCCGGCTGACCGCCGAGGCAGTGCAGAGGGCCGAGGCAGTGGAGAGGACAGCACCGTGACCGATGTGATCGCCCTGGGCGAGGTGATGCTGCGGTTCGACCCCGGTGAGGGCCGGATCCGTACCGCCCGCAGCTTCCAGGTCTGGGAGGGCGGCGGCGAGTACAACGTCGTACGCGGACTGCGCCGCTGCTTCGGACTGCGCACCGCCGTGGTCACCGCCCTCGCCGACAACGCGGTCGGCCGACTCGTGGAGGACCTGATCCTCCAGGGCGGCGTCGACACCTCGCACCTTCGCTGGGTCGCGGCGGACGGCACGGGGCGCACGGCGCGCAACGGCCTGAACTTCGTCGAGCGCGGCTTCGGCGTCCGCGGTGCTCTGGGCGTCAGCGACCGCGCGAACACCGCCGTCTCCCAACTGCGCAAGGGGGACATCGACTGGGACGCGGTGTTCTCGGCCGGGGTGCGCTGGTTCCACACGGGCGGGATCTTCGCCGGGCTGTCCGACACCACCGCCGACGTCGCCGACGAGGCCATGGCGGCCGCCCGACGGCACGGCGTCACCGTCTCCTACGACCCCAACTTCCGGCCCAGCCTGTGGGACGGCCGGGGTGGCGCCGAACGGGCCCGCGAGACCGACCTGCGTCTGGCCCGGCACGCCGACGTCGTCGTGGGCGCCCTCGGACTCGCCGGCCCGCATCCGGGCGCCGTGCGGTTGACCCACGACGAGGTACCCGACGCGCTCGCCTCGGTCGCAGCCCGGGTGCCGCAGGCGAGAGTGCTGGCGACGACTCTGCGCGAAGTGCCCTCGGCCGGGGTCAACGACTGGTCCGCGCTCGCCTGGTCGCCCGAGACCGGCCTGGTCAGCGGCCCCCGCATGCCCGGTCTGCACGTCCTGGACCGGATCGGCTCCGGTGACGGCTTCGCCGCGGGCCTCATCTACGGACTGCTCACCGGTACCGGGCTGGAACGCGCCCTCGCCTACGGCACCGCCCACGGCGCCCTCACCATGACCACGCCCGGTGACGTCTCCATGGCCACCCTGTCCGAGGTGGAGGCGCTCCTCGCGGGCTCCGAGGCCCACGTCCGACGCTGAACGACCCTTCCAGGAGCACCACTTGCGCCGCCGTGAGATCCCCAGCACCGCCGTCGAGGTCACCGAACTCGGCTTCGGCGCCTCCGTCATCGGCAACCTCTACCGCACCACCACCGCCGAGGACGCCTCAGCCGCCGTCGACACCGCCTGGGACGCGGGCATCCGCTACTACGACACCGCTCCCCACTACGGCCTGGGCCTGTCCGAGCACCGCCTGGGCGCCGCCCTGCGCGGTCGTCCCCGCGATCAGTACGTCATCTCCTCCAAGGCCGGCCGTCTCCTCGTCCCCAACGAACACCCCAAAGGGGTCGACACCGAAGGGTTCGTCGTCCGCGACGACCTGCGCCGCCAATGGGACTTCAGTCGCGACGGCATCCTGCGCTCCATCGAGGAAACACTGGAGCGCACCGGCCTGGACCGCCTCGACATCGTCTACCTCCACGACCCCGACGACCACTGGCAACAAGCCGCCGACCACGCCATGCCCACCCTCGCCGAACTACGCGGCCAGGGTGTGATCGGGGCGATCGGCGCCGGCATGAACCAGTCCGGCATGCTCGCCCGCTTCCTGCGCGAGACCGCAGCCGACGTGGTGATGCTCGCCGGGCGCTACACCCTCCTCGACCAGTCCGCCCTCGACGACGTCCTGCCCGCCGCCCAGGAACACGGCAAGAGCGTCATCGCCGCCGGCGTCTTCAACTCCGGCCTGCTCGCCCAGGACCGGCCCGCCGAAGGCATGACGTACGACTACCAGGCCGCCCAGCCCGCACTCGTCGACCTGCGCGCGCCATCGCCGACGTCTGCGCGGCCCACGGCACCACCCTGCCCGCCGCCGCCATCGCCTTCCCCCTCACTCATCCCAGCGTCATCAACGTCACGCTCGGCATGCGCGACCCCGGACAGGTCCGGCGCAACGCGCGACTGCACCGACAGCGGATTCCCCCAGCGCTCTGGCACGACCTGCGCGACCAAGGGCTCCTCCGCCTTGAGACCCCCGTCGCGCCGGGCGAGAGGAGTTGACGGTGTCCCTGACCGACAAGGCGATCACCCAGATCCGCCGGCTCGGGCGCGAAACTGCCCCCGGAGCCCGAGCCGGCCGCCCGGCTCGCGCTCACCCGCCACCTCGCACGCGAAGCGGTGAAGGCACTGTCCGTGGCGCGCGTGCTGGCGATCAGACGGGGCGACGGCACGTACGTCACCAGCCTGCAGCCGCGTCTGCACATCGAGGCCCTCGGCGGAGCGGTGGAACTGCTCCAGGGCGACCCCGCTGCGGTACTGGACTCATTGTCGGCGCGACGGTCGGCGCCCGTCGCGTCGGCTGTTACGGAAGAAGGTCCGCCATGTGTCCTCGCCATGTCAACCAGCGTGCAGGGATGAAAACAGTCCTTCACCAGCAGTTTTATTCCGGTAAACAGCTTTTGATCAGCTTTCTCCACCGGGAGACATACAATGTTTCGGGAGTCTGGATCTATGACGGCGATCCCCTCATGAACTCCCCGGTATCATCAGCGCCACACTTGACGCGCCGCCCCGGTCGCCCGCGTACCGGTCCGCACGACGCGCCCACGGAGGGAGCTCACGTTGTCCCTGACAGACAGGGCCATCGGGCAGATCCGTGAGCTCATCCGCTCCGGCGCGCTGCCGCCGGGCGCGAAGCTGCCGCCCGAGCCTGAGCTCGCCGCGCAGCTGGGTCTCTCCCGCAATCTCGCCCGCGAGGCGGTCAAGGCACTGGCCGTGGCCCGGGTGCTCGAGGTACGGCGCGGCGACGGCACCTATGTGACCAGCCTTCAGCCCAGCCTGCTGTTGGAGGGGCTCGGCGGCGCGGTGGAGCTCCTGCAGAGCGACACGGGCGCCCTGCTGGATCTCATGGAGGTCCGCCGCCTGCTCGAACCCCTCGCCACCGGGTTGGCCGCCGTCAGGATCACCGATGCCCAACTGGCGGAGGTCAAGGGCCATTTGGACGCGATGCGGGAAGCGAGCGACGACGTCGAGCGGCTCAACGCCCACGACGCGGCATTCCACCGCTCCGTCGTGGCCGCCACCGGCAACGAGAGCCTGGTGACCCTGCTCGAAGGCATCTCGGGCCGCACCCTGCGCGCCCGCATCTGGCGAGGCCAGCTGGACGACCAGTCCTCCGGGCGGACCCTCGCCGAACACGAGGCGATCTACAAAGCCCTCCTCACCCGCGATGCCGCAGTGAGCCAGGCCGCGGCCCTGATCCACGTCAGCAACACCGAGCACTGGCTGCGGGAGCACCTGCGTTCCAGTGCCCCACAGGCGTAGCGAACGCACCGATCTCCCCTCAACCTCCCTGTCTGCTCGGGCCGTTGGCACCCGCTCTCCGACGCCACAGCCACCAACCTGTCCTGGTGTGTCGACACCCTGGACGTGCACCGTCCGTCGTTGCCCTCCGTGCCCCACCCGACAGCCGCAGACGCCCGCAGCGAGTGGATCACGGATGCCGGTTCCTGATCAGCGATCGTCGTCGGCTGCCGCACGTGTTCCGGCACCGGGCGCGGGCACTCGGTGGCCATGGAGATGCCGACCTCACCCCTGCTCGACCGTTCCCTGCCCGCTCTCGCCAAGGGCTACAGCTGGCTGCCCGGCCTGCTGCGCGACCGCCCCGACGGCGTGGCCCGCACCCGGGTCATGGGCAAGCCCGCGCTCGTCGTGCGCGGCCCGGAAGCAGTACGGTTCTTCTACGACGAGGACAATGTGCACCGCGCCGGCGCCCTGCCGGAGCCTGTGCTGAGCACCTTGTTCGGCCACGACGCGGTCCACACCCTCGACGGCGTCGCCCACCGGGCCCGCAAGGAACTCTTCCTGCCGCTGCTCCACCCCGACCGGATCGCCGGCCTCGTCGAACAGGTGACAGCCGTGTGGGACGAGGCGGTACGGGAGTGGAGCGGGGCCGAACAGACAGTGCTGTTCGACGCCGCGAGCGTGGTGCTCACGCGCGGCGTGTGCCGCTGGGCGGGCGTTCCGCTCGACGAGAGCACCAGGCAAGAACAGGATCGTCTCACGCACGACCTGGTCGCCATGGTCGACGGCTTCGCCACCGCCGGGCCCCGGCACTGGCGGGCGCGACGGGCACGCGGCCGCCAGGAACAGCGCTTCGCCCGACTGGTCGAGGACGTGCGTTCCGGCCAGGCCGCCGCCCCTGCCGGAACGGTGCTCGCCGCCGTGTGCGAGCACCGTGACGCCGACGGCGAGCTCCTCCACCCGCACACGGCCGCCGTCGAGCTGCTGAACGTCATCCGCCCCACCGTCGCCGTCTGCTGGTTCGTCGCCTACACGGCGCACGCGCTGCATCTGCAGCCCAACCAGCGCGAACGGCTCCGCGGCGGCGACAGCGCCTACACCGCCGCGTTCGTGCACGAGGTGCGCCGCTTCTACCCGTTCGCACCCTTCCTCGGCGGCCTCGCCGTACGCGACCTGTCCTGGCGGGGCGTCTCGGTGCCGGCCGGCGCGATGGTGCTGCTCGATGTCTTCGGACAGAACCACGACGAGAAGCTGTGGGGCGACCCGTACACCTTCCGCCCTGAGCGGTTCCTCGAGCACGCGGTCGAGCGAGACGAACTGATCCCACAGGGCGGGGGCGAGCCGCGTACCGGTCACCGCTGCCCCGGGGAGGGCCTCGCCATCGGGCTGCTCGAAGCCCTCGCTCTGCGCCTGGCCGACCTCGAGTACGCCGTCCCCGACCAGGACCTGAGGATCTCCCTACGACGCATCCCGGCGCGGGTGCGCAGCGGCTTCGCCGTACGGGAGGTGCGGGTTCCGAGCGCGCACACGCTGACGACCGTGTGACACCGCCTGCAGCGGGCGGGCGGCCCCCAGGGCCGAGCGCTTCTTTGCGCGCTGCCGCCCGCCCGCTTGCCCGTCATTCCCCCGGCTGCTCCGGGTCCCTGCCGGTTCCCGGTTCCGCCATCCGCCGGTGCGCCGCGGCCTTGACCCCGTCGGGCAGCACCTTCCCCGCAAGTTCCTGCGCCTTCGTCTTCAGCGACCCGGCCACGGCCTTCTTCTCCCCCTTCACGATCGCCTCGAACGCCTGCTCGGCCACCGTGGCGGGATCGTCCTTCTTCATCGTGCCGATCCGGGTGTCGTCCGCCATGCCCGCCCTGCGGAAGAAGTCCGTGTCCGTCGGGCCCGGCATGAACGAGGTGACCGTGACACCGGTGTCCTTCACCTCCTCCGCCAGCGCCTGGGCGAAGGACTGCACGAACGACTTGGACGCGTTGTACACCGGCTGGAAGGCACCGGGCATCGTCGACGCGACGGACGAGGTGAACGCGATCCGGCCCGCACCGCGCTGCACCATGGCCCGCAGCAGCGGTTTTGCCAGCCGCACGGTGGCGGTGACGTTGAGGTCGATGACCTCCTGGTCGTCGGTGAGGTCGGTGTCCACGAACGCCCCGCCTCGGCCCACCCCCGCGTTGAGGACGACGACGTCGACGGTCAGCCCGTCGAGTGCGTCCAGCAGCCGGTACCGCCCTTCGGCGGCCCGCAGATCGGCACGTACCTCGCGGACCTCCGCGCCCGTCTCCCGAAGAGTCCGGGCGGCGGACTCCAACCGTTCGTCCTCGGCGTTGATCACGAGGTCGTAGCCGTGCAGGGCGAACTGTCGTGCCAGCTCGTAGCCGATTCCACTGGACGCGCCGGTCACCAGGGCGAGGGGTCGTGTGTCAGTCATACCGGCCGGGTAACCCTCTCACCGCGCGGCAAGCACCACTGCGCACGTTGACCTGCGGGGACGAACACGTCGGCCTGGAGCAGACCGTCCTCGACGCGCCATGTGCGCCGCTGCCCGGGCCGGCGCGTCCGGGCAGCGGCGTGGTCGTCCGTGCCGTCAGGGCGTCACGGCGTCAACTGCCAGCGCGCTATGTAACCGACGTCGATGGACGCCCGGTCCTGCACGCGCAGCTTCCACGTGCCGTTGAGCGGTTGCGCGGAGGCGTCGACGGTGAAGGTCTGGTCGACGTTGTCGGCGGAGCCGCCGCTGCGGTTGAGCAGGGAGTACACGGTGCCGTTGGGGCCGACCAGGTCGACGGTCAGGTCACCGCGGTAGGTGTGGACGATGCTGACGTAGACGGAGGTGGCGGCGGAGGCGTTGCCGTCGCGGCCGGTGATGGTCACCGGTGACTCCACGGCGGGCCCGTTGTCCGGGATGTCCACGCGGGTGGCGTTGGCGTAGACGTAGGCGATCCGCCAGCTGAAGGTCTTCGAGACGGACGCTCCCGTGCTGTCGGTGACCTTGACGGTGACGTCGCCGGTGCCGAGGGTCGTCGGCGTGCCGGTGATGAGACCGCTCGGGCTGAGGCTCAGGCCGTCGGGCAGCCCGGTCGCCTCGTAGGTCAGAGCGGCTCCGGTGTTGGTGGTGTAGGCGTCGAGTTGGAGGCTGACCGCCTGGCCGATGCCGCTGGTCTGGTCGGCGATCGGGGCGAGGTTGACTCCGAGGGCGATGCGGTTGCCGACGTTGATCGCCGCCCAGGCGTCGGCGACGGCGAGGTAGGTCGGGCTGTAGGCGCCGTAGAGGTCGGCGGCGGCGGACAGGGTGGCGGTGCGGGCGCCGGCGTAGTCGGTGGTCGAGGTCATGTACGTCGTCAGGGCGCGGTACCAGATGGCGGCGGCGTTCTGGATGCCGATGCCCGTGACGGGCTGACCGTCGTAGGTCGGACTGTCGTAGGAGACGCCGTTGACTGTCTTGGCGCCGCTGCCTTCGGAGAGCAGGTAGAAGAAGTGGTTGGCGGGGCCCGAGGAGTAGTGCACGTCGAGGCCGCCGAGGGAGGGGCTCCAACTGTCGGCGGAGGCACCGTCCTTGGAGGGCTTGTCCATGTACCGCAGCGGAGTGCCGTCGCCGTTGATGTCGATTTTCTCGCCGACCAGGTAGTCGCCGGGGTCGGCCGGGAGGTTCTCGTGGAACTCCACGGCGGCGGCGAAGATGTCGGAGGTCGCCTCGTTGAGGCCGCCGGACTCGCCCGAGTAGTTCAGGCCCGCGGTGGCGGCGGTGACCCCGTGGCTCATCTCGTGGGCCGCGACGTCCAGAGCGGTCAGCGGGTGGGTGTTGCCCGAGCCGTCGCCGTAGGTCATGCAGAAGCAGGAGTCCTGCCAGAAGGCGTTGACGTAGTTGTTTCCGTAGTGGGCACGGCTGTAGGCGGCGACGCCGTCGTTGCGGATCCCGTTGCGGCCGTACGTCTCCTTGTAGTAGTCCCAGGTGGCCGCGGCGCCGTACGCCACGTCGACGCCCGCGGTCTGCCGGTTCGTCGGCAGGCCGTCGCCCCAGACATCGTTGTCGTCGGTGAAGAGGGTGCCGGTGCCCGAGGTGCCCTGGTTGAGGTCGTACGTCTTGTGCCCTGCGCGATCGGGGTCGGTGAGCTGGTACGTCGATCCCGACTGGGTCGTGCCCAGCGGGACCGTGCCGACGTACTGGCCGGTGCCGGAGCCGGATTCCACCGTCTCCGCAGCCAGGAGCTGTTTGCCGGTGGAGGCGTCGGTGACGACGTGCAACTCGCTGGGCGTGCCGTCCCGTTGCACGCCCTTGACGACGCTCTCCCACGCCAGGACGGGCTTTCCGGAGCCGGCCCAGATCACCAGGCGGGGCTTGCGCTCCACCTCGGAGCCCTTGACCCGGGCGCGCTTGGAGGTCGCCTCGGCCTCGTCTGCGGCGGCTGAGCGGATCCTGGGGCTGAGCGAGGGAACGGCGAGGGCCGCCCGGCTCGCCTTGCTGACGGTGATACGACCGCTGCTGTCGTGGACGACGAGGTCGCCGGCGAGGACGGGCAGGCCGGCGTAGGTGCGCTCGTAACGGGCGTGCGTGGTGCCGTCGGCGTCCGTGACGACGTCCTTGACCACGAGTTTCTCCTTGACGCCGAGGCCGATACGGCGTGCCGTGTCGGCGGCCGAGCTCTGGGCGTTCTTCAGCAGAGCGGCGCGGCGGACGGGCGTCAGGGACGTCGGCAGGGCACCGGCCCGGGGCTTGGCGACGATTTCCCTGGGGTTCGGATCGGCGGGGGCGGCGGTGGCGTGGCCGGGGACGGTCAGGGCGAGCAGCGACCCCAGGGAGGTGATCGCGAGGGCGGCAGCGCGTCTGCGCCGGGCAGGGATGCGGTCTCGCAGCGGCAACGGTTTCTCCTTCGATATGACGGCCCGTGGGGGGCCGCGGGCGGCACAGAACGGCAGAGGGCACCGGTCTGGAGGCTGCACGGCATGCGGGTGGAAGGAGGTGGGGGGTGGGAGCGGGACTGGGGTGGGCTGCGGGTGCACCGCGTGGTGAACCCGTCAAGGAACGGTGAACTTCCTGCAGAAGCGTGACATCACCCAGCGGCACTGTCATGAGCGGGTCAATGGAACGGCTGGAAATGGTCATGGAGATCAGGCAAATCGGAACGGACGACGCCGTTTTTCGGCCTCACCCGGACTCGCCGGGCACTCCGCCGCCCGCACCGCGGGCCGGGAACTGAGGCGGAACGCTGACAGACACGATCAATACGTCGGATGTTCTGCGATGAGGGCTACACCCTCGACGTTCGGCTGCGGGCGGGGACGGCTGAGGCCAGCACTGCCTGACCACCCGACTCCCCGCGCACGCGCAGGCCCTTGACCCCGTTGAGCACACACTCAACGACCGTGGCCAAGGAGTACGGTCGCACGTTTCGATCCCCTTCGAAACGTTGGAGGTCGCCCGTCCGTCGGACCTACGGTGATGCGCGTCAGCACGCGCAAACCACCGCGGCACACCTTGTCGTAGCGGGACGATCCAGGGAAACCCAGGGGGACCATCCATGCCCACCCGTACTCTGCGCAACGGACTCCTCGCCGCGCTGGCCGCGGTCGGACTGCTCACCGGCGCCACCCACGCCGCCTCGGCACAGTCCGCTTCCGGGACGACGGCCACGGCGCCGCAGTCCGCGTCGCTGGTCTACATGACCACGCTCGTCAGCCAGTGGTCGCACTGGACACCCGACTGGCACGACTCCTCCCACGCGGGCACGCTGTACGCGGGCAGCAGCTACTTCTTCTGCTACACGTACGGCCTCACCTACTCGGACTTCGGCCGCCAGAGCTCGGTCTGGCTCAAGACGGACGACGACTTCGGGAACCACAACGTGTATGTGAGCGACGTCTACCTCGACGACGAAGGATTCCGCAACGACATCCTTTGGCTGCCCAAGTGCTAGAGATCTGCAACGGCGGAGGTCACGTCGGGGGCGTGACCGTTGGTGTGGGCCACGTCATGCCGGAGGGGCCAGGTGTCCCGATGGCGGTGATCTGACGGCCAAGGAGCCGGCTCGGCGCGAACAAGGCCGGCTCCTGGTCTCCAAGGGCCCCGGTGGCGCCCGCTCCAGGCTTGATGCGAGTCAGCCACGCGCCCCTCTCCGGCTGGAGCGACCAGTGCTGGACGCCGGCGCGGTTCGCCGAGATCGTGCGCCGCCGGTGCGGTATGTCGACGACACCCTGGCGCCGGCCCCGGACGGGACGCGATCACGGCTGTGTTGAGCGCCGACGGCCATGGCTCCCGCGCTCGCTGGACGACCTGCTCGGCGAGGGCTCCGCGGTACTGGCCGCCGCCCCGCTCAGCCCGACCCTGCACACGCTGGTACGAGCGCTGGACGCCCGCGTCATCCGCCTTCACGCCTCCCGCGGCGCCGAGCACCGCGCCGAAGCCGATCCGGGCCCAAGCACCCTGGTCCACTGGATGGGCCGCCCCGGCAGGACGTGCGGAGACGACCTCGCTGCCACTTCGGCGGCCTGGCCATCACCGCTGTGCGGCAGTGGCGACGGATGGTGTCCCGCCAAGTGGTGTAGGAATCCGGACCGCCTCGCTCCGGCGACCGCCTCCGCCGCGATCGCCGTCGAGGCACCTCGGTCGGTGTCGATCCTGTTCCAGCCCACCGGAGCGGCTTCTGCCCGGGCGTTGGCCCTGCAGGAATGTGTGACCTGCGGAGTTTTGACCTCCACATCGCTACACCACTTCGCGGGACGCGACCTGGCGGCGCAGCCGAAGGCACTCCAACCATGGCCACGGAATCACCGTGACGCGGCCGACTCCGCGGCGAGGAGGAGCCGCGTCTGCCATCCCATGTTCGCCAAGGCGTCCAGGACGTCAGTGCCTTAGAGGTTCCCTGGTCGCCGCCTTCGGCACGCACGTCCCCGGGCATCTTCGTGCCCTGCACTTCCTCACGGGCGCGCTGTCCGTCCTGCTGGGGCTGATCTGCCTCCGGGGCACCATGCTGCACCCGTCCCAGTTGATCTCGTAGAAGAACTCGAACCGGGCTTCCTCGGCCGCCCGCATCGACCCGTGTCCCGTCGTCCGTCACTTCTGTATGCGCGCAGCAATCCGGCGCTCGGCGTGGACGGCCCGCGCGTTATGAACGCAGTTCCACAGAGATGTGTGCGGACAGCGCGCGGAGGAAGTCGGGCGCGTCGAACATCTCGCCTGCCGAGGCGACGCCGACCGTCCTGGTGCGTCCCGTGAGGATGCGGTCCACCGCTTCTGCCGCGAGCGGCCCGGTGACCGCGTAGATGTCCCGGCCCCGCGCCACGGCGCGCCGCTCGGCACCGCCGGAGCGGACGACGACGTCGACGAGGAAGGTCTGTGCCGACCGGCCGCCCTCGTCGACCGCGGTCGGCGCCGGTGTGTCCGGGGCCGCCAGATCACTGGCCGCCTCGGTGGTCATGTAGGTGCGGACCTCGGGGACGGTCAGGTGGCTGGGGACGGTGACGACGTCGGCCATCGTGAACTCCCCGATGACGGTCCGACGGCCCATCGGATCGGGGAACGACCACTTCAGGGTGGGCAGGGGGTCGTCGTGGTACTCCAGCCGTCCGTTCGTGTAGCGGACGCGCCGCCCGTTCCGCCGTTCCCCGGAGACCTTGCCCGCGGCGCGGGTCCCCTCGGTGGGGTGCCAGCTGTCCAGCCCGTACGCGACGTGCACCTCGTCGGCCGCGATCCAGTCACCCATCGCCGCGGTGGCCAGCAGGTCGCCGAGGCCGCCGTAGAAGGCCATCGCGGGGACGACCGCCACTCCCGCGGCGCGGGCACGGTCCGTGAAGTGCGCGAACGTGTCGGTGTTGGCCTCGATCTCCGCCGCCACGTCCACGTACGGGATCTTGGCGCGCAGTGCCGCCTCGATCACGGGGGCGGCGGTCGTGGCGAAGGGTCCCGCGCAGTTGACCACGGCTGCGGCACCGGCCAGTGCGCGGTCGAGTGAGGCCGTGTCGTCGACCGTTGCCGTACGTGCCTCAAGTCCAGGACAGGACGCCGCCAGTTCCCGCAGCTTGCCGGCGTCGCGGCCGGCGAGGACCGGCACGAACCCCCGCCCCCGCAAGTGCGCCACGACGAACCGCCCGGTGTGCCCGTACGCGCCGAACACCGTCACCATCTGCCCTGACCCCATGGCTCCTGCCCTCACACTCGAACGGTCAACTCCGGCCATCCTGACGGGGTCGGGCATCCCGCCACCAGTGTCCGGAACGACAACACGCGTACAATTACGGACATGGGTTCTGTCTCGCTGGCCGTCACCGACGGGATGCTGCACTTCGAACTGTCCTTGGCGTACGAGGTCTTCGGCACCGCCCCGGCCGGAGTGGCAGGCACCTGGTACGACCTCGACATCTGCGGACCGGACACCGTGCGGTTCGGCCGGTTCCGGCTGGAGCCCGACCACGGACTCGACCGGCTCCGCAGCGCCGACACCGTGATCGTCCCCGGCTGGACCGACGTCGACGAGGACCCGCCCGCCGACCTTGTGGACGCGGTACGCGCAGCCCACGAGTCGGGGGCGCGAGTGGCCTCCCTGTGCACGGGCGCCTTCGTGCTGGCCGCGGCAGGCCTGCTGGACGGCAAGCGGGCGACCACGCACTGGGCGCACACCGACGCACTGGCCGCCCGCTATCCCGCGGTGGAGGTCGATCCCGACGTGCTCTACGTGGACAACGGCAGCGTCCTCACGTCCGCGGGCAAGGCCGCCGCGCTGGACCTGTGTCTGCACCTCGTACGCCTCGATCACGGCTCGTCCGTCGCCAACGCCGCCGCCCGCCGGCTGGTCGTGGCGCCGCACCGCGCCGGTGGACAGGCCCAGTTCGTCACCACACCGGTGCCCGCCCGGGACGACCACCCGCTCACCGCCCTCTTGCCGTGGGTCATGGAGCGCCTCGACCAGCCGCTGACGGTGGAGGACCTTGCACGCCGGGCACGGATGAGCTCACGCAACCTGAGCCGCCATTTCCGCGCGGCGACCGGCACCACTCCGCTGCAGTGGCTGCTCACTCAACGGATCCGCCGCGCCCAGGAACTGCTGGAGAAAACCGACGACAGCGTCGACACCATCGCGCAGGCCACCGGCATGGGCACCGCCACGACACTGCGCCGTCACTTCAGCCGCACGGTCGGCGTGCCTCCGGACACCTACCGACGCACCTTCCGTTCAAGGACGCCCTTCTCCGCTGGGCCGGTCACCACTCAAGCAGCGTATGGCCGTGGACAGGGACGACGTGCAGACACCAGCACAGCGGACCCCCCAGGCTGACATCCCGCGCGCGGCATCGGAGTCGGACATCAAATGCCGTCGAGTGATGGCGAGTTCGACCGATCATCGCATCGCTCACCGGACGGCGGGTCGTGAGGTCTGCGCTCCCCGCGTGTGGCTGATGTCGCCGTAGGAACGTACGTCTCCACAGCCGTGCCGCGGGCTCACCCGTCGTCGACAGCTCCCTCCGTGGCCGTGGCGGCCACCTCTTCCACCACGACACGCGCGTGCTGCTCGGGCACTCCGGCCGCGACGAGCGTGCTGACGACCACCCGGGTACCGTCGTCTTCCAGTGCCCCGGTGTTGACCTCTTCCAGCAAGGCGACCGTCATCGCCTCCAGACCGGCGCTCAGCACCGCAGGCGGCAGATGGGAGTGGAAGACGCCCTCTCGCTGCCCGCGCTCCAGGATGGCCGTGACCTTCACGCGGGCGGGCTTGAGGACCTCGGCGACACGTTCCTTGCCCAGGTCTCGCTGGGCGAGCGCCAGCAGCATGCGGTAGCGGTCGCCGACGGGCCACATCGACAGCAGGAAGTGCGCGAACGCCCGCTCCGCCGGCTCGGTCGCCGTCGCTCCGACCGCCACGGCGGCCCGGAGCGCCTCGGCGGCTTCCTCGGCCAGTGCCTCCAGGAGCGCCGCCCGCCCGGGAAAGTGCCCGAACAGCGTGCGCCGTACGACACCGGAGGCGCGGGCCAGCTCTTCCAGGGTGATGTCCGGATTCCGCCCCAGTTCCTGACGTGCGGTGGCCAGGATGCGCGCCCGGTTGGACCGTGCGTTGCGTCGCTGCGGGACGCGGCCGACGGGCTGGGACACCGGTAGGACCTCGATGCAGGATGGACGAACAGGGGGTGCCCTCATTCTGACACGTAGCCCCGTGCCGGTTCCCGGCCGCAGCCCCGGATCGGCCCGCCGTGATCAGGCGGGAAGCTCCCTGACGCCGGCCGGCTCCTGCGGCTGGATGCCGTTGTAGTGACGGCGCACACCACTGCAGAACCCGCCGCCGGAGCACCGCCCACCCCACAGGCAGGCACGGGCGAATGGCGAGGGCTACGCGGCCGTGCGCAGCATACGGGACAGCCCCAGCGCCGCCGTCCGCACCGCGGGGGCCCGCCGGGCCGGGCTGAACCGCGGTCGCGGTACGGCTACCGAGAGGGCGGCCACCGCGGTGCCGCCGGCGAAGACCGGTGCGGCGATGCAGCTCATTCCCGGGGCGGCCTCCTGCTCCTCGTAGACGAGGCCCGAAACCTGGATCTTCTCCAGGGCCAGGCGCAGGCGCCCGTGCAGGTCAGCGGCAGTTTCCCGCCGAGGCGGGAGGGCGGCTGCAGCGCCTCGTGGCGGTGGATGCGTTCGAGGTGGACCATGTCCATGCCCTCGCGGACGCCCAGGTGAACCGTCTCGCGGGTGGCCTCGAACAGGTCCTGCAGGAAGGGCAGCGCCGTCCGCCGAGCCGGTGCTGCGCCCCGAGCGCTCCAGCCAGCCCAGCCGCACCAGGTCACCAGCACGCTCCGCACCGCCGCGGCACGGGTGTTGGGCATGGACGTCGCCGGGTTCGTGATGATGTCCCACATGGCCGAGCCCGCCGAGCTCGCCCGCCAGGCCGCGCTGATGGAGTCCTACGTCGCCAGTCGCGTCCACGTCACCGATGCCGGCGGCCGCCTCCGCGCCTACCGCGACGTCTTCGACCCCGCCACCGAGCTCGGCATCCACGCCCACCACAACCTCGCCCTGGGCGCGTGGCCAACACCGTCGTCGCCGTCGAGAACGGTGCCGTACGCGTCGACGCGGTCGCCGACCTGCTGGGCTGGACGCACCACTGCGACCTGTTCGCCCCTCATGGACGCCGCCGACGACCTCGTACGACCGCTGCAGGACCGCGAAGTGCGCGTCGGCTGCGAAAACCCCTCAGCCTCGGCTACGCCACCGGCATCCTCGTCGAGGCCCGGACCGGTACCGGCCGTCAGGCGGCGACGAGCTCCTGCTCATGGGCCGGCGTCGTGACCGCGGGCTTCCTGTTCGGCAGCGAGAGCCGGAAGACCTTGCGCCACGCGGAGAAGACCTGCTTGGGCAGCGGCCCGGTGACGTACTCCAGCTCGTACTTCTCGAACAGCGCACGCACCTTCACCGCGACCTCGGCGTACCGGTTGCTCGGCAGGTCCGGGAACAGGTGGTGCTCGATCTGGTGCGACAGGTTGCCGGTCATGAAGTGCATGGCCTTGCTGCCGCTGATGTTGGCCGAGCCCATCATCTGGCGCAGGTACCACTGGCCGCGCGTCTCGCCGTCGATCGACCGGCGCTCGAAGACCTGTACGCCCTCGGGGAAGTGCCCGCACATGATCACCGAGTGGGACCACAGGTTGCGGACCAGGTTCGCGGTGAACGTCGCGGCGAGCGTGCTGAGGAACGACGGGCCCGACAGCAGCGGGTGGATCACGTAGTCCTTGAGCACCTGCTTGCGGATCTTGCGGCCCACGGCCCTGGCCCGCTCCCGGAACTCGGGGTTGTTGCGGCGGCGCTTGTGCATGTTCTTGCCGAGTTCCAGGTCGTAGGCGGCGATGCCGTACTCGAAGAAGCAGGCGTTGAAGAAGTTCCACAGCGGCTGGCCGAGGTGGAACGGCTGCCACTTCTGGTCCTCGTCGACGCGCATGATGCCGTAGCCGAGGTCGTTGTCCTTGCCGATCACGTTGGTGTACGTGTGGTGCAGCTCGTTGTGGGAGTGCTTCCACTGGTCGGCCGGCGAGACGTGGTCCCATTCCCAGGTGGTGGAGTGGATCTTCGGGTCGCGCATCCAGTCCCACTGGCCGTGCAGGATGTTGTGGCCGATCTCCATGTTGTCCATGATCTTCGCCACGGACAGACCGGCGGTGCCGACCAGCCAGGCGGGCGGGAACATCGAGAACAGCAGTACGCCCCTGCTGACCAGCTCCAGCGTGCGCTGCGCGGAGATGACCTTGCGGATGTAGGCGGCGTCCTGCTCGCCGCGGCCGGCGATCACCTCGTCGCGAATGGCGTCGAGTTCGCGGCCGAGTTCCTCGATCTGCTCCGCGGTCAGGTGGGCGGTGGGGTCGATGGCGGTCACGGTGCTCCTACCGTTCGATGTCGCAGGGGCCCGCCGCGGCGGACACGCAGGTCTGGATGATGACGCCCGGCTCGGCCTCGGTGATCTCGCCGGTGCGCAGGTCGCGGACGGCGCCCGCCTTGAGCGGCGTGACGCAGCCGAAGCAGATGCCCATCCGGCACCCGGAGGGCATGAGGACGCCGGCCTCCTCGCCGACGTCCAGCAACGGCGTGGCGCCGTCGGCGTCGACGGTCTTGCCGGTGGCGCTGAAGGTGACCTCGCCGCCGTCCCCGGCGACGACGACGCTGGGGCGGAAGCGTTCGGTGTGCAGGCGCTCTGGGACGCCGTGCTCGCTCCAGTGCTTCTCGGCGGCGTCGAGCAGGCCCGCGGGTCCGCAGGCCCAGGTCTCGCGCTCGGCCCAGTCGGGCACGAGTTCGTCGAGACGGGCGATGTCGAGCACGCCGTCTGTGTCGGTGTGCACCTCGGTGAGGCGCAGCTTCTCGTCCGCGACCAGGTCGTGCAGTTCGCTGCGGAAGATCACGTCGTGCGGTCGTGGCGCGCAGTGGACCATGACGACGTCGTCGAAGTCGGTGTCGCGCAGCATGCCCATCACGGGCGTGATGCCGCTGCCGGCCGTCAGGTAGAGCACCTTGGCGGGCTTGGCCTGCGGCAGCACGAAGTCACCGGTCGCCTGGTCCAGCTGGATCAGCGTGCCCGGTTTCACTCTGCGGACGAGGTGGTTGCTGACCTTGCCGTCCGGGATCGCCTTCACGGTGATCGTGATGCGGCCGTCCGGGCGGTTGGTCGGCGAGGTGAGGGAGTAGGCACGCCACAGGCGCACCCCGTCGACGTCGATCCCGATCCGCACGTACTGACCGGCTGTGTGGCCGCGCCACCCGCGTCCGGGCCTGATCACGATGGTCGCGGCGTCACCCGTCTCAGGGTGCACGGCCTCGATGCGCCCCCGAAGGTCGGCGCCCGCACGCAGCGGGCTGACCAGGTCGAGGTAGTCCGACGGCAGCAGCGGCGTCGTGACCATTTCCAGCAGTTTCCACGCCCTGCTGCGCAGGGCTGTACTCGTCATGACTCCAGCTTGCTGCGTCTCAAGGCGTAAAGTCCTGACCGCAGGACGTGAATCTGGTCCGCGGGATTGTTCGCAGGGAACAAAAACATGAGTCATGCCACCGAGAGGGCCAGCGAACTGGCCCTGGACGAGACGACGGTCACCGCACTGCGGGCCGCGCTGAGGACCACCGCCGACGAGGTCGTGCAGGCGATCATCGACGAGGTCCCTTCCTACACCAACGCCCTGTCGGGCCACATGGGCGCCACCATCCGCCGAGCCGTCCGCACCGCCCTGGGACACTACCTGGACCTCGCGAGCGGGAACACCACGAGCGGTGACGCCAGTGACGCGGCCTACGAGCTGGGCCGCGGCGAAGTCCGGGACGGCCGTTCCATGGACGCCCTGCTCAGCGCCTATCGCGTCGGCGCCCGTGTGGCCTGGCGATGCCTGGCAGCGGGTGCGGTAGCCGCAGGTCTGCCCGCTGCCGAGGTCGCCAAGTTCGCCGAGCTGACCTTCGCCTACATCGACGAGCTCTCCGCCGCGAGCGCCGCGGGCCACGCCGACGAACTGGCCGCTCGGGGCAGGGCCCACGAGCGCCACCTGGAACAACTGGCCCGCGACCTCCTCGCCGGCGCGAGCCCGGACGTGCTGCTGGCCTCCGCTCAACGGGCCGGGTGGCAGCCTCCCCTGTCGCTGACCGCCGTCCTGCTGCCCGCCGCCCAGGCCCGGCCCGCCCACCGCACGCTCGACCCGAGCACCCTCGTCCTCGACGATCTGCCGGACGCCACCGGTGTGCTGCTCGTCCCCGATGCCGACCGATCCCATCTCCTTCGGCAGCTCACCGACCGCACCGCCACGGTCGGCCCGGCCCGGCCATGGACTCGCGCGTCCGCCTCGTACGCCCGGGCGGCACGCGCACGCTCCCTCTCCTGCGATATCCGCGACACCGAGGACCACCTGCCCGAGCTGGTGCTCAGCGCCGACGCGGACGCGTTCGCCGACCTGCGTGCCCGGGCCCTCGCACCGTTGCGGACCTTGCCTGCCGCGACCGCACGGCGGCTGGAGGAGACGTTGCGGGAGTGGCTGCTGCACCAGGGCAGGCGGGACGAGGTGGCGGCGGCGTTGTTCGTCCACCCCCAGACAGTCCGGTACCGGATGGCGCAGCTGCGGGAGCTGTTTCCGGACCTCCCATCGCCCCACCGGGTCCTCGAACTGACGCTGGCGGTCGGTCTCCGGGCCACCTGACGCGTACGTCGACCGGCCACGACCGCGCCGACGTACGGTCCGGGAACGGTGCCACGCTCTCAGAGCCGTCAGCCGACTCATGCGCCGCCCCGGACACAAGCGGCCAAGACCCCGACACGCACTGTGCCGCAGCATCTCGTCAGAGTTTCGGGCAGGCCCGGCTGTCCACCACGGTCGCGTCCGCGCACACGCTCTGCAGGCGCTGGAGGCCAGGGCCCACGGTGGTGGAGGAGTTCTTGGTCCGCTCACGCAGCGATCAGGTGCGTTCCGTCCGCTCCTTGGACGTTGCTGTGCTCCAGAGCCGGGACCCGGACCGTGACGTCCGGGTCATCCAGCCGTGTGGGTTGAGCTCCTGAGCCAGGGCTCGAGTCGTCGCAGGGTGAGTGAGACCTGGGCGGCGGCGACGAGGGGGACGCGGTAGCGCGAGCCGCGGCAGGTACGGCCCTCGAAGTGGTCCAGGCCCACGACGTTGCCCGATCACAGCCGGGTGGCCAGCCAGACGGCTGCGGCCGCGGTGACGATGAGCCCTGCGTTGAGTGCGATCCGGCGGTCGTCGCCGGTCAGGTGGACGACGATCGCGCCGCTCTGCAGGAGTACGAAGCCGATGGCCGCGGCCGTTGCCAGCGAGGGGGCGATGCCGGCCAGCGGCGGCAGGATCAGGCCGGCCGCGCCGAGTATTTCGACCGCCCCCAGTGCCCTGAGGGCGGGCAGGGGCATGCGGTCGACCCACGCCATCATCGGCCGGAGTTGATCGCGGCTGCGGATCACCTTCAGCGTGCCGGCGTAGACGTAGAACACGGCGAGCAGTCCCGCGACGATCCAATAGGCGATGTTCATGATTCCCGTTCATGGGCCGCCGGTTCCCGGAGACCCGTTGATTGCGTCGATACCGAGGGGTGGGCTGCCGTGTTGTGCCGTCGGCTTCAGGCGAGGTCCGTGGCGGGCTCGGTCGCGTAGCGGCTCATCACGTCGGTGTTGGCCTGTGGCGTCAGCGGCCGGCCGCCGGCGAGTGCTTCCTGGAGGTCCCGGAAGTACTGCACGTACAGGTCGGGGGTGAACGTGCTGAGCATGACGGCGGGTTGGTCGGTGAGGTTGGCGAAGGTGTGCGGGGTACCGGGCGGGACCATCACGAGCGTGCCCGGGGCGGCGTCGTAGTCCTCGTCCCCCACGGTGAACCGCACGGTGCCGGACAGAATGTAGAAGCCCTCGTCGTGTCGGGCATGGCGGTGCTGCGGTGGGCCCTGGGTATGCGGGGCGAGGACGGACTCGGCGATCGCGAGGCGGTGCCCGGTGTGGCTGCCGTCCTCCAGAACCCGCATGCGCGTGGTACCCAGAACGATCATCTCGCCATCGCCGGGACCCACCACCGACACGGCGGGGTGAGTCTGCGGCTCGCTGGTCTTCGCTTCTTCGGTCATGCGCACGAGTTCACCGCCGGGTCCCCGAGGCTGTCCAAGACCTGTCCCGCACCGCCGATACCTCCTGGGTATCGTTGCAGCGTGGAGCTACGTACCCTGCGCTACTTCGTGGCGGTCGCCGAGGAACTCCACTTCGGCCGGGCCGCCACCCGGCTGCACATGAGCCAGCCGCCGCTGAGCCGGGCGATCAGGCAGTTGGAGGCCGATGTCGGGGCCCTGCTCTTCGCGCGCTCGCCCGCCGGCGTCACGCTCACTGCGGCGGGCACGGTGCTGCTCGATGAGGCACGGGCCCTACTCGACCATGCCGACCGCGTCCGGGTACGTGTGAGCGCGGCGGCCGGCGTCGCGACCCTCACCGTCGGCATCCTGGGCGACGGCACCGACCCGGGAGTGGCCAGGCTGGCCGCCTCCTACCGCCGACACCACCCCGGCATCGACATCCGCATCCGCGAGACCGACTTGACGGACCCCACCTGCGGGCTGCGCGCCAGACTGGTCGACGTCGCGCTGACGCGGGCACCGTTCGACGTGACAGCCCTGACGGTGCGTGCGCTGCGGACCGATCCGGTCGGCGCGGTGCTGCGTGCCGACGATCCGCTGGCCCGCCACGACGAGTTGCGGCTGGCAGACCTGAGCGACCGCCGCTGGTTCCAGTTCCCGCCGGGCACCGACCCCATCTGGCAGTCGTACTGGAACGGCGGCAGACCACGCCAGGGACCGGTGGTACGCGCCGTCCAGGAATGCCTCCAGGCCGTGCTGTGGAACGGCACGGTCGGCCTGGCCCCGCTCGGACACGACCTGCCCGCGGAGCTGACCGTGGTGCCGCTGACCGACATGCCGCCGAGCCGAGTGGTGGCGGCGTGGAACGAGGGCGACACCAACCCGTTGATCCCCACCTTCATCGAGACCGCGACAACCGCCTACCGCCACTGAGCACCGGCAACCGGTGCCGCCGCACCCCGTGGACAACTCGAACGCAGAGCCAGGCTCGCCGGCGCGGTGGCCCGAACCGCCGCGGACAGCCGGCTGCTGCAGTACGGACGGGCATACCTCGCCGTCCCTCCCCTCCCGCTCCGGACCCACCTACTGACATCGGCCGATGCGCCGGCCACGCCCTGCGTCCCAGGGGCGGTACGAGCGCCGCCGAGAGGGGATCTGCTGCCGATTGCGTCCGCGACCCCTGCGCGGCGATTCCGGGCGCCACCGGTAAGGCCGCCCTGACCCACTGACCGCACCTGAACGCGAAGAGCAGCCGCGCACACGCGATCGGTACCGGCGCCGTGTGACGACGTGTGCCCGTCAAGTGTCCTGGGTCAGCGGCTCACGCGGTGGACCGTTGTACGCCTGCCGACCTCGTCGAGGCCGCCGTCGCCCCGCATCCGCGCACCGTCCGACGAGCGGGGCGGGGCCTGACCGTCGACGTGCCCGACAAGTACATCGAGGGCGATGCGCGCCGGCTGCGGCCCGCGATCGGCAATCTGCTCGACAACGCCCTGCGCCACGGCCACGGCATCGTCCGCCTCCCGGCCACCGTCGACGAGGGCAGAATGCGGCTGTCCGTCACGGAGGAGGGGCCCGGCTTCCCGCCCGAGTTCCCGCCCCCGGCGTTCGACCGGTTCGCCCGCGCCGAGGCCAGCCGCACCAGCGAAGGCTCCGCGACGCGTCGGTTCCAGGGTGCGGCGTACGGTGCAGGTATGGCGCAGAGACGTCCCTCGTCGAAGACGTCCGCGTCCCCGCCCGGGGATAACCACCTCGCCCGCTTCCAGCCCTGCCCCCTCAGCGAGCATGCTGATACCCCGTCAACTCGCCGCCTCATCGCGATCTGGGAGAGGAGTCGCTCACGGAGCGCTGGGGATGCACGACCGAAGCGGTCGGCGACTTCCGGTAGTTGGACGCGTGGGACAACCGCGGCCAGTCGGATGGCCCGTCGTCCCACGCGTACTCGCGGTCAGTGTCGAGTCCTCTGGCTACCCGTCCGCGCTCGATGGCCACCTGGGCCTGTCGCGGGGGGTGCCGAAGGTGTTGTGGAAGACGCGGACGTTGGGCTTCATCCCGGCCGGGGTGTAGTAGCGGCTGGTGTAGTAGGAGGTGGTGGCGAAGTCAAGGCGTCCGTCGCCGGTGAAGTCCGCGACGGCGATGTGCGCGGCCGACTCGGTGTCCAGGCGCTTGCGCTGAAGGACGCGGCCGTCGGCGTCCAGCTTGTAGTAGTAGACGCCCTCACCCTCACCCTGGCGGTCGGTCGGACCGCGCAAGGCGACGAGGAACTCGTCGTCGCCGTCGCCGTCGAAGTCGGCGGCGACGATGTGGTGGACGACCGCGTCGTAGGCGTGGCCGTCGACGACGGTCGGCTGGGGAAAGACACGCAAAACCCGGCGTTGCCAGGGCTGGTCGAAGGGCCCGCTTCCCCACGGGCGTGTGTAGACGGCGACGGTGTTGCCGTGGAAGGGTTCGGCGGCCAGGATGCAGGCGTTGGCCCGTCCGCCGACGCGGCCGACGGCCAGGTTGCCGGTACCGCTGAACTCCTTTCCCCCCAGCTCCGCCGAGGGGCGTGCGGGCACGCCGTGGCCAATCCGCCGATGGATCCAGCTGCGCTTGTCCGGGTCCCAGCCGAGCCAGGAGATGCCCTCCGCCGAGGCGAGCAGAAACGATTCCAGCTGCCCGGCGGGCGTGCCCGGGAAGGTGCGGGTGACCACCGCGTGCAGGATGCGGAAGTGCGCTTCGTCGATCACCAGTCCGGGGCCCCAAGGGTCGCCGGGGCGGTCGGGGGTGTCCCACAGCGTCAGTCTGGCCGGCTGTGACAGGCCGGCGCTGCCACCCTGCGGCCCCACGACGGGGAAGGCCGCCAGTTGTAATCGGTCGGTGCAGGTGAAGTGCCCCAGACGCAGACGGTGGGTGGCCACCAACGTGGCGATGGGGGTGCGGTGCCACGTCCACCGGGCGGGGTCCCGCTCGTCGCCGGTGCGGCGTAAGAGGGAGATCCTGCCGTCCTCGGAACCGCAGTCGAACATGCACTTGCCGTAGTCGTGACAGAGCACGAGAGACGGGTGAGGGTCGCCCTGGAGGTGGGCGATGTCCATCGCGACGGGCTTGGGCGGTTGCTGCGGCCGGGTGATGCGGTGCTTCGTCCACGCGCGGTCGGGTGTGCCGGGATTGCGGTACCAGGAGACCTCTTCGCGGGTCAGGCCGCTGACGGCGAGATCGACACGGCCGTCGCCGTCGAGGTCGGCGGCGTGGATCCAGTAGCCGTCCCCTGTGTCGTCGTCGATCTTCCTGCGGGTGAAGGAGGGTTCCGGCGCGCTCATGCCGCCGCTCCCAGACCGAGTCCGGCGAGGAAGCCGAGTGCCTTCTGGGCGCGGGCGTTGCCCTCCTCGACGTTCTTCACCTTCTGTTCGGCCTCGACGACCAGCCACTTCCCGTCGTACCCCACCCGACGCAGTTCCTTGACGACGGCCCCGAACTCCACTCCTCCGTGATCACCGGGGACGGTGAACACACCTGCGAGGACCGCCTTTTTGAAGCTGAGGTCCTTCTCGGCCGCCGCTTGCACGACCGTGGGGCGCACGTTCTTGAGGTGGACGTGCTTGATGCGCCGGCCGTGCCGTCGGACGGCGGCGATCGGGTCCCCGCCCGCCCAGGTGAGGTGACCGGTGTCCAGCAGCAGCTTGACGCTCTCGGTGTCGGTGGCGGCCATGAGCCGGTCCATGTCCTGCTGGGACTGCACCCCGGTGCCCATGTGGGGGTGGTAGCACAGGTCGATGTCGTGCTGCCGGCACTGCTTTCCCAGCTCGTTGAGGCCGGTGACCAGGCTCTCCCACTGCCGCTGGCTGAAGCGGGGACGTTCGCTCAGTGGTGTGTCCGGTTGCAGGTGGACGGCGTTGCCGAACTCGGCCACGCCGAGCCGTTGCAGGGGGATGTCGTTGTCGTGGAAGAAGGCGAGCAGTTCCTCGAAGGCGTCGAACGTCTTCTTCACTCCCCCGTACTCCGTGAAGAAGGTGCTCACCCACGGCTCGGTGATCTTCAGGGGGTTCGGTTCGCTCCTGAGCAGTTTCAGGGCCGAGTCCGAGTTCTGGAAGTAGGGGGCGAGGCTGGTGCCGCGGTAGCGCACGGCGGTGCCGGATCCGTCGGTGGCGGAGCACTGCTTGATGCCGCGGATGATGTCGGCTGCCTGGATGTCGTGACCGATGTCGGGGAAGTCGGCGTTGCGCCAGCAAGTCGGGGTGATGCCGAGTTTGGCCCGGAAGATGGGTGCGGTAGGCATGGTTGGGTCGTTCCTCCTGTGGTGAGCCGGTGGCGGGGTCGCGAAGTGGCCCTAGCTGTCCTTGGCCAGGGTGCAGAGGATGTTCTCGGCCGCGCGGATCGCCATGGCGACGCTGGTCAGGGTCGGGTTGCCGGCGTTGCCGAAGGGGTGCAGGCCGTTACCGCCGAGCCACAGGTTGTCGAATCCCCAGACCTGGGAGTGGGGGTCGACGACGCTGGTGTGTACGGCCTCCTTCTCCTCTCCGCTGCCCATCCGGGTGGTGCCGGCGATGTGCAGCGGCAGGCCGGGGGTGAGGAACTGCGGTTCGGAGCCGGGCATGTAGCCGCCGAGCTGGCTGGCGACCTTCTGCATGTCGGACATCATCCGGCCGGCTTCGGCGCGTTCGGCGTCCGTCAGCTTGAAGTGGAACGTCGCCTGCGGCATGTCGAAGGTGTCCTTCAACGTGTCGTCGAACTCCACCCAGTTGCTGCGCCGGGGGCGTGAGATGCCGAACCAGCGCAGGTCCACGATCAGCCGGGTGTCGATGCTGGGCGGTACCGCGCCGTAGCTGAAGGCGTCGCGGTGGATCTGGCAGTGCCAGGGCCGGGCGGTGCTGGCGGCGATGTACAGGTTGGGGTCGGGGTCGTCCTTGCGGAAGGGCAGGGGGTCGGCCGCCTGCTGCACGTAGCGGCTCTGGTTGCGCCGGACGATCTTCTGTTGTTCGGCGCGGTAGTCGGACACCCGCTGGGCCGCCCGCCGCGCGTGCTCCCGGTCCTCCGGGTCCTGCACGGCCCTGAGCAGTTCGGCGGCGCCGTCGACCAGCGGCTGGCGCAGGACCACCTGGCAGAAGGCCATCGGCTGCTCGGTGAGGTAGCGCCCCAGCGCGGGCAGCCGTTCGTGCAGGCCCGAGGCGTACAGCAGCTGGGGGGTGGGAACGGCGCCGCAGGCCACCACGTACGCCTTCGCCCGGTAGACGCTCTCCTCCATCGTCTTCAGGTCGCGTACCACCGCCCCGGTGATCCTGCGGCCGTCGTGCTCCAGCTTCAGACACTGGTGCTCCGGCATGAGCGTGAACAGACCCGACGTTCCGGGCACGGCGAGGTCGGGGTCGCCGCGCAGGACCGTGTCGGCGGCGCTCCAGGTGACGAACTCGCCGGCCTTGCCGGTGCGCCGTTCCACCGCCAGCGGCAGGTCCTTGACGTCGAAACCCGCGTCCCGCAGGACCTTCTTGACCAGTTGGTGACGGGCCGAGTCCTTGAACGCGGTGGTGGTGCGCTTGAGCCGGTGCTCGGCCTGCGTGTAGGCCTTGTCCATGTCGGTGGTGTTGATCGGGTAGGACTCGGGCTTGGCCGCGCCTGCCGGCTTCCACGTGCGTTCCAGCTCCAGGTCGAACCGGGGCACCGCGCACGTCCAGTGGGTGGCCATGCCGCCCACCACGTAGGTGGCGGCGCAGGCTCCCAGGTTCTCGTTCTCCCGCTGGAGCGGGTTCTGGTTGTTGAGCTGGAAGCCCGGGTACTCCGAGGTGTCGTACCGGTAGGCCGACGGGTCCAGGGTCACCGTGGGGTCGTTGCGCGTGGCCACCGACATCGGGGTCAGGTTGCCGCGGATGACGGACACGAACTGGTCGATGTTCCTCTGGTACAGGAAGGCGTTCTTCAGGTGTTCGCCGTACCGGGCCGAGTGCTGCGGCCCCGCGTCGAACATGAGGACCGACTTGCCGGCGTTCACCAGGTCGCGCGCGAACGAACAGCCGACCGGACCCGAACCGATGATGATGACCTCAGGCGTTTTTTCGGGCATGCCTGTTCTTCCTCCGATGCGAGTGAGGGGAATGACCAGCGCGCACACGGCACACCGGCATGGGTGAATCCCATACGAAAACGAAAACAGCCGAAATAGAGCAGAGCAATGGCGCGTGATCTCCTGTACCCGAACGCCATCGAACCGACTGCTGCCGTGCCCCAGGAATCCCCGCTTCATCCATGGCATTCCCGGTTGCTGTCTTTTCACCTCACCCACACGGATGACCCGATTGACAAGCGGAGGCATATGCATGCGACGGCCGCGCCGTCGTACGCCAGGCGTACCAGGCGGTCACAGGCTCGAACCCTGCGCCTGTCCGTCACCGGCACGCCTGGCGGTATGACTATCCGGAACGCCCTTGACGCACCTACGTGAAGCCAGCACATGATGACCGTCAACGGAGCAGAATTATGGGGCTGAAATTCGCCACCGCAGAACCGTTCCGCCAAAAATCACCCCTCGAAGACGAGCAGGAGTTCCGCATGGACACCGCCGCCGCGTTATCACACAAAAGCCATGATCCGGATCCGCCGCATTCCCGGCAGCAGCCGACGGAGCACCGGCTCCCGCACGCCGGTGAAACCCACGAAATCGTCCCGCTTCCGGGCGGCGAGGGTGTTCTCGTCTCCCAGCGCGAGCCCAGCCAACTCGTGAAGGTTCCCCTGGACCCCCTCACGGGCGCCCTCGGCGAACCCACCGGCCACCGTCTCGGCAGCGCCGCGTCCGGCGCCCACGGCCTGGCCCTGGGGCACTCCGCCACCACAAGCGGCCGGGTTTGGCTCACCCAGGAGTACATCGACACCGTCCTGCTCATCGACCCCGCCGGCGACGACCCGGCCCGCGAACCCGTCGTCGTCAGGCAACTCCCGCTGCCCCCGAACGCCCGGGGACCGCACTACGTCGGGGAGTACGGCGACGACCTCTGGTTCTCTCTCAAGGGCAACAGCAGAGTGCTGCGCCTGAACCACACCGATCCCGCCGACTTCACGCTCTACCCGGCCCTGGACGTGCCGATCTTCGTCGCCCGCCACCCGGCCACCGGGCACTTCTACGCCACCCAGGACCGGGAGAACCACCTCATGTGGATCAACCCCGACGAGGGCACCGTTCGGCAGATCCCGGTGCCGGCGGGGCTCGGCTCCACACCCGTCGGCATGATCACGGGTCACGGAGCGGTCTGGGTTGCCCTGCTGGGCGACGCCCGCACCGGCACCGGCGTCTTCGGCCGCATCGACGGTGAGGACCGTGTCACCTGGTTCCGGCTCTCCGGCGAGGGACTGCAGGCCAGTCTGCTCCACATCGCTTTCGACACGCCTCACCAGCCGCAGTGCACCTGCGGCAGCGAGAACACGGAACAGATCCGCCTGTGGCTGCTGAGCTCCTCCCTTCTCAGCCCGAAGGCAGACGACGCGATCTTCGAAGTCGTCGTCCACAACGACCGCGTCGTCAGCCAGAAGCGGCATCTTCTGCCCACTCAACGCTGCATGGCGCATCGCCTCCTGCGACTGCCCGGCAGCGTGCTGGCCACCCAGATGCACACCTCATCCATCGCCCAGCTGATCGTCGACTGAGCCGACGACCCAACGCAGGCTTCACCGGAGGTCGTTGCCGGCCGGCTGGTCGAACAACGCGCATCTCACCTCTGCGGGCCAGGAGCGGTGTCGGCATCCACGGAGGGCCTCGCCCTTGAGGGCCAGTCCGGTCAAGCCGTCCGCGCTGGAGGCCCACCACGGCCATCAGCAGACAGGCGCACGGCCCAGGTCGTCGTCGCGCGCGAGACGGCTCCGTGAGGCGGCGGCCCAGGGCGGGCACGGCGGCCAACAGGCCAACAAAGGAGACGCCGTGCACGCCCAGCGCCTCGGCCTCGCGGAAGCCGATCGCGGGCCGCGCCTCGACGGGCAACCGAGCCGGCCAGTCGGCCACCGGGAAGACCGAGCGGGCGTCTGGATGGCCGGCGCCGTCCGCCAGGTCATCGACTCCGTATCCCCGGCGCGGGCGGGCAGGCCGGATCGCGGGCTGTCACCACGTTCATGACGTCTTCTGGGATTCGAACGGACACGCCGGGCCCCGCGAGGGGAGCCCGGCCACGGCCCCCAGCCCCCGGGCCCGCGCGACAACCGAACCAGTCGGCGAACCCGAAGCCCGCGTCCCGCGAACGATGACGCAGGTTCCCGGTCCGCGTCCCTGCGGCCGGTTTCGAGCTGGGGCGAACTCCCGCCCGCCCCAGGGCCCGTGAGGACGATCCCGCGCGAGGCTCTTGCGTCAGGGGACGACGCAAGCGAGCGCGCACGGCGGATGGGCAGGTGGGTCAGCCGATGCTGAGGATGCGCTGCCCGGTGATGTCGCGTGAACTGCGGGCGGTGGCGAAGGTGTAGGGGCCTGGTACCAGACTCCACTTCCCCGACTGCCAGACCATGAGGTTGGCTGCGGGGACGGTGAGGGTCACACGCTGTGACTGCGCCGGCTTCAGTGTGACTTTGGCGAAGGCGACCAGGCGGCGGGGCTCTGCCGCGGCGGCGGTGGGCAGCGTCGCGTAGACCTGGACGACTTCTGTGCCCTTTCGCCGGCCGGTGTTGGTGACGGTGACGTCAAGGGTGACCTTCCCGGTCGACGGGTTGAAAGCGGCTTCGAGGGCTCCATGGGCGAAGGAGGTATACGACAGGCCGTGCCCGAAGGGGAACCGGGGCTGCTGCCCCTTGGTGTCGTAGAAGCGGTATCCGACGGCGACGCCTTCGTCGTAGGAGACGGTGCCCTGCGTGCCGGGGTAGGTGCCGGGAGTGGTGCCCGGGCCTTGCCATGGCTCTGCGGGGAAGGTGACGGGCAGACGGCCACAGGGATCACTGTCGCCGAACAGGATGGCGGCCAGGGCCGTGCCCATGCCGCGGCCCGCGTACCACGCCTGTATGACGGCTTCGACGTCGTCGGCCCACGGGGTGGCCACGGGTCCGTCGGTGTTGAGGACGACGATCGTGCGGGGGTTTGCTGCCGCCACGGCGGCGATGAGCTGGTTCTGGTCGCCCGGCAGGTCGAATTGCTGGTGGTCCATGTCTTCGCCGGCGACTCGGTTGACGAACACGACGGCGGCATCGGCTGCCCTGGCCGCGGTCACCGCAGCCGGTATGAGGGAGTCGGGCTGCCAGCCGAGCGTCAGGCCGCAGGTGCCCGTGTCGGCGGTGGCGTTGGTGTAGGTCAGTTCGACCGTGACGGCGGTTCCGGCGCTCAGCTGGACGGTGCCCTGCAAGGGGTAGTCGAACGGACCGAGGATGAAGCGGCGGCTGTGTCGCGTGCCCGTGACGACGGTGGAGCCGTTGATCTTGAGGGTGGCGGTGCCGGCCGGGAGGAGGGAGAAGCGGTGCAGGCCCGACGTGGTCGGTGTGAGGGTGCCGGTCCACTGCGCCGACCAGACGGCGGGGAGGCCGGGTACGGGTGCGGCCGTGAAGTCGATGGTGGTCTCGGTCCTGGTCACGAGCGGGGTGGTGGTGTCGGTGCCCGCGTAGTAGCGCCCGGTCAGGCCAGGCTTGCCCGAGGCGTCCAGGAGTACGGAGGAGGGCACCGTGGTCAGGGGGACATCACCCCTGGTGCCTTGCGCGTGGGTGACCTTGGTGGTGCTGCCGGCCCGGGAGCGGATCGCCTGAAGCGGAGTGGTCCAGGTGCCGGGGTCGACGTAGGTGGAGCCGGCCACACCGGTGAAGGCGTCCGTGTCGGCCGGGCCGATGACGGCCAGCGTCTTGAGCGAGGCGGGCAGGGGAAGGGCCTTGGAGGGGTTGGCGAGCAGGACCGTGCCGGCCACGGCCGCCTCGTGGGCGAGGTTCTGGTGCTTCTGCGTGCTGACGTTGCCGGCGGGGGCGGGCACCGGGTTGTCGAAGAGGCCGCCGGCGAACATCGTGATGAGGATGCGGCGGGCTGCGTCGGTCAGCCGTGCGTCGGGGATGGCGCCGCCGGTGAGGACTCCTGCGGGGATCTTCACGCCGGCGGGCCCGAGTCCGGCGAGATCCATTCCGGCTCGGGCGGCGGCGACTTGGTCATCACCGGCCCAGAAGTCGGGGACGGTGTAACCCTGCAGGCCGATGCCCTTCTTCAAGTCGTCGAAGAGCGCGGGGCTCTGGGTCGCGAAGGTCCCGTTGATCTTCGGGTAGGCCATCATGACCGACGCGGTGGGGGCGGCGGCGACCACGCGGCGGAAGGGCGCCTGGTAGATCTCGTGCAGGGCGCGGTCGGCGATCCTGGTGTCGGTGAAGAAGCGGTTGGTTTCCTGGGTGTAGGCGGCGAAGTGCTTGACGGTGGCGGCGACGTTCTGGCTCTGCATGCCGACGGTGACGGCTGCGCCCATCACTCCGGCCAGGAGGGGGTCTTCTCCCATGCCCTCGGACTGACGGCCGAAGTGCCAGGTTCTGGACACGTCCACGGTCGGGCCGAGGAGATTGTTGTATCCCTTGGCTCGGCCCTCGGCGCCGATGGCGCGGCCGAGGCGGAGGGCCAAGTCCTCATCGAAGGACGCCGCTTGGGCGACGGGTACCGGGAAGGCGGTCACACCCTGTTCCCCTCGGAGCCCGGCGGACGCGTCGGCCATGGTCAGAGCGGGTATCCCCAGGTGCGCGACAGCCGCGAAGTCGCAGCGTACGAGCGCCTCTTTCTCGGTAGCGGTCATGCGGGCGAGCAGCGCATCCGCCCTGTTCTGCGCGGTCGGGTTGTCCGCGGCGGTTGCCTGGTCGCTGACGGTGGGGGCCATGCTCATGGCCAGCGCGGTGAAGGTGGCGGCTGAGAGAAACGATCGTCTGTTCACTACGGCTCTCCGATACGGGGTGGCGGCCGAGCGACGGGCCGCTTGGGGAGGGGGCCGGCCGAATGGTCAGGTCTTCGGCCGGCCCCGCCTGAGGGGTGCTGCCAGGTGGTGCCGGAGGGTTACGTGGCGGCAATTCTTCTGCTCTACATCGGGCCACTAATGGCGTGTCCCGACACCGGTAAAAAGTGAAAATTTCATTGAACCGATGCGAGCATAATCGCCGCCTATTCATCGGACGGATGGCCGCTGTCCATCAATTGCACCGAGCCTGGGAAACATTGTGCTTACTGCTGGTCAGGCTGCTTTCTGTGTGGGCATTGACGCGGAGAGAAAATGCTCTCCTGCTTCGAGGGTGACCGGCGCGCTTCCGGGCAGCTCTGCCGTGCCCTGGCAGCCCTCGGGTACGACGATGCGCGCTGTCAGTTCGGCGTCGGCGAGCTCCCAGTCCAGGGAGGCGGTGCCGTACGGGGTGTCATGGCGGGTGCGGGCCCACGTGATGCCGCCGCCGGGGCGCGGGCGGAACATGATGCGGCGATAGCCCGGTGCCATGGCGGTGATTCCTCCGACGACGCGGTGCAGCCAGTCCGCGACGGCACCCAGGGCGTAGTGGTTGAAGGAGGTCATGCCGCCGGGGTTCAACGTGCCGTCCGGGCGAAGGCTGTCCCAGCGTTCCCAGATCGTGGTGGCCCCCATCGTGACGGTGTAAAGCCAGGACGGGCACTCGGTCTGCTGCAGTAGCCGGTAGGCGACGTCGAGGTGTCCCGTGTCGGTGAGGGCGTCGCAGATCAGCGGCGTGCCGACGAATCCGGTGGCGATGCGGGCATCGTCGGCCAGGACGAGCTCTGCCAGGCGATCGCCGGCCGCCTGCCGATGCCGGTCGGAGAGCAGGCGGAAGGCGATGGCCAGGGCGTAGGCGGTGGGACTGTCGCTGGTCATCCGGCCCGAGGGCAGGACGTGTCGACGGCGGAAGGCGTCGGTGATCTCTTCGGCCAGGGTGGTGTACCGCGCGGCGTCGGCGGTGTTGCCCAGTTCGGCCGCCGACAGCGCGAGATGGCGCGCGGAGTGGGCGAAGTAGGCGGTGGCGACGAGGTAGCGGTCGGTGCGGCCGGCTGCCGGGTCGTCCGGGGGCGCGACGGGGTCGAGCCAGTCTCCGAGCTGAAAGCCGGTGTCCCACAGCCGGCTGGGGCCGGCGAGGCGTTCGACGAGGTCCACCCACGCTTTGGCCATCGGGTAGGGGCGGCGCAGGAGTTCGAGGTCGCCGAAGCGCTGGTACAGCGTCCACGGGGTGAGAGTGGCGACGTCTCCCCAGGCGGCTCCCGGGTGGATCGGCGTCCACATCGGTTCGCCGGGGATGACCGGCACGTACCACGGGATGGTGCCGTCGGGCAGTTGCTCGAGGGCGACGTCCTGGAGCCAGGAGTGGAGCATGCCGGCGCAGTCGTACAGGAAGCTGGCGGTGGGGGCGAAGACCTGGATGTCGCCGGTCCAGCCCAGCCGTTCGTCTCGTTGTGGGCAGTCGGTGGGGATGTCGACGAAGTTGCCGCGCATGCTCCACACCACGTTCTCGTGCAGCCGGTTGACCAGCGGGTTGCTGCATTCGAACCAGCCGGTGCGCCGCATGTCGGTGTGGTAGACGCGGGCGGTGACCGCGTCGGCGGACGGCTGCCCGGGCCAGCCGGTCACTTCGGCGTAGCGGAAGCCGTGCAGGGTGAAGCGTGGTTCCCAGGTCATCGGGCCGTGGCCGGAGAGGATCAGGGTGTCGGTGGCGTGTGCCTCGCGCAGCGGGCGGGTGGCCAGTTCACCGTCCTGCAGGACTTCGGCGTGCCGGAGGGTGATGACCGTGCCGGCGGCGCCGTCGACGGTGAGGCGGAGCCGGCCGACGAGGTTCTGGCCGAAGTCGAGGATGTGCCGGCCGTCGCCGGTGGGGGTGATGGAGACGGGGGCCACCTCCTGGGTGCAGCGCACGGGCGGTCCGTCGGGGGCGACGAGGGTGGCGGGGTCGCGCCGACCGGTCCGTACGGGCGTCCAGTCGTGGGCGGCGGACGGCGTGGGGGTGGACCAGTGCGGGTCGTGGAGGCGGGCGTCGAAGGTCTCGCCTTCGTACAGGCCGCTGGTCAGGATGGGGCCCGGTGCCGCGCTCCAGGTGCTGTCGGTGGCGATGACGAGGGCGGTGCCGTCGTCGTAGGTCACCTCCAGTTGTGCGATGAGGCTCTGGTCGGTGCCGTAGATGTTGCGGGTGC
Source organism: Streptomyces sp. 7R007 (assembly GCF_054850255.1). Classification (NCBI taxonomy): domain Bacteria; kingdom Bacillati; phylum Actinomycetota; class Actinomycetes; order Kitasatosporales; family Streptomycetaceae; genus Streptomyces; species Streptomyces sp. 7R007. The sequence continues at coordinate 86,859 of NZ_JBTWMV010000013.1, read as the reverse complement.
CTCCGTCGAAGCCGTATCTGCCGCGGTACCAGCCGTCGCCGAGCCAGGCTCCGACGGTGTTGGCGCCTTGGGTGAGGTACTCGGTGACGTCGTGCGTGCGGTAGCGCAGGCGCTTGGGATAGACGGTCCATCCCGGGGCGAGGGCTTCGTCTCCTACGCGGCGGCCGTTGATCTCGACCTCGTACAGGCCGTGCGCCGACACATACAGACGGGCACGCGTGGGCGTGCGATCCAGGCGGAAATCCGTGCGGACCCGTGCGGGGCGGCGTTCGGCTCCGGGGTCCTCCTCCCAGCCGGCGCCCACGGGCACAGCGCGCCAGTCGGCCGGGGTGAGCAGTCCGGCTTCGACGGCGCGCGGCTCACTCCACGCGGAGGCGCCGGCGCTGTCTGCCGTCCAGACGCGTACGCGCACGGTCGCGCGTTCGCGAGAGGCCAGCGGCTCGTCGGGCCAGGCCACCAGGAGGTGGTCGGTGCCGTCCAGTCGGCCGGTGCGCCGGGTGGTGCCGTTGCGGCTGGTTTCCAGCTCATAGGCGACCTGGCGGCCGGTGCCGGAGGGCAGCGTCCAGGACAGGCGGGGGGAGGCAATGCCGATGCCGAGGCCGTCCGGAAGGTGCTCGAACGACACCGGAGAGGGCTGAGGGGGGAGCAAAGGGGGACCTTTCGTGCACGAGCGGGAGCGAACGCGGTGAGGGGGAGATTCAGCCCTTGACCGCTCCCGAAGTGAGGCCCTTCATGACCTTCTGGTTGAGGAAGAGGTAGATCAGGAGGGTGCCGAAGACGTTGATGCAAATGGCTGCGAAGAGCGGACCGTACTGGGTGGCACCGAAATCTCCGGTGAAGTTGAGCAGACCTACCTGAATGGTGCGCAAGTCCTGACTGTTGGTAAAGGTCAGCGCGATGAGCAGGTCATTCCAGATGAAGAAGAACTGCACCAGGCCGACGGTGAGAATGGCATTGCGCACCATGGGCACGCTGATGGTCCAGAAGGACCGCAGAATTCCCGCGCCGTCGATGGTGGCGGCCTCGAAAAGCTCGCGGGGGACGCTCTTGTAGTAGGTGGCCATCATGAACACCGTGAGCGGCAGGCCGGTGCCGGTGTACGTCAGGATCAGCGGCCACAGGGTGCCGGACAGGCCCGTCTGGAAATAGACGGTGAACAGCGGCAGCAGGATCATCTGGGCCGGAACCATCATGCCGGCGAGGAAGATCAGCAGGGCGAGGCTGCGTCCCTTCCACACCATGATCTGCAGGGCGAAACCGGCCGCCGTTCCCAGCAGCAGGATCAGTGCCAGGGCGGGAAGCACGGCCAGGAGGCTGTTCTGGATGTAGAGACCGATGTTCCCCGTGGTCCACGCCTCGGTGTAGTTGCCCCACTCCCATGTGGTGGGCAGGCTCCAGGTGGAGTGGTTGAGGTAGTCGTCGTTGGACTTCACCGACGTCAGGAACATCCACACGAGCGGATAGATCTCGACGACCAGCAGAAGGGTGACGACGGCCTTCACCCACAGTCGGCTGCCGCGGCGACCCGCGAGGGGGCGGGTGCGTGCGCCGGTGGGCTTGTGGGCCGGGCCGGTGGGGGCGGTCTTCGCGGTGGTGTCGATGGCCATGGCGTTCAGCCCTCCGTGAGGTCGCGCCGCGAGATGCGGAAGACGACCAGGCTCACCAGCAGGCACACCACGGTCAGCAGCAGCGCGATGGTGCTGCCGTAGCCGTAGTCGCTGTAGGTGAACGACGTCTGGAACATGTACAGGGTCAGGGGGGTCGTGGCGTTGCCCGGGCCGCCGTTGGTGAGCGCCACGATGGAGTCGAACACCTTCAAGGTGCCGTTGATGCTGAAGATCAGGGAGGACATCAGCACCGGGAACGACATGGGCAGCACAATGTGACGGACCAGCCGCGGGCCGGTGGCGCCGTCCAGGCGTGCGGATTCCAGGACCTCCTCGGGGATGTCGACGAGTCCGGCGAACAGCAGGACGGCGTAGAAGCCCATGGACCGCCAGATGTCCATGATGATCAGTACCCAGAAGGCGTGTCCGGCGCTGCCGAACCAGTCGACGGAGTCGATCCCGACCGCGTTGAGCAGGGAGTTGACCGGGCCGGTCTGGGGGGCGACCTGGAAGAACTTCTGGAACAGCAGTCCCACGGCGACGGTGGGCAGTACCACCGGGAAGAACACCAGGGTGCGGATCAGCGCCGAGGCGCGCTTGAGGAAGAAGACGTAGAGCAGGGCCAGCAGGTAGCCGGCGATCACCTGGCCGGCGGTCACGACGAGCGCGTACTTGAGGGTGAACCACAGGGCTTCGCGCACCGCCGGATCGTGCACGAGGCGGGTGAAGTTGGCGACGCCGTTGCCGGTGAAGCCGTCGATGGTGTTGCCCTTGGTGAAGGAGTACCCGAGTGACCACACCATCGGGACGAGCATGATCAGTGAATAGACGAGGAGGGCGGGACCGAGCAGGAGGGCGATGGACCTGCGGTCACCGAGTACGCGGTGCATGAGTGGTGTCCACTTCGTTTTCGTTGAAGAGACCTGGGTGGAGACCCGGGGCGGCTCACGCGGGGTGCGGGGCGGTGCGAGGAGGCTGGTGAGCCGCCCCGGCCGGTCACTGGGCGGCCAGCGCGTCCTGGACGGTCTGCATGAACTGCTTGGCGCTCATGCTCCCGCTGACCAGCGAGGCGGCGTTGGTCTGGCTGACGGTGGTGGCCTTGGTGCCGAACAGGGCCTCGAACCACAGGACGTTCTGCCGCGAGGAACTGATCGTGTCGCGGACCTGGGTGGTGACCGCGTTGGCGTCCTTGACCTCCGTGTTGACCTTGAAGCCGGAGATGGAGCCCTGGTCCTTCAGGGCGGTGGCACCGTAGTTCTTGGCGATGCAGGAGACCCAGTCACCGGTCTTGCTGTCGAAGGACTTGGAGCTGAGGGTGATGCCCAGGCCGACGTTGGAGGGGTACTGGTCGATGGACCCCTTGCCGCCCGAGACCGCGGGGAAGGGCATGAAGCCGACGTTGTCGGCGCCGACCTTGTCCTGCTTGGCGTCGGCGATGTTCGCCAGGGCCCAGCTGCCCATGTAGAGCATGCCTGCCTTGCCGGAGAGGAACTCGTTCATCGCGGTGTCGTAGTCGATGGAGCCGACGCCCTTGCCGAAGTAGCCCTTCTTGCCCAGGGCGGCGACCTCCTCGGCGGCCTTGACGTACTCGGGGTCGGTCAGCTTCGCCTTGCCGTCCGCCACCTTCTGCAGGGCGTCCGGCCCGAGGCTGCGGTAGAGGTACCCGCTGATCATGCGGGTCAGGGGCCAGCCCTGCTGGCCGGAGGCGGCGAACGGCTGCACGCCCTTGGCCTTCAGCCTGGCGGCCGCGGCCACCAGTTCGTCCCAGGTGCCGGGCACCTTCAGGCCGTTGGCCTCGAAGAGCTTCTTGTTGTAGAAGATCCCCTCGATGTTGTACTCGTAGGGCAGCACCTCCAGCTTGCCGCCGTACAGCGCCTTGATGGTGGAGACGGCCGCCGGCTCCAGCTGGTCGAGGACTCCGAGACTCCTGAGCTCCTTCTCCAGGTCGGCGACCCGCCCGGACTTCGCGAGCTGCTGGGTCAGTGCAGGGGCGTTGCCCGCCGCGAACTGCACCGGCAGGGCGTTCTGCCCGGCGAGCAGTTGCAGCTTCTGGTCCAGGCTCGCCTGCGGGACGGTCTCCACCTTCAGCGGCAGCGCGTCGTTGGCCGCCTTGCACGCGCCCTTGGACAGGGTGCCGAGGGTCGTCTTGACGGTGGTGTTCTCGGTGACGCTCAGGTAGCTGAAGTTCTTGGGCGCGGCCGTGGAGGCTCCGCCGCCACCGCCGCAGGCGGTCGCGAGGAGGACGAGGGAGGCGGAGCCGGCCGTGAACAGGCTCAGTCGCGCACGGCGGGCACGGGGCGGGCGTACAGACACAGGGGACTCCCATGGAACTTGAAGAAGAGGAAGCGAGGAGTGAGCTCGGGGCTGGGCGGCTCTTGTCCCGGCCGGGCGGACGGCGCAAGGAGAGGTGTGTTAAACGTTCTCCACGACGAGTGGGCAACACCCTGCACTCCGGCCGGGAATCCGTCAAGACACGACCCTGTAACGTGGAAGGAACAAGGGGGATGACTTGACGGCACCCCTGGGTCATCATGTAAATCGTTTACCTCGACCAGGGGAGCGGAGTACCGACGATGGACCGCGATGCTGCATCCAGCCGGAAACGGCGCGTGACCATAACCGATGTCGCCCAGTACGTCGGCGTGTCCACCGCCACCGTGTCCAAGGCACTGCGCAACGCCTACGGCGTCAGCCCGGCCATGCGGGAGAAGGTCGCCGCCGCCGTTTCCGAGCTCGGCTATCGCCCGCATGCCGCGGCCCGCGGCATGCGCGGCCGCACGTACACCGTCGGAGTCCTGCTGGACAACGTCCGCAACGCCTTCTTCGCCGACATCCTGGACGGAATCCAGGACGAACTGCGCGACAGCGAGTACACCGTGCTGATCGGAGCGGCCGGCTTCGACCCCGAGGAGCAGGCGAAGACCATTCGCTCGCTGGTGGACCGGCAGATGGACGGCCTGATCCTCATCGCGCCCGGGACGGCCAGGGACGAGGTGCTCACCACGGCCGCCGCCACACCGACCGTCGTCATCGGCCACCACGACACCACCGACATCCACGACTCGGTCGTCGACGCCGACGACCTTGGTGCCGCCCTCGTCGTCGACCACCTGGTCTCCCTCGGCCACCGCGACATCGCCCTCGTCGCGGCCCCCGGCACCAAGGCCAACGACTGGCAGCGCACCCCGGAGATCGTCCTTCGGGAGGGCTATCTGCGCGCCATGCAGCGCCACGGCCTCGCCGAGCGCGCGCAGGTGCACCACGCCGCTTACTCCGACGAGGGCGGCTTCAAAGCGGGCATGACCCTGCTGACCGCCGAGCGCCGGCCCACCGCCGTGATGACCGGCGCGGACGTGGCAGCCCTGGGCATCTACCGGGCGGCCCATGAACTGGGCCTGCGCATCCCGGACGACGTCTCCCTGGTCGGGTACAACAACACCGCGCTGGCCGCCCTGGCCCCCGTACAGCTCACCAGCGTCGACCAGGCGGGCCACACCATGGGCTCCACCGCCGCCCGGATGCTCATCGAACGAGTGGAAGGCCGACGCGGCAGAGCCATGCAGACCGCGATGACCCCCCGTCTGGTGGTGCGGAACACCACCACCAGGCCGGGCCGCTGACCCATGGGCCGGCATCCACCGGCCGTTCCCCCGCCGCCGAACGACGTCACCGCCCCGGACAAGCACACCCGCACCACCGCACGCCGGACCACCGGCCGCCGCGTCGGCATCAAGGACGTGGCACACGCCGCCGGCGTGTCGCTCGGAACCGTCTCCGACGTCCTCAACCGGCCGGAAATCGTCGCCGAGACCACCCGTACCCGTGTCCTGAGAGTCATCGACTCGCTCGGCTACGTCCGCGCGGAGGGCGCCCGCCGGCTCCGCGGCTGGGCCGCACGTGTCGTCGCGGTCCTGGTCCCGGATCTGGCGGACCCGTTCTTCACCGCGTTGGCCGCCGGGGTGGCACAAGCGGCACGGGCGGCAGACCTCGGCATCCTGGTGTGTGCAGGCCCCGTGATCCCGCCGAGGCGGCGCGCCACCCTCGCCCTGCTCACGTCGCACCAGGTGCGCGGGGCCGTGCTGACGTCGGGGGAAGGGCTGGGAAGCACCGCGGTGGCCTTCCGCCGCAACGCGGTCCCCTTCGTCATCGCAGATGGGAGTGGCGCCCAGCCCGGCACCTGCTCGCGGGCATCGACGACATCGCCGGCGGCCACGCAGCCGTTCGGCATCCGATCGAGCGCGGGCACCGCTCGATCGCCCTCGTCGGCGGGCCCGACCGTCTGCCACAGGGGCGAGAGCACCTCCGCGGCGCCCACCGGGCCGTCGCGGAAGCCGGGCTGTCGGCGAACTGCGTGCGCGAGATCGCGTGCCGGGCCCCGACCGTGGGTGCGGGGCGGGATGCCGGGCATCGCCTGCTCGGCATGTCGGTGCAGCCCACCGCTGTCTTCTGTGCGAACGACCTGCTGGCGCTGGGCCTGACGCAGGCCCTGTACGAGGCCGGACCGCGCGTGCCGGACGACTTTGCCGTCATCGGGTACGGCGACATCGAATGCGCCGCGTCCGCCATCGTGCCGTTGACCTCGGTGCGTCGACTGGCCGTCGCCATGGGGCGGCACGCCGGCCGCCTGCTCATCGAGGACACGTCTCGGCCCGACACCGGCCACGAGCACACGCACGTGGTGCTCCCACCGGAACTGGTCGTCCGCCGGTCCACCATGGCGGCCCCGGCGCGGCGTGCCTGACGTCCCTGCCGATGGGGTGGGCACCGGCAGCGACCGAGAGCGAGCACCGTGGGCCTCAGTGACCTCGCGCGATCCATGCCGCGAGCTGCGGCGCCTCGGCGCCGATGGCCGTCTCCGCCCCGTGCCCGGTGCGGACGGTGTCTTCTGCCGGGCGTTGTGGGTGTCGAAGCAGTAGTGCGGGCGCCCGCGCCGACCGGACCGGCAACGGCCGCACACCGCCCATCGGTTGAGGCGGCCGGTGGTCAGTTCGCTGGACGGATGCGCACCGGCAGCGAGGCCCAGGAGCGCAGGGTGTTGTTCAGGTGCCGCCTCGGCTCGCCGGCGAGTTGAAGGTGTTCGACGCGGCGGGCGAGCGCGGTCAGCAGGGCCTCGGCCTCCAAGCGGGCGACATGCTGACCGACGCACTGGTGGATGCCCATGCCGAAGCCGACATGGCCGGAGGGGTCCCGGGTGAGGTCGAAGCGGTCGGGATCCGCCCAGCGCTCCGGGTCCCGGTTGGCGGCGCCGAGGAACATCAGGATCTTGCCGCCCTCGGGGATGCGGGTACCGGCGATGTCGACGTCCGTGGTGGCGGTGCGGAAGAACGTCTGCACCGGGGACTGCCAGCGCACCGCCTCGTCGAACGCCGCCCGCGCCAGCTCCGGGCGCTCACGCAGCCGCTGCCACTCCCCCGGGTGCGTGGCGAAGGCGTACAGGGCGGCGGCCAGTCCGTGCACGGTCGTGTCGACGCCGGCGGTGAGCAGCGAACGCACCACCAGGGGTGCCTGCGCGGGGGTGAGGTCGCCGCGGTCGGCGGCGGCCCAGATCCGGGCGCCGAAGCCGTCGTCGCTCAACGCCTCGCGGGCGCACTGGGCGTTCACCCACGCCGACAGCTCCCCCACCCGGTGCGCGTCCGCCTCGACAAGGGCGTTGCGCGGCCCGAAGGCGTTGAAGGCCATGTTGCCGTACGGCAGCAAGTTCTCCCGCCCGTGCGGGCCGAGACCCACCGCGTCGGGGAACACGCGCAGGGGGAACGCCTTCGCCAAGGCGTCGAAGGCGTCGAACTGGCCACGGTGCTCGGCCAGTACGGTCTCGACGAGGTCCTCGGCGACCTGCTGCCACGCCTCGCGCAGCCGGCGCAGGGCGAGCGGGGCGAGGATCTCGCGCAGCACACGGCGCGGCGCGTCATGGTGGGGCGGGTCGGCCTCCAGCAGCAGGCTCGGCGGACGCCACGGCCTCTCGTGACGGAAGTTGGCCAGTCCGACTCCGGCGCCGGACTGGAAGGTCTGCCAGTCGACGAGCGCGGCGTGCACTTCCTCGTAGCGGGCCAGTGCGTGGACGTCGTACCGGGACAGGCGGACAACGGGACCGGCTGCGCGCAACTGCCGGTGCAGGGGCTCGGGGTGTGCCAGGTGCTCGGCGGCGAACGGGTCGGCGTCACTGGCCGGCGGCGAGGTGGGAAGGGCTGCTGTCTCGGTCATGGCGGCTCCATGAAAAGCGGCGGGTGACGGGGAGTTGGAGGGAACCGGTGCTCGCAGGCCGCGGCTCACCCGGCGGCCCGCATCGCTCACAGGTCCAGGACCAAGCGGTCGGAGTGCGAGCGGGACACGCACGGCAGCATGCAGTCGTCCGCCGGGCGTTCGTGGTCGGCCAGGACCGCATCCCGGTGGTCGGGCCTGCCCTCCAGCACCGGGACGAGACAGGTGCCGCAGGTGCCCTGTTCGCAGGAGGACAGCACCTCGGCACCGGCCCGGCGCACGGCGTGCAGCACGGAGACGTCCGGGGTGACGGTCACCGTACGGCCGGTGCGCCGCAGTTCCACCTCGAAGGGCGTCCGGCGCACGGGCTCGGAACGGTCGGCGGCGGTGAACCGTTCGGTGCGCAGGCTGTGATCAGGCCAGTGGGCGCACGCCTCCTGGACGGCCGCCAGCAGAGGCGCCGGTCCGCAGCAGTACACCTTGGTCCCGGGCAGCGGCTCGCCCAGCCACGCGGCCAGATCGAGCAGGCCGCACTCGTCCTGGGGGCTGATGTGCACCCGCTCGCCGTAGGCGTGCGTGAGATCCGCGCGGAACGCCATCGAGGCGCGGGTGCGTCCGCCGTAGAGCAACTGCCATGCGGCGCCGGCCAGTTCGGCTTGCCGGATCATCGGCAGCAGCGGGGTGATGCCGATGCCGCCCGCGATGAACAGGTAGCGGTCGGCCGGCACCAGGGGGAAGTGGTTGTGCGCCCCGCCGACGCCCACCCGGTCGCCCGGCATCAGCCGGTCGTGCACGTAGGCGGAACCTCCGCGCCCGGCGGACTCGCGCAGGACGGCGATGCGGTAGGTGTACGGGTCCCATCGGTCGCCGCACAGGGAGTACTGACGCGTCGTGCTGTTCGGCAGCACCAGGTCGATGTGCGCACCCGGTGTCCAGTCCGGCAGCCGTACGCCGTCCGGATGGTCGAGGACGAGGGACACGACGCCGTCCGCGACGACGTCCTTGGCACGGACTCGCAGGGAGAGGGTCGGGGTGGGGCGGGGAGCTGCGGGCAGCAGGTTGTGTACGACCACGTTGTCGCCTCCCGTCTGTGGATTGCAGGAAGGATGCGCGTGGCCGCCGTCACGGCGCGACGGCATTCTCACTGAGTGAGAGACGAAGTTCAGGCCGCTGTCACACCGCCGTCTCACATACCCGCATCCTCTCGCCCGGTGGGCGCGCCGAGCGCACGGGAAACACCCCGGGCGGCGGTGCGTACGACGGGGACGACCGCTTGGGCGCCCGCGTCGTTGGGGACGATGACCGACAGCGCCGCGACCACCCGGCCGTCCGCGCCGCGCACCGGGGCGGCCACACCGAGGGCTTCCTCGTGCACGTAGCCGGGACAGTAGGCGTAGCCCTGCCGGCGTACCTCGGCCAGGGCGGCACGCAGCCGGGCGCTCGTCGCCGGGGTCGCGGGGGTATAGGCGGTGAGCGGGCCGGCCAGCAGTCGTTCCTTGAGGTCTGCCGGGCCGTGCGCCAGGAGCACCAGTCCGCTGGAGGAGGCGTACGGCGGCAGCCGTCCGGCGATGCGGGTGTAGTTGATCACCGCGTTCGGCGCCGAGAGGCGTTCGAGGAACAGCACCTCGTCGCCGTCGAGGACACCCAGTTGCACGTGGTGGCCCACGACGTCGTGCACGCCCTCCATGAACGGCATCGCGGTGTCGCGCAAGGACAGCGTGGGTGAGGCCCGGACGGCCAGTTCCCACAGCCGGACGCCGATCCGCACCCGGCGATCGTCGTCCCGGCCCAGGAAGCCGTGGCCGGTCAGTTCCCCCACGAGCCGGGAGGCCGTGGCCACGTGCAGTCCGGTGCGGCGCGCGATCTCGGAGACCGTCAACGCCGGCTCCTCCTGAGTGAACGCCTCCAGGATGCGAACGGCGCGTGAGAGGACCGACTCCTGGTGAGGTGCCTTCATCGCGTCACTCCTCCTGTGCGAGGAGCTGAACGCCATCAGGTACGCCTGGGCCTGGCTCCCGGCCATGGGCAGCTACTGGACAGCCGCTGGTTCCCATGGTGCGAGAGTTCGGCTCGGTTGACCATCGACGTAACTGTAACTACTCTGATTGCAGTTAATCGGTGGCGGCGGCGACAGGAACCGACTTGGCGGGGCTCAGCAGCAGGAGTGCGGTTGCGATTCACGCGCTGACGATGCTGGCACACCGACGCGGGGGCTCGTTGACCTCCGCGGAGATCGCGGACAGCCTCGACAGCAATCCCGTCCTCGTGCGACGCATCCTGGGGCTCTTGCGCGACGCGCACCTGGTGCGGTCCGTCGAGGGCCGAGGAGGCGGCTGGTCCCTTGCTCGCGGCCCGCGGGACATCACACTCTACGACGCGTACGCCGCCGTCGAGGAAGGCCGGATCTTCTCACGGCACACCCACCCGCCGAGCGGAGCGTGCGAGGTCGGACGCCACATCGGCGACCTGCTCGACGTCGAGTTCCAGAACGCCGAACAAGCCCTGGAGCGACAACTCGCCAGGACGACGATCGCCGGCCTGCTGCAGCAGATACTGACCTCCGAGAACGAAGCGACGGCTCACTGATCCGACGGTGGCCGAGGACACCTTGCGCCACGACACATGCCCTAACTGTAACTAAATGAGTTGCAGTTTCGTTCGGGAGTCGCCGCCCACCACGGCCCGAACTCCCCACGCGCCAGGAGAAGAGCGATGCCTCAGGAATCCGGGACAAGCATCAGCACCGAAGCTCACGGCCCCGCGATCTACGACCTCGTGGTACGCCGCGCACATGTCTTCGACGGCCGCCAAGCGCTCGCCGGTCTGTACGACATCGCCGTCAACGGCGCACAGATCGCGTCCGTCTCGACCGAGCCGCTCAGGGGCAGGCAAGAGGTGGACGCGGCCGAGGGATGGGTCATGCCGGGCCTGATCGACACCCACGTCCACTTCTACGACGTACGCAAAATCTCCGATCAGCACTCCATGCACGCCTTCGAGGAGCACGAACTTCCCGAAAAGCTCGGGCAGTTCCTCGACCACGGGATCACCACCATCAAGTCGGTCGGTGATCCGACGGATGGAATCCTCAACACGCGGGCCGCAATCGCCGCGGGCACGCTGAGAGGCCCGCGGCTGCTGGCGACCGGTTGCGGCATCACCGGACGCGACGGGCACCCCGCAGCCACCGTCTTCAGCGACAACCCCTGGGCACGCGAACGCTTCACCGCAGAGGTCGGCAGCGTGCAGCAGATCCGCGACCTGGTGCACCACCTCGCCGACCGCAAGGTGGATGCGATCAAACTCCTGTCGGAGGGTGCGTGCGCCCACGCCGGCGCGGCGACTTACCTCTGGCAGAATCCCGCCTTCCCGGATGGCGTCGAGCTGGAACGGCTTCCCCTGGATCTCCTTCGGGCCGGTATCGAGACCGGGCACGAACGCGGCCTTCGCGTGACCGTCCACACCACCCAGCAAGCCGCCGCACGCGAGGCGGTCGAGGCCGGGGCGGACGGCCTGGAACACGGTGTCACCATCGAGCCCCTCACCGACCACTCGCTCATCGAGCTGATGCTCGAACACGACATCACCTACACGCCGACACTCTGGATCGACGATGCCCACCCCGACGCCCGAGGCAATCTCAAGAAGGTCGCTGATGCCGGCGTGCACATCGCGCTGGGCAGCGACACCTTCAGCGGCCCCGGCCTGTTCGGAGCCAACACTTTGGAAGAGGCCGAACTCATGGTGGCAGCCGGCATGACACCCACCCAGGTGCTGGCCGCAGCCACCAGCGGCGCGTCCCGGCAGTGCGCGCGCCCCGACCTCGGCACAGTGGCCCCCGGCAAGCGCGCCGACCTGCTCGTGCTCGACTCCGATCCCACCGCCGACATCGGCAATCTGCGCGACCTCGCCGTGGTGATCCTGAACGGCGAACTCACCGTCGACAAACGCTGAGGGCGCATGGGGGCACGTCTCCCGCCACGTTTTCCGCAGTCCTGTAAGAGGACCAACGGCGTTGTGTGACCTGCGGCGATCACCCGATCAAGGCTCCCGTTCGATGCGCACAATTCAAGATCACGCCGTGCGTTGGTCCACTGTTCGGGCCGGAGTGCGGTCGAGGGGCCGGACGCCACGCTCGCTGTGGTCAGTGCGGGCGTTCACGGGCGGCCGAGGGCTTGATAGGCGGCTTCCGCGATGCGGTGGAACCGCTCGTCTCCGCCCGTGTTGATACTGCCCTCGCTACCGCCCATCTGCATGTGGTTCATCGTGAACGCCACGGTCAGGCGGTTGTCACAGTCCGCGATGACCATGCCGCCCCCAGCGCCGCCCCAGTAGCAGGTACGGGGCCCGGCCATGGGCAGATCGTCGTTGCCCAGCCCCCAGCCCATACCGAACTTCACGTGCTTTCCCAGCAACAGGTCGGCGCCGTCGGACTGCTGATCGAAAAGCGCTTGGACGCCCTTCTCGGACAGCACCCGCACGCCGCGTGCCTGGCCGCCGCAGGCGATCACCGACTGCACGGCGGCTACCGAGCGCGCGTTGCCCTGGCCGTTGGCGGCAGGAATCTCCGCGGCCCGCCAAGCGCGCGTGGCCGCAAACGGCTCCGGGTCGGCCAGCACGTTCGGTCGCCCGAACACCTTGGCGGCCTGTTGCTCCATCTCTGCCGGCACGGGAAGGCCGTCGACATTGAAGACGTTCGAGACACGATCGTCGGCCTCGGCGGGCAGGCCGATGTGGAAGTCGGCGCCCAGCGGGGTGGCCACCTGCTCGTCGAAGAACCGACCCACGCTCTGCCCGGTGATCCGGCGAACCACCTCACCGACGAGGTAGCCCTGGGTCACGGCGTGGTAGCCGGAGGCGGTGCCCGGTTGCCACCAAGGCTTCTGCGCGGCGAGCAGGCTGGTGCACTTTTCCCAGTCGTACAGGTCGTCGGGAACCGCCGGCGGCAGGTCCCAGCCCGGCAGCCCGGAGGTGTGGGACAGCAGGTGCCTGACCTCGACCGCGTCCTTCCCCTCGGCGGCGAACTCCGGCCAGTACCGGGCCACGGGGGCGTACAGGTCCAGCTCCCCGCGGTCGGCAAGTACGAGTGCGCAGAGGTTGGTCATGGTCTTGGTGACCGACCAGACGTTGACCAGGGTGTCGCGGGTCCAGGGTCGGGTCTGCGCACGGTCGGCGTGGCCGCCCCACAAGTCGACCACCGGCTCGCCGTCCAGGAACACCGCCGTCGCTGCCCCGCCCTTGCTCTGGTCCAGCGTCCGTGCGAAGGCTTTCCTTACTGTGGCGAACCGGTCATCACACTCACCCGCGATCTCTGCCATCCTCACCTTTCCCTTCGTGTCTTGCATGTCTCAGCAGCGCTGAGCCTAGAACAATGAAACGACCAATGCGGGCAAAAGGGGCCAATCGCACTCCGCTTGGCTTGACGCTGAAGCTCCTACAGATCGTCAAGTCGCCGGGGACGTCGATGGTGCGCTGCTGAATGCGCTCGTGAGGTGGTGGTAGACCTCTCGCGCGACGAAGCGCTAAGCGCTAAGCGCTTGAGGCATCTGAAGATGTCAGGTGTGTGTGGGTCGTGACGCGTGCGGGCCAGCACGTCGTGTGCAGCGCTCGGTTGGCCTGGCGGTCACCGCCGCGGTTGAGTCGATGGCGGTCGGCGCGCCCGGAAGGGGCCGGCACAGGTGCGGCAGCACACAGGTGAGCGAAGGATGCTTCCGAGACGAGTCTGTCGGGGCTGCCCCCGGCGGTGACCAGCAACTGCCCGGCGGTCTCGGTCCCAACGTGGCCGCACCAGTTCGTCGCGCTCCCTGACGACCGCCACCACTCCCCCGGCCCGGTCCCTCGCAACCGATGGCTCGCGCCAATGTGTCCACGGATGTATGCGCTACAGGTCAGGGCTCCGTACGGTGTACGGATGGACAGTGCCGTCGTCCTCACGACTGCGTTCCCAGCCCTCCCGGGCCGCCCTACGACGTACGGAGAAGCGTGACCGACACCCACCAGACCCGGACTGCCGACGGTGAGGCGCAAGCCGCACGGCCGAGCCGACTGCACCGCCTGATGCGCTACATACCCGTCATCGCCCCCGTCCTCCTGTGGGCCGTGCCCTGCTGGGTTCTGCTGTACACCGGCCAGCACTGGCCGTTTCCCGTCGCACTGGGCGGCACCCTTGTCTTCGCCGCCGGTGTGATCGGCATGCCACTGGCGATGGGGCGCGGACACGGCCGGCGCCAGCAGGACCGGGCGGCGATCGTCGGTGACGTCCTGCTCGGCGGCATCTGGGTGGTGTTCACGTGGTCCGTCCTGCTCGGCATCCTGCTGCGGCTCGCCCTGGCCGTGGCCGGCGTGGGTGACGGCCAGGACCGGGCCCGCATCGTCACCTGGGCGGTCCTGTGCGTCGCCGCCGTGCTCCTTGTCTGGGGATACGTCGAGGCCCGCCGTGTCCCGCGCGTGCGCCAACTCGACGTCCTGCTTCCCCGGTTGGGCGCCGGATTGGACGGTACCCGCGTCGCTCTGATCACCGACACCCATTACGGTCCGCTCGACCGCGCCCGCTGGTCGGCACGGGTCTGCGAGACGGTGAACGCCCTGCACGCCGACGTGGTCTGCCACACCGGTGACATCGCGGACGGCACGGCAGATCGCCGCCGCGCCCAGGCCACTCCGCTCGGCACCGTGCAGGCGACCAGGGCCAGGGTCTACGTCACCGGAAACCACGAGTACTACAGCGAGGCCCAGGGCTGGGTCGACCTGATGGCCGAGCTGGGCTGGGAACCGCTGCGCAACCGACACCTGCTGCTCGAACGCGGCGGCGACACCCTCGTGGTGGCCGGCGTCGACGACGTCACCGCCGAATCCTCCGGCCTCGCCGGTCACCGCGCCCACCTCGCCGGAGCGCTGGACGGCGCCGACCCCGACCTGCCCGTTCTGCTCCTGGCCCACCAGCCGGCCTTCGTCGCCCAGGCCGCAGCGGCCGGTATCGACCTGCAGCTCTCCGGCCACACCCACGGCGGCCAGATCTGGCCCTTCCACCACCTGGTCCGCCTCGACCAGCCCGCCCTCGCCGGCCTCAGCCAGCACGGCGCCCGCACCCTGCTCTACACCAGCCGCGGCACCGGTTTCTGGGGCCCGCCCTTCCGCATCTTCGCCCCCTCCGAGATCACCCTGCTGGTGCTGCGCTCCCCGCAGCAGCACACCGCCGCATAGCAACCGGCAGGCCGGCACGTCCGCTTGAAGCTCCACGAGCCGTGCCGGCCACAGCCGTACGCGAAGCACTCCTGCCCGCGGCCACCACCACACGACCCGGCGCCCCGGCAACCTCCGTTCCTTGGCGGCCCAGGCACTGGCGGCAGAGGCCGCCGTGCTGAAGTCTGGCCGCACAAGCCCGACAACGGTCCTCTCCCGCGGGGACCGCCCTGAGCCGGAGGCGGCAGTAGATGGACCGAGGCGATGGCGACGTACGGAAGATCCGCAGGGATCACCCCGGCTCCCGCTGCCCGATCGACCACGGGGAAGACGGCACGTGGCAGGTGCGCGGCTACCAGGCGGCACGCGCCGTCTTACGCAGCACCGACACGGTGCAGGCAGGTCTGGGCATCGAGACCGTGGAGAAGTTGCCGGCCCGCATCCGGCGTCCCGTGCTCTACCGCGACGGCCTCGAACACCGAGAACACCGCCGTCAGACCGCCCGCTACTTCACACCGCGCCGCGTGCACGAGCACTACCGGGAACTGGCCGAACGGGTCACCCGCCGGCACCTCACCACCCTGCGCTGCGAGGGCGAGGCATGGCTGGAGGACCTCAGCTTCGGCGTCGCGATCGACGTGGCGTGCGGCGTGATCGGTCTGACGCACAGCAGACGCGGCATCAAGCGCCGGCTGGAGCGCTTCTTCCCCGAGAAGTTCGGCCGGCCCGGACTGAGCAGCTGGCACGGGATCTACTGGCTGTTGCGCCAGAACACCAACTGGCTGCGGATCTACCTGGCCGACGTCCGTCCAGCCGTCCGGGCCCATCGCGAGCGGCCCGCCGACGACCTGATCTCACACTTGATCGCCGAGGGGTGCTCGAACGCCGAGATACTCGGCGAGTGCCTCACCTACGCGGCTGCCGGAATGGTCACCACCCGGGAGTTCATGTGCGTGGCCGCATGGCATCTGTTCACCGACGCCGCTCTACGCGAGCGCTACCAGACCGGCGACGAGGCCGAACGCCTTGCGCTGATCCACGAAATCCTGCGCCTGGAACCCGCCGTCGCTCATCTGAGGCGTAGGACGACCGGCCCTGTGGACGTACCGGGCGCCGACGGGCCGGTCACCGTTCCCGCCGGCGCGCTCATCGACATCCTGGTGGACGAGGCCAACACCGACGGGGAGGCCGTGGGAGCCGACCCCACGGCGATCCGGCCCGGGCGGCCGGCGACGACCGGCCGGTACGCGGCCGCTCTGTCCTTCGGCGACGGGCCGCACCGCTGTCCCGGCGCCGACATCGCGTTGATGGAGACCAACGTCTTCCTCGACCAGCTCTTCGCCCTTGAGGACATCCGCATGCTCACGCCGCCCCGCGTCACCTTCCAGGACGAGATAGGCGGCTACGTGATCCGTGGACTGCGCGTGGCGGTCGCCGAGAGTGACGCCGCGCGCTCATCGCTCCCCCCGCTATGACCGAAGATGGGACAGCGCCGATGTCGTTCAGTCCCTCGACATCAGGACGTCGCGACTGCCTGGCCCCACGTCACCGGGCCGTTGTCCACGAACGCGCCCAGTCGCGTCCACTGGTAGAGGGTCGGGTTTCGAGTCGGAGTCCTGAAGTCCGCGTAGTTCCACAGGCCGCACACGTACATGCCGTAGTCGTCATAGTGGTTACCGTTCTTGTGCAACCAGTCGGCAGCGGCGTGCGCGCACTTGCCGTCCGAAGAGATGTCGGTGACCTCGACCGCCCAGTACCAGCCGCCGTTGGTGTGGTCCCAGCACAGGTCGCCGGCCACGTACGAGGCGCCGTTGCCGACCTCTTCGTACGCGAGGGCGGAATCGCCGGAACCGCACATGCCCTGGTCGGCCGGGGCCGCCGTCGCCGCGACGGCAGGCATCGCTCCCGCCAGAGCCAGCGCTCCAGCCGCCACAGTGACGGCGATCGTCTTCCATTTCAGAGGAGACATCGGATCACTGCCCTTCCTTCAAGTCACCCGATCCTGTTGTCGTGCCGGACGAGCCCAGGATCCGAGCTCGACCTCTGCTCCGACCAGGTTTTTCAGCGTCGGCTGAAAAGCCCTGGTCAACACACGCGGGTGGTGAGCTCGACGCACGGGCCGGCATCACGAAGTCCATCGTCAGCCAGGTCGACGTCGACATGCTCGGCCAGCCGACGCCGTGGGCAGTGGACACTGGGGCAGTTGCTGGCACACATGACCGGACAGAACTACGGCTTCGCGGCGGCAGCACGCGGCGAAACCCGTGATCGTGGTGTCTGGGCCGATCGCCCGGTCGGCGACGATCCGGCGGGGGTCTTCGCAGCGTCGGCCACAGAGGTTGCGGCCGCTTTCGCCGATGACGACGTATTGACGCGCTCGTCCTGGCTTCCGGAGATCCGCGACCGCCAGATGTTGCCGGCACCGCAGGCCATCGGCTTTCACTTCCTGGACTATATGGTCAACGGCAGGGACGTCGCTGCCCGCCACTGAGGCCCCTCTTCCCCGCCGCGGTCACCCGGATCACCCGTCGCGAGGTGCGCTCACCGGCCCACACGGGCCTCGCCGCCGACGCGGGCGTCCTCGGAGCCGGCGGCCGCGACTGGCACGCGCGCCGACCTGACAGTCCCGCGTGGGCGGCTACCCCCGTCCACCCAGCGCGGCGATCCCCAGGCGAGGGACGTGAGTGCCGGGGGATGATGGTGAGCCTGCCGTCCGCGCCCAGCATGGCGAGCCGGTCGGTGCCGGAGTCGGCCGCCGTCGGATCCGCGACGGCAGGTCCCACCGACAGAAGGTTCGCTGCCGACACGATGCCGGCGAGCACGAGCGTGCACGAAGGTCGGCGACGAGGGTGGCTGCGGTCCGCTTCCGCTTCATGGCAGGTATGGGCATGAGGGTGACACGCCGCTCGCCGTCCCGAACAGGTCGACGGGCTCCGCTGTGCAAGGTACGTGAACGCTTCGCCCCGCCGATACCGCGCCAGGGCTTACCGGGTCACGCTGCCGCTCAACACTGCTGTTCGTACTGGAGGCTGTCGTACCGCCGGGCGGCGATGTCCTCTCGGGTGCCCACGATGAGAGTCAGGGTGTAGACGTCGTCGTCGATCGCCTGCCCGTGCAGTTGCGCGAGAAGTACCGGGCCGCCCTCATCGGGCGCCAGGTCCCAGGGGTCGGAGAAGCCGCCGATCTGCACGCAGACACCGTGCCGGATGCCGCCGGAGGCCTGAGCGAGAACGGCGTTCTCGAAACGCTCCAGCGTCTCCAGGTGTTCGCCGCCGTCCAGGAATGCCTGGGTGTGCGGTGCCGTACGCCAGTCTTCCGCGACGGTCACCCCTGTGACCGCGTACAGCAAGTGCGGTTCGTAGACGGTGACCTCCCAAGCCTCGCCGTCCACTTCGTAGCCGGCGGCGCGTTCCGTGGTCGGCGTTCCGCCCGGGACATGGAGCACGGCGGACGACTCCGGTGGGTACTCGATGTGGGTGAAGAACAACAGGTGGCCGTCGGCGGGCAGTTCGATGTCGAGCGCATCGGCCGGCAGCATCGCGCAGTCGATGGTCAGCACGAGCTGCGCCCGGCCCACGGGCCACTCCACTCCGTCCGGCAAGGCGGGAAGGCCGCCGGTGCGTGCGGCCGGCTGTGCGCCTTCCCGCTGGGGCGGGGGCAACTCCTCGTGTCGCACCAAGTAAACGCACGGCCTGCACTGGTCGAGCATCTCCCGGGCGACAGGACCCGGCACGCCGCACTCGACCGCCCTCGCGTGAACGGACCGCTCATCGATCATCGTCATGCCCGTGATCGTGCCATGGACCACTGACAGCGACCGCAACGGGCACTGGTGGGCCAACTCGTGAGCAGTAGAGCGGACTTGACGGCGTCGGTCGCGTCCGGGAGGAGACCTCTCGTGTCTCCGGCAAGGACGACGACCAGGTCGGTGAGGCTTCGGCGGAGGGGGACGGCGTCCGTTCCCGCCAGAGCGGGCCCCTGTCGAGCGTGGTGAAGACCCTCCGCCGCGGACCCGCTCTGTGCACGGTGACCGCGCCAGGCAATGACTTGCACACGCCTGCACCTCGTGGGACACGAGGAGAAACCGGGAGCCACTGAGCATGCTCTTGGATCAGCCCCATCAGCCCCATCAGCCCACGAGCGGCATCGTGGCGGTGGGGAATGGGACGCCGCACCTGCCACCGTACGCAGCAGGCTTTGTATCGGTTCTCGCAGTGCACGAGCCTTGCCCACGCAGGAGCCGCCGACCAAGGCCACCTAGGGCGGGCGCCGTTGTGGGCGCACGGTCCGGGGCCGGGAGGGCCTGGCCGTTTCGCCCGCACCCCAGGCAGCCCGCCGCTCACTTACGTGAAGAGAGCGCCGGAGGAGGCAACGCCCATGCCGCTCCTCCGGCCCGTCGAGGTCTTCCAAAGGGTCTCAGCGCCAGCCGAGTTCCGGGGCGA
The DNA here is from genome assembly GCF_054850255.1 of Streptomyces sp. 7R007. Taxonomy (NCBI): domain Bacteria; kingdom Bacillati; phylum Actinomycetota; class Actinomycetes; order Kitasatosporales; family Streptomycetaceae; genus Streptomyces; species Streptomyces sp. 7R007. The sequence continues at coordinate 67,430 of NZ_JBTWMV010000013.1, read as the reverse complement.
CGTGGGTGAGGATGCTCTCAAGGACGTGCGCGTTGTAGTCGACGCCGAGCTGGTTGGGCACCGTGAGCAGCAGGGTGTCGGCGGCGGCGATGGCCTCGTCCTCGGCGAGCCGTTTGACGAGTACGTCCGGTTCGGCGGCGTAGGTGCGACCGAAGACCGCGCGGGTGTCGGCGTCGATGTACCCCACGTGGTCCTGGGAGTCGCGTTCACGGCCGAAGTAGGCGCGGTCCCGGTCGTCTACGAGCGCGAAGATGCTGCGGCTGACGGACACTCGGGGCTCACGTTCGTGGCCCGCGGCGCGCCATGCCTCGCGGTAGGCCTCGATCTGCTTGCGCTGCTGGATGTGCAGCGGTTCGCCGCTCTCGTCGTCCTTGAGGGTCGAGCTCTGCAGGTTCATGCCGAGCTCCGCGGCCCATTTCGCGGTCGCGTTGGAAGAGGACCCCCACCAGATCCGCTCCCGCAGCCCCGGGGAGTGCGGCTCGATCCTCAGCAGCCCCGGCGGGTTGGCGAACATCGGGTTCGGATTGGGTTCCGCGAACCCCTCGCCCTTGAGCACCTCCAAGAACACCTCGGTGTGCCCACGGGCCATGTCGGCGTCGGTCCCACCCTCCGCCGGCCGGTACCCGAAGTGCCGCCAGCCGTCGATCACCTGCTCCGGTGAGCCCCGGCTGATGCCGAGCTGGAGCCGCCCGCCGGAGATGAGGTCGGCGGCGCCGGCGTCCTCGGCCATGTACATGGGGTTCTCGTAGCGCATGTCGATGACACCGGTGCCGATCTCGATCCGGCTGGTGCGGGCACCGATGGCCGCGAGCAGCGGGAAGGGCGAGGCCAGCTGCCGGGCGAAGTGGTGGACACGGAAATATGCACCGTCGACGCCCAGCTCCTCGGCGGCCACCGCCAGGTCGATCGCCTGCACCAGGGAGTCGGCGGCGGAGCGCGTCTGCGAGTGCGGCGACGGTGTCCAGTGTCCGAAGGACAGAAAACCGATCTTCTTCATGGCTGGTTCAACGTTCTACGAGTGAGTTCATTCCGGGGCGCCCCACACGTCAAACGGCCAGTGCCGGAATCACCTCGGCGGCGATCCGCTCCGCCAGCGGCGCAGTCTCGCCGAGCAGGGTGAACAGGACGAGGCCCGCACCGGCGTCGATCACCTCGCGGACGCCCGCCACGCAGTCGTCCAGGGTCCCGGCGACCGCGGCGGCCTCGATACGGGCGATCCGGCGGCCGTAGACACGGGCCAGGCCGGCGTTGATCCGCTCGCGCGCCCGCTCGGCGTTGTCGTCGATGTCGATGTACACGCGCTTGGCGATCGGGAAGTCCGTCCTGCCCGCCTTGGCCGCCTCCTCGGTGACGAACGCGACCTGCTCCCGGAACGCGGCCGTGGTGGACGATCCCGCGCCGAAGAACCCGTCCGCCAGCCGCACCGCGCGCCGCAGTGCCGGCTCGCTCGATCCGCCGAACCACAGCGGGGGATGCGGCTTCTGCAGCGGCTTGGGTTCCATCGACGCGTCCTCAAGGTGCCAGAACTCGCCGTCGAAGGTGACGCTCGGCCGCGTCCACAGTGCCTTGACGAGGTCGATGCCCTCGGTGAACCGCGCCAGATACCGGGTCTTGTCCATGCCGAACGCGGCGAACGGCCGGTCCGGGCCACCGGAGCCGACCCCCACCTCCAGCCGGCCTCCGCTCATCTGGTCGATGGTCGCCAGCGCCTTGGCGAAATGGACGGGCTGGTGCAGCGTGCTCACGAAGACGGTCGTCCCCAGCCGGAGCCGGGTCGTGCACGCGGCGGCGTACGTCATGACTTCCATCGGCGACAGCACGGCCCCGGTGCCGAGCAGCGACTCCTGTGCCCAGACGCTGTGGAATCCGAGGTCTTCGGCCCGCGCGAGGTAGTCACGGAAGGCTCCCGGATCGAACTCGCCGTCTCGGTGGAACTGCGGGATGGAGAGAGCAAAGCGCATGATGACAACGTATCGGTGAACCGGGCCCGAGGGGTTGGACCGGGCGGCTTTCCACAAGCCGTGGCCGCGGCTCTACCCGATCCGCGTCGTGGGCGACGGCCGGCGGCGGCCCTTCCCTTGCGGCAGGTTCTCGATGGGCGGTGCACGGGAGACGACCTGTCCGACAAGCACGACGCACCCGTTGTTCCGTCCGCGTGCTCCCCGTGCCGGAAAACGCTCGACGAGCGCTGGTCAGGCGCCCAGGCGGGGCGCGCTCCGGGCGGTGCCGCGTTGACACGGGTCGTCCCCGGACGTTGACTGACCGGACGGCACAGGGCCGTGAAGGGCAGGGCCGGCCGGGTTTCCGGCAGCCGGAAGCAGGCCGCCGAGAGGGCCAAGGGCGTCTTCGGGCGGCGACCCCATCGCAACGGGAACGGTGCATACGACGATGTACGACCAGACACGCGCCCAGCAACCCGCCGACCGGCCCCCGGGCCTCGCCGGGCGCCGCGCCCCGGGCCCGGAATCGCTGCTCCCGTCCGACGAACGGGACAGGATCGTCCGGCGCCTCGGACACGCCGTGAACACCTTCGCGGACGCTCCCGGCGAGGCCCTGGAGGAGGCAGAGAGCGCCTTCGACGAAGCCACCGAGGCGCTGGTGAACGCCCTCCAGGAACGTCGGCGCGTCCTGCGCGCGGGCTGGCAGGACCGGGACCCCGAGACGCAGTCCGCCGAGCTCCGGCTCGCGCTGCGGGAGTACCGGGAGATCACCGGGCGGCTGCTGCGCACCTGATCCTGGAAGCGGCTGCGCGCACCAACGGCCACCGGTCCTTTGACGCAGGCGCCTTCCGACGGCCGCCGCCGGTCGTTCGATCCCCAGGGGCGGCCGTCTGAGACTCCCCGCGCGGCCGAATCCCCATCACGGGCGCGCGATCGGAGCCTCGTGTCCCGCATCGGGCCCCGCCGGTCTCACCACGACGGGAAGCAGGACGGGGGCGATCACCGGAGCGGGCCACACCGGGCATCGAAGGCCGGCTGCTCCGCAGAGGCCGAGAATCGGTTCTTGCCCGTCGGCTCGCGACGCAGGCAGCGCACAGGCTGCCGAGCGGCGTGCGTTCCGACGGAACCTGTGGACGGCGAAGTCCCGCAAGCCCAGGCGACTTTGCCCCGGGTGAGAACCCTTGCGGGCCTTGGAGGACCCTTCGGACGGGCCCACCCGTCCACGCCGCCAGGGCAGAGTAGCGTGGAACGAACCGGGAGTTGCCCATTCGCCGACGCCCCGTCGGCGTCGATCTCGGCGCGTCACGACGCCGGTCCTGGCCCTTCTTCACTTCAGCCCGCCCGTAGTCTCCCCCTGCGTCCCCCGACCTTTCCGCCCGGCCCCTTGAACGGCGCCTGGTGGCACACCGCAGCGCCTGACCTCAGGGCACGGTGCGACCTGCCCGTTGCCCGGCACACGGTGCGGGCGGCGTGGTTGACATCCGGGTTCGACCCGCACGCGATCCGGCTGTTCGCCTATGGCGTCGGCCCCCGGGACCTGCGGATCGTTCCGCCCGGTGCCGAAACGGCCACGGCCGAGCGGCTGACGACGGCCGCAGCCGAGCCCGCACTCCGCCTCACCGCGAGCGCGCTCCTTCGGGACGCGGGAGTGAGCCATCGTCCGGCAGGGGGCACGTGACCTCTGCGACACTCCCCTCCTGCCCGGCCAGCGATGTCCGGCTCCCCTGTTTCCGGTTGGCGATCACCTGCACCGGGCATCAGCACCGGGCAGGCCCGGCCGGGCAGGAGATGCCACCGACCGGCGAGCGGCCACGGCCAAGGTGGTCGGGTGGCCCAGGAGGGGAAGTGATCCGCCATGCGTACGCATCGGCGTACCCATCGGCGTTCCGCACGAGTCGAGTACCTCCTGCCCGACGAGGCCGAATCGGCGGGCAGGGCACGTAAGTTGACCTCGCAGTTCCTCGCACGGCCTGGCCGCCAGACGGCGGGGCTCGACGCCGAGCACATCGGCGACGCGGCCCTCATCGTCTCCGAGCTGGTCACCAACGCCACGCGGCACGGCGGCAGCTGCCGACTGCGCCTGCACGTGTCGGACGCCCACGTGACCGTCGAGGTCTACGACGGCAGCCCCGGCCGACCCGGCGTTCGGCCGCTGACGACGTGGGGTGAGAGCGGGCGCGGCCTCGCCATGGTGCGGTGCCTGGCGCAGCGCTTCGAAATCAATCGGGTCGAGGGGGGCGGCAACAGAGTGCGCGCGGTGCTGGCCCTGCGCCCGGCCTGACCGGCCCCGGCGTTGTCCCTCGATCGCCTCTCCCCGACCGGGCGTGGCCTGAACGCACCGAGGGCTCTTCGCACCGCGCGACCGGCGGTGCCGCACGACACCGTCGGACGCTGGGTCCTCCTGGTCGTCCCACCCCGCAAACCGGCCGCCGAAGCTGCCCGGCCGATGACAGCCGCGGCCGACCCCGCGTCCCACCTGGGCGCGAGTGCGCTCCTGGCTGGCTGACGGGCGCATATCTGTCGGTTGCAAGGAAAAATCAGGCACGGGAAGCGGGAATATTTTCTGCACAGCCGGAATATTCCCTCCGCGACAGGCGGAGCGAATTTATTCACGGCAAGCAGCCGAGCATGCCGTGCTACTGTTGTGACAGGTTGCAGTTGTGGTTGCCAAAAGGTTCATTTTTCCGACGGGCTGATCATCACGGCGACAGGAGACCGCACAAGGCGGATTCCGAGCACCGTTTCCGAAGGAGAAATAACATGGCTACCGGCACTGTGAAGTGGTTCAACGCCGAAAAGGGCTTCGGCTTCATCGCGCAGGACGGCGGCGGCGCCGACGTCTTCGCCCACTACTCGAACATCGCCACCCAGGGCTTCCGCGAGCTGCAGGAAGGCCAGAAGGTGTCGTTCGACGTCGCGCAGGGCCAGAAGGGCCCGACCGCCGAGAACATCGTTCCGGCCTGATCACAGCACCGACTCATACTTCGCAGCTGGGGCCCGCACCTTGGGGTGCGGGCCCCAGCTCGCTGCATTTTCAGGGGCATCTCCCCTGTCGTCTTCGGCCCGTTCTCGCGATTCTCTGCGCCGTTTCAGCGTGCTGCGGAAATTCCCTGATACGCGCCCGCATCGAGGAAGGTTCCGCATGAACCGAGCACGCCCGTCACGCACTACCCGCACTACCCGCACCCACGACCGCTCCGGCACCCGGCGCCGTCCCCAGGGCCACGACAGTCGGCAGGCCGCGCCCCGCGGCGAATTCACTCTGCCGAAGACGGTCGTGCCCGCACTGCCCGCCGTCGACTCGTTCACCGATCTCGCCCTGCCCGCGCCGCTGCTGGCCGCGCTGGGCCACGAAGGCGTGACCGTGCCGTTCCCGATCCAGGCGGCGACCCTGCCGAACTCCCTGGCCGGACGTGACGTGCTCGGCCGTGGCCGCACCGGTTCGGGCAAGACCCTCGCCTTCGGTCTCCCGTTGCTGGCCCGTACCGCGGGACGGCGTGCCGAACCACGGCAGCCGCTGGCCCTCGTCCTGGTCCCCACCCGGGAACTCGCCCAGCAGGTCACCGACGCGCTCACCCCGTACGCCCGCGCCGTAGGACTGCGACTGGCCACCCTGGTCGGCGGGATGTCCACCGGCAGGCAGGCGAACGCGCTGCGGGCCGGGGCGGAGGTCGTCGTCGCGACACCGGGGCGGCTGAAGGACCTCATCGACCGGGGTGACTGCCGGCTGGGCGAGGTCGCCGTGACCGTCCTGGACGAGGCGGACCAGATGACCGACATGGGATTCATGCCCCAGGTCACGGCACTGCTCGACCAGGTGCGTTCGGAGGGCCAGCGGATGCTCTTCTCGGCCACCCTGGACCGCAACGTCGACAAGCTGGTCCGCCGCTATCTCACCGACCCGGTGGTCCACTCCGTCGACCCGTCGGCGGGTGCCGTCACCACGATGGAGCACCACGTACTCCACGTGCACGAGGCGGACAAGCACCGCACCACCACCGAGATCGCGGCCCGGGACGGCCGGGTGATCATGTTCCTGGACACCAAGCACGCCGTGGACCGGCTGACCAAGCATCTCCTGGGCAGCGGTGTCCGCGCCGCCGCCCTGCACGGCGGCAGGTCCCAGCCGCAGCGCACCCGCACCCTCGCGCAGTTCAAGAGCGGGCAGGTGACGGCACTGGTGGCGACCAATGTCGCAGCGCGCGGCATCCACGTCGAGGGACTCGATCTGGTGGTCAACGTGGATCCGCCCGGCGACCACAAGGACTACCTGCACCGCGGCGGCCGTACGGCCCGCGCCGGCGCGTCCGGCAGCGTCGTCACCCTGGTGACGCCCGGCCAGCGTCGTGACATGGGCCGGCTGCTGGCCTCGGCCGGCATCACCCCGACGATCACCGCGGTGGGTTCGGGCGAGGCGGAACTGAGCCGCATCACCGGGGCACGGGCCCCCTCCGGTGTCCCGGTCGTCGTGACCGCGCCGCCCGCGGAGTCGGCCCAGCGGAGCGCATCTCCCGCTTCCGCCCCGGCCCGAGGCCGTCGGGGACGTACCGTCCGGGGACGGTCCGCCGGGAAGCGCCGCGCAGCTTGACATGCCGCCAGTCCGTCACCGGCCGGCGACGGACTGCCTGCGCAAAGCCGTCGTGCTCGGAACATCCGCCCGTACCGCAGGAGGCAGCCGTGACACCGCTTCAGACGCATCGAAAGCCGACCATCACCGACGTCAAGGCCCAGGTCGACCCCATGCACGCCATCGAGCTACGGGTGTTCGACGACATGACCGTCGAGGTGGCCTTGTCCATCATGGCCGGTGCCGGTGTGGACCACCTGCACCTGTGCGACGGGGACGACGAGCGCACCGGCTCGGTCACCCGGGCCCAACTCAGCGTGCACCGCGACAGCTCCGCCTACACGGACCGCGTCCGGCTCCGGGACGTCCTCGTCGCACCGTGCCCGGCCGTCATCCCCTCCCCTTTCTCCCTGTGAGGCATCATGCGCTGTGTCATCGCCCGCTACCCGTTCGAGCTGACCAAGGTCGGAGTGCTGGCCTCGATGGCGGGCGTCAAGCCCGAGCTCGTCACCGGTGATTCCGTGACCATCGGCCGCCGCCGCTATCCCGTGATGCAGGTCGGTGCGGTCATCACCCGGCAAGACCGCCGCGACTTCAGCGGCGGCGAGGTCACCCGGGCCATGGCCCGGCTCGGCTTCACCTGCCACACCCGTCCCCAGGCCGCACCACTCCTGGACGCGGGTGCCCGCAACCCCCTCCAGACCGCCTCGGACGCCCTCGGGAGTGCCGGCTCCGAAGACAAGTGACGGCGTGCGGCTGCCCGCTCGGCGCCCGGGTGCTCGCCGTGATCGGAGATGACCGGTCCCGCTTCGCCGACGCCCGCGACCTGAAGCCATACGCCGGCGCCTCGCCCGGCGCCGGGATTCACCACCGGCGTCGCCCCGACGACCACGCAGGGTCGCGTCCCGCGAAGTGGTGTAGCGATGTGGAGGTCAAAACTCCGCAGGTCACACATTCCTGCAGGGCCAACGCCCGGGCAGAAGCCGCTCCGGTGGGCTGGAACAGGATCGACACCGACCGAGGCGCCTCGACGGCGATCGCGGCGGAGGCGGTCGCCGGAGCGAGGCGGTCCGGATTCCTACACCACTTGGCGGGACACCTGCCGCTATCTGCACCTGGCGTCCGGCGAGCGCGAAACAAGCACCGAGTCGCCCGCGACCATCGCCCGCCGTCACCGGAGATCGACGCCGGGCGCGACCGCCGGCGAGAGGCAAGAAAGCTCGTTGGCATGGTGGCCGCAGCGCTGTCGGCGTCGCCACGCCCCCGAGGGGCCCGGAGTGTCAAGGATCCGAGAGCTCAAACCACCCCTCCGAAGCAGTTTCCGTCCGTCGACGTCATCGACTGCAGCGTGATGGGTTTTCTCCTTCTTCTCCACAGCGCGGCCGATGAGTTTCCGGCCCCCGGCCGGTCCAAGCTCGTGACACCCGAGGAAAGGACACCGTCATGTCGGAGCTTCTCGTCGACTTCATCACCTCCCTCGACGGTTACGCGTCGGGAGAGGGATGGCCCGGGTTCTGGGGCCTCGAAGGCCCGGAGTATCTCGAATGGCTCGGCAAGCAGCCCGAGGCCACCTACCTGATGGGAGCGAACACCTACCGCCTGATGTCGGGCTTCGCCGCGGGGAAGGTCCCGAGTGGCCAGGACGAGTTCAGGCCCGAGGAAGAAGAGTCCGTCGACCAGCTCACGCAAGCGTCCAAGGTGGTGTTCTCCTCCTCGCTCGAGGAGCCACTGACGTGGGCCAACTCCAGGCTCGTCCGCGACGACGCCGTCGAGGCGGTCCGCGCCATGAAGGCGAGCGGCTCAGGGCTCCTCAGCACGATCGGCAGCCTCAGCCTGTGCCGGTCCCTGCTGCGAGCCGGACTCGTCGACCGCTTCAGGGTCGTGATGTTCCCGGTGATCACCGGGGCCACGGGCGAGGAACGCATCTACGACGGCTATCCGGACGTTGCCCTGGAGATGATCGATCACCGCACGTTCGACGGACGCATCCAGTTGGTCGAGTACAAACCCCGCGTGCTCGAGCACCCGCCGCTCGGCGCCCCTGCGTGACGTCGCCCGGCGCGCCGGCCTGGACGGCTGCCAGGCCGGCGTCGGCGGGCGCGCAGCAAGACCGGAGACGGGGCGAACGACCGAGGTGCGGGCGCTGGCCGAGTGGAGCCGCTGGACCAACGTCACGGCCAGGCTGGAGCTGTGTCCGGGGCGAAGGAGCGGTGGAAGGTGAAGGCGTGCGGCGCGGCGCCGTGGTCGTGGAGGTGTTCCAGCCGGGAGACCCCGTCCTGCCACGTGGGTATGGCGCCGTCGGCGACCCACCAGCACACGTGACTCGGATGCCCCGTCCTTTCGAACCAGTCGTAACGCCTGTTCAGCGCCTGACGGTGCACATCGGTGTAGACGGCGTCGAAGGCGGGGCGCAGATCGGTCCAGAGGGAGAGGGTCGCGGCCAGGGCGGTGGTCTGCGCCGTACGGCCCTTGCCGTACCAGGCCGGCACGGCGAACTCTCCCCAGGCACCCCAGTCCGCCTCGAAGAGCACACCCCGGTCGCCGTCCGCCGCCTCGGCATGGGCGAGGTATCCGGGGTGTCGACTGATCTTCCGGTAGACGGCCTCGCCAACCTCGTAGAACTCCTGCGTGAGACGTGCGGGATCGGCGAGAGGTGACTTCAGAACGCCGAATGTGTACAGAGCAAGCTGGGGCATGCGACTCTCCCTGGGCAGGGCTGCGGGGCGAGGGCTGGTGAGGGGCGACCGCCGAAGACCAGATGAACGTAGCTGCCTCTGCCGAGCCTTGTCGAAGTTGCAGATTCCCTATCTACATGGCTCCCCCGCTGTCGGTACGAACAGCAGGTGCCCGGCCGTCGCAGGCCAGCGCTCCGGCCCGGCGCGCAGTTGGCGCAGGTGAGCATGCCACTTCGACTCGTCCTGGGTTTCGAAGATCACCTGCCAGTGGCCCGTGCCGGGGCTGGTGCGCAGTGCCGCCTGCTGCCTGGCGTCCTGCTGCCGACGTTTCCTTTTTCCGCTGTCCTGGCACCGGCCCAGGAGCAAAGGCATTGATCTGGGGCGCGGGGCTTGAGCGCCCCTCGGATGGGGGTGCAGCTGACGCCGAACGTCTCCGACAGGGGCCGGTTGACCGTCGCCGGAGCCGGCAACTCCAACCTCAAGGCGCGCTACCGCACGCTCATGCACCAGTCGGCGTACGTCCACCGCAGCCACCAGGTCGAGCGAGGCGTAGGCAGCCGGCCACAGCATGAGTTCCGGCTATCGACGCCGCATCATGAACCCGATCAACAAAGCGCGAAGGAAGACGGCGAACACGATGGTGATCCCCCATGTGGGCAGCCCTGCTGCATCCGGAGACCAACCGTGTTGGTGACCATCGCACGTTCGCCTCTCGCGTCGCCTGCCTCGCTTACCCCGGACACGATGAGCAGCATAGGTGAGGGGCCCGTCCGGGCATGACACGGACGGGCCCCTCATCGAGCGCCGGGCAGGCCTTGCACCTGCATCTCCCCGCAGGAAGCGGGGCGTCTTTCCTTGGACCACCAACGCAGCACCAGCCGACCGGAGTTCGGCGACCAGCTCTAGATCCACTATAGCCGGTGCAAGCGCATGGTCTTGGCAGTGGCGTTGCAAGCACGAGGCCCGCGGCGGCAGATCAAAGGCATCGCGGCGCGCGCACGAAGACGCCGCTTCGCCCGCACTGCCAGGTGGCCCATCCGGGCAGGGGCACCGCACACGCACGTATGGTCAGCAGGCTGGGTGCGTAGGAGTGTTGCGTGCCGCGTTCGGCACGAACCCCCGGGGCCGCGGCACGGCCCCGGGCCGGGTGCCGGCGCTGCCGCGGGGGCTGCGCCTGGTGCCCGGACCCTGGGCCTCGACGGTGTGCCGCCGGGTCAGCCGGCCGGGATCGCGTGGAAGCCGGTGTGGCCCGATCCCACCCGGTAGATCGCTCTGCCGTCCCTGACTCCCAGGTAACTCGCGTCGCCGGTCACCCGGTAGGTGCCGCCGTCCACCGTCGGCAGCGCCACGGTGGCGGTGACGTTGACCGGGACGTCCACGGACGTGTTCACGCCGTAGCGGACGCGGGTCCAGTCCACGCCGACCTCGCCTCGCTCGGTCCACTGGGTTCCGGAAGCGTGCGTGAGGCCCTTGTCGGCGGGCGCGATACGCACCGTGGCCGCGCCGGGTGAGGTGACGGTCAGGCCCAGCACGCCCTCCAGGATGCCGGTGATGCCGGAGCCTCCCCAGCCGTGCGAGAAGCTCTCGTTGCTGCTCTGGGAGACCTGGGCGCCGGTGCAGGCGGAGGTCGCGCAGCCCGGGGTCCACTGCTCCCACAGGAAGGTGCCGCCCTCGGCCAGCACCTGGGCGGGGCCGTCGTGGGTGGGGTCGGTGAGCAGGTCGACCAGGGTGTCCGGGCGGTCGGTGATCCGCAGCGCGTCCAGCAGCGTGCGCAGGGTCATCGGGCCCTGCTGCATGCCGAGTTCGGTGATGCGCTCGCCGAGCGCCGCGTACTCGGACGGGGTGGCCACGCCGTTGGCGACGGGAAAGGTCGTGGCGTGTTCGCCGCCGTGCTCGATGCGGCTGCCGTCGGCGGTCAGCCCGTCGCTCCAGGCGCCGGTGTCCGGATCGCGCAGCTGCGTGCGCATCGCCTCGGCGATCCGGTCCGCGCGGCCAGCGTACGTCGTTTGCGTGCCGGTGTCGTCGAGCGCGGCGGCGGCCTCGGCGACGGACCGCAACGCGCCCACGCCGAGGGCGTTGACCACGGTGCGGTCGGTGTTGCCGCTGGTGACGTAGCCGTACCGCATGGGCGCGGGCCAGTCGATGATGCCGTACAGGTAGGAGCTGGTGCCGCCGGGCAGGTCGGCTATCAGGCCGCGGCTGTCGACGGCCGCCCAGATGTAGTCGGCGATGTTCTTCATCACCGGCATGGCCAGGGCGAGGAGTTGCCGGTCGCCGGTGGTTTCGTAGTAGCGCAGGACCCAGGCGGGGAACATCTCGGTGTAGTCGGGGATGTCGCGCTTGGCGTCGCCGTTGGGGTAGACGGCGTTCATCGCGCCGTTGCCCCAGTAGCGGGCCTGGGAGTTCATGAAGGCGACGATGGCCTGGCGGGTGAGGCTGCGCTCCCCGGAGGCGGCCATGGTGGCATACGACTCGTCCACGGTGTCGCCGAGGAACTGGCCCTTCTCCCGGGTGGGGGTGTCCAGGAAGACGTTCTGCGCGGACTGCAGGGCCGAGCGCTGCATGAGGGCGAAGACGTCGTCGAGGGTGTCGTCGGAGGAGGTGAAGGCGGCCGGGTGGGCGGCGTCGGTGTTCTGCACGACGGCGGTGACGTCGTCGGTGGTCAGGTTCTCGCCGGGGTCGCTGATCTGCAGGTAGCGCCAGCCCCAGTAGGTGAAGGGGCGCGCGGTCTGGGCGCCGTCCTTCTCGGTGTAGGAGAAGCGCATGGTGCTGCCCTGCGTGTCCAAAGCGGAGGTGCCCGCGCGGGAGTTCTCCACCCAGGCGCCCGCGTCGTGGGCGGCGCTCAGCGGTTGGTCGACGGTGACGTTCCTGCCGTCCACGGCGGTGACGGTGCGGGTCTCGGGGTGGCCCGCGCCATAGCCGTCGGCCGGGGCGTCGACCACGATCTCGTCGCCGGCCACGACGTTCGACGTCGCCGCGAGCGTGAGCGTGGTGTCGCCGGTCTGGACGGCCGAGGCCAGGGTGGAGTTGTTGCGCCGGTAGCTGGTGGTGAACGTCAGCCGGCGGCCCGCGGTGCCCTCCCGCAGCCGCACTGACGGCACGGCCGAGTAGATTTTACCGAAGTCGGCGAAGACGGTGCCGTCGGGCAGGTGCAGCAGGGACACCGGGTGGACGACCTGGTAGGACAGGTGGGCCTGCAGGGCGGAGAGGTGGGTGAAGGCGCACGGCGCGGAGGCGCCCTCGTAGGAGGAGCAGGAGGCGGGGGCCGGCCGGGGGTGGGGGCCGACGACGGTGGCGGCGGACCAGCCGCCGTCGTCGTAGCCGGCGGTGTCCCAGCCGGTCAGTTCCGCGGTCGCGTCGTAGTACTCGACGCGGTCGCCGGCGTCGCTGTTGCGGTAGGTCAGCGTGTCGACGCGCTGGGGGTCGTAGCGGTGCACCTTCCAGGAGCCGTCGGAGACCATCACGTCCCGGCTGCCGTCGGCGTGGTCGACGACGACCTTCACCAGCAGGCCGTCCGGCCCCTCGGGGCTGCTCGGCCCCTTCGCGCGGCCCTGGCAGGTGCAGTTCCAGTAGTGGGTGACGACGCCGACCGGGAGGTTCTCGCCGGCCTCGACGCCGTGCAGCGTGGCGACGTCGTAGTAGCCCTCCCCGGCGTACTCGTAGGAGGAGCTGCGCTGCACCACGCGGCCGGCGACGTCGACCTGCCAGTCGCCCATGGCGGCGACGTAGACGCGGGCACTGCGCACGGGGCTGCCGTCGGACACCCGCATGACCTTGCGGGCGGCCGTCCATTCGTTGGCGGCGTCGTTGCCGGTGGCGGGTCGGCGGATCCACTGGGCGCCGGACCAGTCCTGGTCGCCGAGGCCGGTGCCGAAGGACGCGGCGGCGTAGGGCGATGCCAGGCCGGCGCGGTCCCAGGTGCGCACGCTCCAGCGGTAGGACGTGCCGGGCCGCAGCCGCGGTCCGTCGTAGGCCACCCAGGACTGCTGGGAGCCGGACACCCGGCCGCTGTCCCAGACGGTGTCGCCGTCGGCGTCACGCACCACCAGCTGATAGGCGGACTGCACCTCGCCGCTGTCCGTGTCCTGGGGCAGCCAGCCGAAGGACGGGGTTCCGTCGACGGCCGACGGGTCGGTACGGTCGTCGACGGTGAGGCCGGCCGGTGCCTCGGGGGCGTGGTCGGGGGCCGGGGCGGCCAGGGCCTGCGGGAGCGCGGTCGCCCACAGTCCCACCACCAGCGCCAGCACACTGATTCTTCGTCGCGGTGACCACCGCAGGTTCATGACACGCTCCCCATCGAGCATTTGAACATTTCAATCGTGCGGGCAGACGCGGGAGTCAGCCAGGGCGCGGAGCGAAAGGGTAGCGACATAAGCCCACTTCACATGGGCAGCCGCTTACACCTCGGACTCGACTCCTGAATTTGAAACGTATCAATCCCTCGTCGTTCGTGAGGCTAGGTAACGGCTGTGTCACCTGTCAACGGCCGTGCACACGCCTGTTACAGGTCGGTCCACTGCTCCAGCAGGGCCTCGGCCGTATCGCCGCCCGGCTCCTTGTCGTCCCGGTCGTGGAGCGCCTGTTCGGTCCAGATGACCTTGCCGCCGGACGTGTAGCGCGTCCCCCACCGCTGCGCGAACCGCGCCACCAGGTACAGGCCCCGGCCGCCCTCGTCGGTGGTGGCGGCCCGGCGCAGATGGGGAGACGTGCTGCTGGCGTCGGACACCTCGCAGATCAGCGTCTGGTCGTACAGCAGCCGTACCGTGATCGGCTGAGTTCCGTAGCGCACCGCGTTGGTGGCCAGTTCCGAGACGATCAGCTCGGTGGCGTAACTGACGCTGTCGAGTCCGCGCTCGGTGAGCCAGCGCGTGCAGGCCGCCCGGACGGGGGCGATGGCCGCCGGGTCCGAGGCGAGGTTCCAGGTCGCGATGTGTCCGGGGTCCATACAGCGGGTGCGGGCCACCAGGAGGGCCACGTCGTCACTGGGACGGGCCGGCAGCACGGATTCGAGGACGGCCTGGCAGGTCGCCTCGGGATCGCGTTCCGGATGGCCGGTGAGCGCGTCCCGCAGCAGCTCCAGGCCTGCGTCGATGTCCCGGCCGCGGGCCTCGACCAGCCCGTCGGTGAAGAGCACCAGACGGCTCCCCTCGCCGAGGGCCAGCTCGGCCGTCTCCACGGGTTCTGTTCCGCCCAGCCCGAGGGGCGGTGACACGGGTACGTGGGGGAATTCGACGGTGCCGTCCGGGCGCACGACGGCCGGGCCCGGGTGGCCTGCCCGGGCCATGGCGGCGCGGCCGGAAGCGGGGTCGTACACCGCGTACAGGCAGGTCGCCCCGGTCACGTCGGGACCTTCGTCGCCGTCGGCTTCGTCCGTGTCGATCCGGGTGACCAGGTCGTCGAGGTGGGCCATCAGCTCACTCGGCGACAGGTCGAGCGCGGCAAGGGTGTGTACGGCGGTGCGCAGCCGTCCCATGGTGGCGGCCGCGTGCAGACCGTGGCCGACGATGTCGCCCACCACCAGCGCCACCCGCGCCCCGGGCAGCGGGATCACGTCGAACCAGTCGCCGCTGACATCGCTCGACTCGGCGGGCAGATAGCGGTAGGCCACCTCCAGCGCGGTCGGCGCGGGCAGGGAGGCCGGCAGCAGGCTGCGCTGCAAGGTCACCGCCATCGCGTGCTCGCGGGTGTAGCGGCGGGAGTTGTCGATGGCGACCGCCGCCCGCGCGGCCATCTCCTCGGCCAGCGCCAGGTCGTCCTCCTCGAACGGTTCCGGCTTCTTCGACCGCCAGAACCCCGCCACCCCCAGCACCACGCCCCGCGCACTGAGGGGCACCGTGATCAGGGAGTGGACGCCGTGCTCCACGATGCCGGCGGCCCGCTCGCCGTCCTTGGGCCCGAATCCGGGCACGTAGCCGGGCACCAGCCCGGGCAGCACGCGCAGATCGGGATCGATCGCACCGCGTCCCTGTGTCATGTCCCGCGCCCGCGCCATCGCCGTCACGAACGTGACGTCCGCGCCGACCGGCGTGAAGGGTGCGTCCCCGATCCCTGCGATCGCCACCCGTCGCAGCGTCCGCTCCCGCCCGGTCGGCTCGTCCCCGCCCAGCACCGGCTCCGCCAGGTCGACGGTCACGTAGTCGCAGAACTGGGGCACGGCGACCTCGGCCAGTTCCTGGGCGGTCCGGGTGACGTCCAGCGTGGTGCCGATGCCCAGGCCGGCGTCGTACAGCAGCCGCAACCGCTCCCGGGCCGCCTCGGCCCGGCCCGAGAGGTGCCTCAGTTCCGTCGAGTCACGCAGCGTCGCGACACTCCCCGAGGTGGCGCCGTAGGGTTCGAGGAGCCGTTGGTTGACCGCCAGCACCCGCCCGCCCGACAGATGCACCTCGTCGGTCGCCTCCCGGCCCGACGCGAGCAGCTCCGCCATCGGTGCCGCCAGCCCGAGTTCGTCCACCCGGCGGCCCTGCGCCTCGTCCGGCAGCTCCAGCAGCCGCCGGGCCTCCTCGTTGGCCAGCAGCAGGCGACGCCGCGCGTCCACGATCACCACACCCTCGCGGGCGGCCCGCAGTACCGCGTCGTGCTGGTTGTACAGGCGGGTGATCTCGGCCGGGCCGAGCCCTCGGGTCATCCTCAGCAGCCGTCGACCGACGAGCAGGGCACCGATCGTGCTGATGACCACCGCGCCCGCGCTGACCCCCACCACCGCCGGCACCTGCGCCATCGCGGCCGCGCTCACGCTCGACACGGTGACGCCGACCACGACACCGCCGACCACCCGGCCCCGGTCGTCGCGCACCGGGGTGAAGGCGCGGATGACCTGGTGGCCGTCCCCTGACACGCGCCCGGTGACCGTGCGTCCCGTGTGCAGGGCATCGAGGTCCGCCCGGACGGTGACGCGCCGGCCGATCATGTGCGGGTCGGTGTCGGCGACTCTGTAGCCGTGCGAGTCGATGATGACGACGAAGCCGACCTTGTCGAACCCCCCGGACCTGGCTGCGTACGGCTGGAGCACCGCGGTGGCGTTCGTGGATGCCAGGGCGTCCGCGGTGCCCGGAGCTCGTGCGATGGCCTCGGCGACG
Organism: Streptomyces sp. 7R007; assembly: GCF_054850255.1. NCBI lineage: Bacteria > Bacillati > Actinomycetota > Actinomycetes > Kitasatosporales > Streptomycetaceae > Streptomyces > Streptomyces sp. 7R007. The sequence continues at coordinate 51,172 of NZ_JBTWMV010000013.1, read as the reverse complement.
TTGCGGGAGCGGTTGGTGGCCGCCTCGGTGGCCTGCCGCTGCGCCGCCAGCACCAGCACCACCACCGCCGTCACCGCGAGGAGGACGGTCATCGTGACCTGGAGCAGGAACATCTGCCCGACGACGCTTCGCATGCTCAGCAGCGATCGCGGTCCCCGCATGGCGCGCCGTTCGCTCCGCGTGCGCTCACGGTGGGGTGGGGCGTCGGCCGGAGGACGGGACCAGCGGGAATCGGGCATCTTTCACCCCTTTCACCCGCAATTGTCGCATCGACCTGTGACACCGGACGGTCACCACCGCCCACAAGGCGGACGCCCCAGCCGCGGGCGGGGGCCGCTGTCCGGTGGCCGAGTGTCGCCCGTCCGGGCCGAGACGGTCAGCGTGCCTCGCGTGCGTCCGCGGTGCTGCCCCTGACCAGCAGCCGGTAGGGGGCCTTGGCGTCGGCGGGCGGCGGTGCGGTGCCCTCGATGACGGCGACGAGGGTGCTGACCGCGGTGCGGGCGAGGTGCGTCTTGTCGGGCGCGATGGTGGTCAGGGTCGGCGAGCTGTACTCGCCTTCCTGAATGCCGTCGACGCCGACGACCGCGATGTCCTCGGGTACCCGCACGCCGGCGTCGGCGAGGGCGTGCATGGCGCCGATGGCGAGCAGGTCGTTGTAGCAGAAGACCGCGTCGGGCGGCTCGGGCAGGGCGAGGAGGTGCCGCATGGCCTCGGCGCCGAGCCGGCGGTGGAAGCGCGGGGTGGGGACGATCAGGCTCTCGTCCACGAACAGCCCGGCCCGCTCCAGCGCCTGGCGGTAGCCGATGGTGCGCAGTTGAGCGGTCTCGCCGGTGCTGTAGGGCTGGTCGCCGATGGCGGCGATGCGCCGGCGGCCCAGGGAGACGAGGTGTTCGGTGGCCTCGCGGGCAGCGGCGATGTTGTCGATGGCGACGTGGTGGAAGTCGCCGTTGAAGATGTGCTCGCCGAGCAGGACGACCGGCACCCGGTTGGTGCGGCCGCGCAGTTCCTCCGCGGAGATGCTCAGGGGGCTCAGCAGCAGTCCGTCGAACATGGTGGCGCGCGACTCGCGGCCGAGCAGCTCGCGCTCGCGCTCCGCGTCGCCGTCGGTCTGGTCGAGCATGACGACGTACCCGTGCTCGCGGGCGGCGGTGATGACCTCGCGGGCCAGTTCGGCGAAGTAGGGCACGTCGAGTTCCGGGACGACCAGGGCCAGCATGCCGGTGCGCCCGCGGCGCAGATTCCGGGCGACCAGGTTGGGCCGGTAGTCGAGCTCTTCCAGCGCCGCTTCCACCCGGGCCCGCAGTTCGTCGGAGACGGGGACCGACTCGTTGACCACGTTGGAGACCGTACGTATGGAGACTCCTGCGCGTCGGGCGACGTCGCGGAGGGTGGCACCGGCCATCCAGGGATCCCTTCCTAGTGCTGTGCGCTGTTGTGGGCCGCTGCGGCGAGGCTGCCTCCGACTCGCGGCAACCGAATGTTACTCGGGTATTGCATCGTTGCAAAAGACGTCGCATCATCTCTGCATCGTTGCAATCGAGGTGGCGCGTGCGCCGCCGGGACTCCGCTGTGCGCCTATTCTGCGCGCCGTGGATCCGGTGACGCCATCGCCGCAGAGGAGCCGCGCACATGTCCAGACCCACCGTTCCTCGCCGCAGTGTCCTGCGCGGCGCCCTCGGCGTCGGTGCCGCAGCCGCCGGCCTCGGCCCGCTCGCCGCCTGCGCTCCGGGCTCCAGTGGCACCGAGCCACGCAAGCTCACCGGGACGCCGAGCGCCTCGGCCAAGGGCGAGATCACCATCTGGAACCGCTCCGGCGACCTGTTCAAGGTCTTCGACGCGGCCATCGACAAGTTCCGCAAGGCCTACCCGAACGTCAAGGTCAACCACCAGGCCGTCGACATCGACGCCAAGCTGGCCAACACGCTGATCAGCGGCGCCGATCTGCCCGACGGCAGCTTCTGGGACGACGCGAAGATCGGCGGACAGGCCGAGCACCTGTACGACCTCACGGACCTGATCGAGCCGTACCGCAAGGACACCTCGCCCTACAAGCTCTCGGTCAACACCGTCGACGGCCGGATCTACGGCGTCCCCTGGGACCTCGACCCCGGACTGCTGTGGTACCGGGAGGACCTGCTGGAGGAGGCGGGTGTCGATCCGCAGACCATCGCCACCTACGAGGATCTGCTGGACGCGGCGCGGGCCCTGAAGGAGAAGAACCCCAAGGCGGGCCCCATCCACCTGGAAAAGGACCCCTTCCTCGGCCAGCTGTGGCTGGAGATGCTCGCCAACCAGCAGGGCACCAGCCTCGCGGACGCCGAGGGCAGGCTGCGGCTGGACTCCAAGGAGTACCGGACGATCCTCAACTGGGTGCGCACGGCCGTCCACGACGGGCTGGCGACCCACACCGAGTACCTCAAGCAGGGAGACCTCGCCGCCCTTGAGGACGGCCGGCAGGCACTCGTGCCGTGGGCGGTGTGGTGGTCCTTCGCCCCCCAGCAGCTGCTGAAGCAGACCAAGGGCAAGTGGCGGGCCACCCGGCTGCCGGCCTGGACGCCCGGCGGCGCGCGCAGCGGCGCCATGGGCGGCAGCAGCTTCATCATCCCGGCCAAGGCGAAGAACCCCGAACTGGCCTGGCTGCTGTACGAGTTCCTCTGCTTCAAGCAGCCCGGCTACCGCGCGGTGTACGGACCCAGCAGCGTCTACCCGGGCGGCCTCAACACCTCCGTGCCCAGCTACACACCCGCCCGCAAGGCCGACGATCCGCTGTTCAAGCCCGTGGCGGCCCTCGGCGGCCAGAACCTGTGGAAGGTCACCGTGGACGCGGCCGCCGCCATCCCCGCCGCCGCGCCGATCCCGTCCTGGTGGGCCAAGTCGGTCGACTACCTGGGCGACAACGTGCAGCGGCTGATGGAGGGGAAGATGACACCCGACGACGTCATCGACGACTCCACCCGGAAGATCCAGCGCAACCTGGTGGACCGCGCGTGACCTCGGCAACCCTCTCCCCCGTACGCAAGCAGCACACGGCAGCGCCACCACCGTCCCGCACCCGCCGCCGCCTGTTCCTCACGCCCTATCTCTTCGTCGCACCGTTCTACGTCGTCTTCGCCGCGTTCGGCCTGTATCCGCTGGTGTTCGCCTTCCAGTTGAGCTTCACCGACTGGAAGGGCGCGGGCGCGGCACACTTCATCGGCCTCGGCAACTACAGCTACCTGCTCACCAGTCCGGAGTTCTGGTCGTCGCTGGGCAACAGCGCCGTCATGTGGCTGCTCATCGTGCCGGTGCAGATCGTCGGCGGTCTCGCCGCCGCGGTGCTGCTCGCCAACGCCCGTCTGAAGGGCCGCGGAATTTTCCGGGTGGTGTTCATCGCCCCGTTCGTCACCCCGCTGGTGGCCATGGCCCAGGTGTGGATCGTGGTCTTCGACACCGACTACGGCCTGGTCAACGCCCTGCTGAACCTGGTGGGCCTGCCCGACGTCGCCTGGCTGACCTCGACCGCGTGGGCGAAACCCACCCTTGCCCTGCTGTTTCTGTGGAAGACCACCGGCTTCGCGATCATCATCCTGCTCGCCGGCCTGCAGGCCGTACCGCCCGACGTGTACGAGGCGGCGGCACTCGACGGCGCCTCGCGCCGGCGGCAGTTCTGGTCGCTGACGCTGCCGCTGGTGCGCCGCAGCATCGCCTTCCTCGTCGTGGTGCAGACCCTCGCCGTCTTCCAGATGTTCGCCGAACCCTTCGTGGTCACCCAAGGCGGCCCGTACGGCTCGACCACCACCGGCGGCCTGTTCCTCTACAACCACATCACCTCATCCGACCTCGGGACCGGGGCGGCCAACTCCTTCCTGCTCGTCCTGCTGGTGTTCGCCCTGTCCCTGCTGTCCGTGCGCCTGCTGCGCTCCCGAGACGAGTGACCCGATGAAACGCAAGAGCCTCTCGCAGCCCAGGCCGAGCCCCTGGCAGTACCTCGTCCTCGTGGGCCTGGCCGTCGTGTTCGTCTACCCCATCTGGTGGGCGGTCAGCTCCTCTCTGAAGCCGGCGAACGAGATCGTCCGCTCCCCGCTGTCGTTGTCGCCCGGCTCGCTCACCTTCGACAACTACCGGTCGATGCTCCACGACGTACCGATCGGCACCGGGTTCCTCAACACCCTCCTGGTCGTCGTCGTCAAGGGCGCGCTGACCATGTGCCTGTGCCCGCTGGCCGGGTACGCCTTCGCCAAGTACCGCTTCCCCGGCCGCAATCTGCTGTTCGGCATCCTCATGCTCACCCTGATGCTGCCGACGCTCGTCCTGATCATCCCGCTGCTGCTGGAGATGAGCCAGCTGGGCTGGGTCAACACCTACCAGGCCCTGATCCTGCCCGGCAGCATCGACGCCTTCAGCATCTTCTGGATGCGGCAGACCATTGCAGCCGTCCCCGACGAACTCCTCGACGCCGGCCGGGTGGACGGGGCGGGCGAGCTGGGGATCTTCACCCGCATCGTGGTGCCGGTCATCCGTCCCGGCATCGCCGCACTCGGCGTCCTGACGGCCATGAACATCTACAACGACTTCGTCTGGCCCGTCGTCGCCGTCAACGACGAGAGCCACCAGACCCTCCAGGTCGTCCTGTCCACCCTCGCCCAGAACGTCACCGGCAACCGCATCGGCGCCGACTTCAGCACCGTCTGGGGCGAGCTGCTGGCCGCGGGAAGCCTCGCGATGCTGCCCGTCCTGCTGCTGTTCGTCCTGCTGCAACGGCACTTCATCAACGGAATCCTCGCCGGCAGCGTCAAGGGCTGACCGCACAGCCGGCCCGCGTGCCCGCACCCGCCACCGTCATCCACGGCCGGCGCATCGCGCATCCGCGATCGCGAACCGCCCCTCGCCGGGCGCCGGTTGGCCGACCGCACCGCCTCACGCACCTCACGATCGGAGCACCCACGCCCATGCCCGCCCCCCGCCCCGAGTACCCACAGCCGCACTTCGACCGCTCGCACGCCTGGCTCAGCCTCAACGGCACCTGGGACTTCCGGGCCGACGCCACCGCACAGCACACCGCGGCCACCCCCGACGGCTACGACCAGCAGATCACGGTGCCGTTCGCCTGGGAGACACCCGCCTCCGGCATCGCCGCGCACTGGCTGCAGACCGCCTGGTACCGCCGTACGTTCACCGTGCCGTCCGCCTGGCAGGGGCAGCGCATCGTCCTGCACTTCGGCGCCGTCCACCACGAGGCCACCGTCTGGGTCAACGGCATCGAGGTCGCTCACCACGAAGGCGGCTACACCCCCTTCTGCGCCGACGTCACGGACGCCCTCGGCGACGGCGAGCAGCAGGTCGTCGTCCGCGTGCACTCCCCGGCCGACAAGCTCGACCTCGCCCACGGCAAACAGCGCAGCATGCCCCGCGACGACTACGACGGCGTCTGCTTCACCCCCTCCTCCGGGATCTGGCAGAGCGTGTGGCTCACCGCGCGCCCCGCCACCCACCTCACCGCCCTGCGCCTGCGCCCGGCAGCGGACCTGGCCGGCCTCACCGTCGACGCCACCGTCGTGGGCCCGGGCGCCGACGGCTCGCGGCTGACCCTGCGCGTGCGCGACGAAAACACCACGGTCACCCTGGACGTCGGCGCGGACGGGCAGGCCAGTGCCCGACTGCCGCTGGCACAACCGCGGTTGTGGTCCCCCGAGGACCCGCATCTGTACTACGTCGACGCCGAACTGACCAGCGCCGACGGCACCGACCGCGTCACCGGCTACACCGGGCTGCGCTCGATCACCGTCGACGGCGAGGCCCTGTACCTCAACGGACGCCGGCTGTTCGTCCGCGGCGTCCTCGACCAGGGCTACTGGCCCGAGACGGGGATCACCGCACCCGACGACGCGGCTCTGCGCCGCGACCTGGACCTCGCGGCACAGGCCGGCTACAACCTCGTACGCAAGCACCTGAAGCTGGAAGACCCCCGCTACATCCACCACGCCGACCGCCTCGGCATGCTGCTGTGGGCGGAACCCGCCTCCACCGGCCGCTTCTCACCCGAGTCCACCACGCGGTTCGCCGAGCAGATCGAACCGATGGTGGAACGCGACGGCAACTCCCCCGCCATCGTCATCTGGGGCCTGTACAACGAGGAATGGGGCCTGGACTGGGACGTCCCCGGCGACCCGGCCAAGCAGCAGGCGGTGCGCGAGGCCTACGACCGGCTCAAGGCCCTCGACCCCACCCGGCCCGTCGTCGACAACTCGGGCTGGACGCACGTCAAGACCGACCTGCTGGACTGGCACTACTACGACGAGAGCGCCGCCCAGTGGGCCACCACCATCGCCGACCTGCTCTCCGGCGCACGCGACGACTTCCCCGTCAAGCTCGGCCCCGACTGGGTCGTGCGCAAGCAACTCGCCGTGCCGGGGCAGCCGTTGCGCGGCCTGCCCAACCTCAACAGCGAGTACGGCGGCGGCTTCACCGGCCTGGAGCGCGCCTGGCACCTGCGCTGGCAGACCCAGGAACTGCGCCGCCACGACCGGCTCGCCGGTTACGTCTACACCGAGTTGTACGACATCGAGCACGAGAGCGCCGGGCTGCTGGACTTCCACCGCGGGACGAAGGACCTCGCGGGTGTCGATCCGGCCCACGTCAACGCGCCCACCACGCTCGTACTGGACGTCACGCCGGTCGCGCCAGGCCGCGACCTGCTCACCTCCGCGCGGGAGTTCACCGTCCCCGTGCGCGTCTCCCACCATGGCACCGAACCCGTCGCCGGCACCCTGCACACCGCCTGGACGCCCGTGTACGGCTCCACACCCGACTCCCTCGGCAGCCCCGTGCCCTCGGGCCGCGCCGAGGCCAAGCCGTACGTCCTCGGAGAGCCGGTCACCGTGCCCGCCGTCCTGCCCGACGGCTGGACCAGCGGACGTCTGCACCTGGCCCTGGTGACGGACGGCACGGTCGTGGCCCGCACCGCGCTCGACGTGGACACCCGCACCGCACGGCACATCGGCGACGACGCGCAGGCCCACCCCGTCGATTGACCGCACCCGCGACCACTGCACCACCGACACCCACCCGCAACGGAAAAGGAGTCGCACCGTGCGCACAACCCTGGCGCCCCACAGATCAGCCAGATCGACAACCGTGCTCGGCGTCCTGACACTGCTCGCCGCCCTGCTGGCCCTGTGGGCCCCTGCCTCGTCGGCGGCGCCCGCCGGGCAGGTTCTGGCCTCGCCCAACCTCACCACCTACCCGCAGGGCGACGACAGCTACCCGCGGGCCGTCCGTCTCGACCATGACGGCTCGTCGGGCCAGACCATGCTGGCCACCTTCGCCCAGCGCAACCAGGGCACGCCCAGCACGCTGCCCGTCTACCGCAGCACCAACGGCGGCCAGAGCTGGTCCGCCACTCCCATCTCGACCATCACCTCACACACCGCCGGCTGGGACCTGGAGGCACCCGTCCTCTACGAAGTCCCGCGCACCGCGGGGGGCTTGAACGCCGGAGACCTGCTCGCCGCGGGCACCGCCTGGAAAGTGGGCGACTACACCGCGCAGAAGATCGAGGTCTTCAAGAGCACCGACCACGGCCAGAGCTGGCAGTACCTGTCCAACTGCACCCAGACCAGCGGCCTGCCCAACACCATCGGCGCCGGCATCTGGGAGCCGTATTTCCTGCTCGCCCCGAACAACACCCTGGCCTGTTTCATCTCCGACGAACGTCCCGCCAACACCCCGACCAACAACCAGGTCATCGGCCACTACACCTCGACCGACGGCGGCCGCACCTGGAGCTCGACGCTCACCCAGGACGTCGCCTTCCCCGCGGACAACCTGGCCCGGCCGGGCATGTCGATCGTCGTGCCCCTGCCCAACGGCCGGTTCATGATGTCCTACGAGCTGTGCCGGGACGCCACGGACGCGGACCACACCTGCGAGGTGTACACCAAGACCAGCGACGACGGCCTGAACTGGGCGCCCACCGACTCGCCCGGCACCCTCGTGCAGACCAGCGACGGACGGCAGTTGCTGCACACCCCCTACCTGGCCTGGCAGTCGGGCGGCGGCCCCAACGGCACACTGCTGATCTCCGGTCAGCGCGTCGTCACCGGCCCCACCGGCAACAAGGCGGTCATGTCCGAGTCCGGCACGGTGGTGCTGGCCAACACCAGCCTGGGTACCGGTGAGTGGACCGAGATCGAGGCACCGGTCAAGACGGACCCGACCGGCGGCTACAACACCGGCGAGCCCTCCTGCCCCGGCTACAGCTCACCGATCGTGCCCCGGGCCGGCGGGGCCACGTTCCTGTACCTGACCGCAACCTGGCTCGGCACGGGCAACCAGTGCCAGATCCGCTTCAACACCGGCAGCCTCGGCGGCCCGGTGGGACAGGTGACCACCCCGTGGGTGTCGGGCAAGTGCCTCGACGTCGACACCAACACCAGCGGCAACGGCCGGGCCGCGCAACTGTGGGACTGCAGCACGGCCACCGGCCAGCGTTGGTCTGTCGCCCCGGACGGCACCCTGCGGGCCTTCGGCAGGTGCCTGGACATCGACGGCAACGGCACGGCCAACTTCACCAAGGTCCAGTTGTGGGACTGCAACGGCGCCGGCGGCCAGCAGTGGCAGCACCAGCCCGACGGCTCGCTGCGCAACCCGCAGTCCGGCCGCTGCCTGGACATCCCCTCGGGCGCCACCGCCAACGGCACGAAGCTGCAGATCTACGACTGCAACGGCCTGGGCACGCAGAAGTGGAACATCCCCTCGTAACGGACCTCTTGCGTCTCCTCCCGCGAGACACCGAGGTCCGGCGGCCCCGCTCCCGAGCACAGTCCACGGCAGCGGGTCGCCGCGCGGGAGGGATGTGACGCCCGCTGCCCGAGCGCTGGACCGCGGAGTGCGCCTACGGCTGCCTGATGCTCCGCCGCCGCATGTCTCAGGAGTTCGCGTCACCCGTCTGACGCAGGCCGTCGAACATGGTGTCGAAGAGCGGTCTGAGGTAGTCGGCCGATTCGTTGATCTTGGCGATGGCGACGATGAGGTCGAAGATGTGCTCCAGCGTCAGGTCGTCGCGGATCTGGCCGGCTGCCTGGGCAGCGTCCAGTAGGGGACGGCCCGCCTCGATCGCGCGGCTCCGGTGGCTGGTGATGTTCTCGCGGTCGGTGTGCTCCAGCAGCTCGGAGATGATCAGCCGCTTGTGCGGGATGAAGTCGATCTGCAGGCGCAGCCAGGCGATGAGTGCGGCCTCGGGGCTCTGTCCGGGTGCGGGCTTGGCGGCCTCGCAGATCTGATCGACCTCGTCGGCGTACAACGCCTCCAAGAGTTCCTGGCGGCCGGGGAAGTTGCGGTAGAGCGTGGCCATGCCCACCCCGGCGCGGCGCGCGATCTCGGCCATGGAGATGTCGGATGCGGGATCGGCGAACGCCTCCCGCGCCGCGTCGAGGATCTTGCCGCGATTGCGCTGCGCGGCTGCCCGACGATTCGGGAACGCCGTCTTGGCCGTGTCCATGAGCGCCTCCACTCATCGTGCCGGTACTCCGAGGCGCAGCGCCCGGAGCGGAGCTGCACCTCGCAAGTGGACAGCCTATCCGGTAACGCCCTACAGTTAACGGACACCCTATCCGGCATCTGGAGGGACGAAGTGCCATGCCCGATCCATCGCCCACCTCGCACGTGAACAGGCCATCCTCGTCCATGCCCCCGGACGCCTCCCACGGGGTGGCCAAACCCGGAGTCACCCTCGCCGTCGTCGCCGCCGTGGCCTGTGTCGCACAGTTCATGGTGGTGCTGGACTCCAGCATCGTGAACGTGGCGCTCCCTTCGATGAAGGCGGGCCTGGACTTGTCCACCAGCACCCAGCAGTGGGTGGTCAACGGCTATCTGGTCGCCTTCGGCGGCCTGCTGATGATGGCCTCGCGCGCCAGTGACCTGTTCGGGCGGCGGCGGGTCTTCCAGCTCGGCCTGGCCGTCTTCTCCGCGGCGTCCTTGCTCGGCGGACTGGCGCAGGACGGCTGGATGCTGCTGGCCGCGCGCGTTGTGCAGGGCGCGGGGGCTGCGGCGCTGGCACCCTCCAGCCTCAGCCTGATCACGGCCAGCCACACCGAACCGTCCCAGCGCACGCGGGCGATGACCTGGTGGGGAGTTGCCGCCTCCAGCGCCGGAGCCGTGGGTATCGTGGTCGGCGGCCTGCTGGCCTCGGTGAGCTGGCGCTGGGTGATGCTGATCAACGTTCCCATCGGTATCGGTCTTCTCATCGCCAGCCTGACCTGCCTCGCGCCGACCACCACCGGTGAACGGCGTTCACGCATCGACGTGCCCGGTGCGATCGCCGTGACCTTGTCGGCCGCCCTGGTCGTCTACGGCGTCTCGGCCGCACCGGATGCGGGCTGGGGAGCCGCACGCGTCATCACCGCGCTGGTCGTCGGCGTCGCCCTGCTCGCCGCGTTCGTCGTCATCGAGCGCCGCACCGACGAGCCACTCGTCCCCCTGGGGATCTTCTCCGTCGCCAACGTGCGCACCGGCAACCTCCTCACCCTGTGCCTCGGCGTGGTGATCACCGCACCGCTGTTCTTCCTCTCCCTCTACCTGCAGCAGTTCCTGGGCGAAAGTGCGGTGCGCACAGGACTGTCCCTGTTGCCCATGGTCGCCGTCATCAGCGTCGGCGTGCTCCTCTCCCAGAAGCTGATCCCCACCCTGGGCGCCCGGCGCCTGGTGTTGATCGGAAGCGTCGGCGCCGCCCTGGGGCTGGTCGGGCTGGCCCGACTGCCGGCCCACTCCGACTACGTCGGCCATGTCCTGCTGCCCACCATGGTGGTCGGTGCGGGAACCAGCCTCACGATGATGCCGGCGGTCGTGGCCGCCACCAGCGGCATCGACCCCCGCAACGCGGGCGTCGCCTCGGGCCTGATCAACATGTGCCGCCAGCTCGGCGCCGCGCTCGGCCTGGCGACGCTGGTCACCGTCGCCACCACCGTCACCAGCCACAGCCACGCCGACGGGAACGCGGCCGTCGTGGACGGCTACCGCATCGCCTTCTTCGCCCTCGCCGCCCTGAGCCTCGTCGGCGCCGCCCTGGCCCTGCTGCTCAAACCCGCCGAAGTCTCCGCCCCCACCCCGCGCCCCACCGCACCGGCCGACGCCGGCTGACCGCCCCCCACTCCTCCACCGGCGTTCACACCACAGCCGACCGCCGCCGGCAGTGTCCCGCCGACACCCCGGCGCACTCGTCGAAAGAGAGACCCGCAGTGATCGTCGACGCCCCCTGTGGACCGATCGCGGGAGACGACCGGGACACGCACATCGCCTACCTCGGCGTTCCCTACGCCCGTGCGCCCTACCCCGACCACGCCTTTGACCCGCCGCAGCCGTGCGAGCCGTTCGCCACGTGCTTCGACGCGACCGTCTTCGGCCCCTCTCCGGCCCACCCCCTGGTGAAGCAGGAACTCTTTCCCGACCCCGTCATCGAAGGCGACCGGGCTCTCAATCTCAACGTGTACGCCCCGCGCGACGGCGCCGGGCCGTTCCCCGTGGTCATGTGGCTGTACGGGGGTGGCTTCTTCACCGGCAGCAACGCCAGCCCCTGGTACGACGGAGCTTCTTTCGCCCGCGACGGCGTCGTCTTCGTCGTCCCCAACTACCGCCTCGCCGCCGAAGGCTTCATGATCCTCGACGACCAGGTGGCCAATCGTGCCCTGCTCGACATCACCGCCGCCCTGACCTGGATCCGCGACAACATCGCCGCGTTCGGCGGCGACCCTCGTAACGTCACCGTGGCCGGCCAGTCCGCCGGAGCGATGGCCGCACTTGCCCTCATCGGCGCCCCCGGCGCTCGCGGCCTCTTTCGCCGTCTGGCGGTCATGAGCGCCGCAGCACCCCAACTCGCTCCGCTGGAGCGCATGCTCCGGCTCTCGGACGACTTCGCCGACCAACTCCGGGTGCCACGCACCCGCCAAGCGATATCCGCCGTACCGGCAGTGCAACGCCTCGAGCTGGAAAGAACCTGGCTGCCCGGAGAAGTCCAGTCAACCGCCGACAGTGTCGATGAACGCGCCCGCCGAGCCGGCCGGGACTCCCTGCGCTGGCAGCCCACCCACGACGGCACCGTCGTGACCGCCTCCCCGGATCAGGCCCTCGCCGAGCCCGGCGCCCTGGAGGCCCTCATGATCGGCACGACCACACAGGAGTGGAACTTCCTCCTCGGCGACACCACCACCCCCACCGTGGCCGCCTGCGAACAGGGCATGGAGAACCTCGGTCTCGCCGCCCGCGACCTCGTCGTCTATCAGGAGCAGCTGGGCAGCGACAACCCCGGCCATGCCCTCGCCCAGGCCCTGAGCGACCGCACGTTCCGACAGTCGGCACGGCGCCTCGCCGACACCGCGGCACGGGCCGGCACACCCACCTACACCTACCAGTTCGCCTGGCCCGCGCCACTCGTCGGCGCCGCGCACTGCACGGATCTGCCGTTCGTCTTCGATCACCTCGGTGCACCCCAAGCCCCCGACCTGCTGGGAGCTGACGCACCGCAGCACCTCGCCGACCACATGCACACCGCCTTCGTGCGCTTCGCCTACGGCGAATCCCCCGGCTGGAGCACCTATGACACGGATCGACGCATGACCATGATCTTCGACCACCACCCACACGAACACCCCGACGCCCTCAACCGCACCCCCAACGACCTGCACGCGCAGACGCAGTACGTGAGGTGACCCGGCGTCTTCTGCTCGACGCCGGCCGGATCGTGCGGGCGCAGGATTCGTACGTGCAGGGGGGTGGGGCGGAGTACGGGGCAGGCGCTCCCGTGCTCCCCCGCTCGCCGAGAGGTGCATGAGGGGATCGGCGCGATAGCGGCGGCACTCAGCAGCGGGGTTGCGAGGCGGCAGATCCCTCGAAGGTGCAGCTCCGGAGGCGGTGCCCGGCAGCCGGATCGCCTACGGTGCGAAGAAATTGTTCCGCGCGCCCCCGGTATGCGGGGAGCGCGTTCAATGAACAGGGCCTCCGTGATGGCCGTCGTCGCCTTGGTACTGACATGGTCACGCGGATCGCGGTCCAGGCGACGGATCCGACGGCGGACGAGCAGGGCCTTCGCGCTCGTGGGCCGGACGGGGCGACCGCCATCGGTCCCGTCCGGCCCATCGCTCCCCTTACAGGTCGAGGACCGCCCGAAGAGCGTTGTCGACGAGCTCTTGCTGTTCGGGGCCGATGTTGCCGTGCAGTGTGCCGGTCTCGAAGCGGACGGCGGAGAGCTGGAGGAGGTTGACGGCGACGAGGGAGGCGTCGAGCGGAGCGGTCAGACGCACGCTCATCGCCGTGTCGGGGTGCTGCGCGGGCGCGTGGAGCACCAGGACGACGACGGCGTTGTAGGCCTCGGCGAGACCGTCGAGGCTGACGACGAGGACGGTGCGGGTGCCTTTGCCGGTGTCGACGTCCCAGACATCGCCCTTGCGGATGGTCACAGGGCGTCGCCCTCGCCCGCGAGGTCGAGGGGAGCCATCGAGGCGAGTTTGCGGGCGGCGTCCAGCGTCATCTGTCGGCGCACGGCGCGCAGGATGTAGTCGTTCAGCGACGGCGCCTCGGCAGCCGCATCGCGCAGTGGCTTGTCCATGGCGTCGGGGATCCGCAAAGTGATGGCAGTCATGACGCCAAATTTAGTGGCAGCAATGCCGTCAGGGAAGCGTGGCGCAAGCGCGAGTCCCGGACTTCGTCATAGCGGCTGCTGACCGCTTTTCGCGGATCGTGGTCGTTCGTCACACCTCAGCTCCGGCACAGGCCCGGCCCGACGTGTTGTCGGTGGGCCAGACAGCGCTGGCGCACCATGCCGCGGACGCAGGGGGAAAGTGTCCCGGCAGGGGCAGTGCTGACACCGTAGGCCCGGCCACGACGGCCACGCGGGCCGGCGACCGGGCGGGACTCGCTCCGGCCTGGCTGGGCTTCAGGGCCGTCGCATCCGCGGGAGACCGGGGTACCGCCGTCAGGGGGATGTCGACCATGGCGTGCAGCCCGCCCGGGTCGCCCCGGCAGCCGCGTGGACGGTGTTGCCCTCGCTGACGACCATGACGTAGCGGGCGAGGGCGTCGGGATCGGTGTCCGCCGGCAGGTCACCCTCCTCGACGGCACGGGCGAGGCGCTTGGCGAGGGCCTGGCCGCCGGCGAGCCGGCTGTCGGCGAGCCGGCTGTCGGCGAGCCGGCTGTCGGCGAGGAACCTGGCGATGCGGCCGCACTCGCCCCCCTGGGCCCAGGCCGCCTTGCACGGACAGACATCCCGAGGGGCGGCCGGACCGGGTGAGCGCGTCGGCGTCGGCGCATAGCTGGCGCCGCATCAGGCAACGTTCGCCCTGACGATGGCTACTCTGACGACGTGGCCGATGAGAAGGACAGTGGGAGCGGTTCGATCCGACGCACCTCGTGGGACCACCCGGTAGCGGTCACCGTCGCGTTGGAACTGGGCGGCCTTGCTGTCTCCGGGTTGGTCGCTCTGGTGGGGTGGCCGTTCGGGTGGCTGCCCGACGCTGGTTTCGTCCTCCTCGTGACGGGCCTGATCGCGATCGGGCCTGCGGCTGGGCTGTACAGCCGGGCGGCCCCGCCGCGTCGGCTTGCTGTTGTTGCCGCTGTCCTTGCGCTGGCAACGGTGAGACTGCTCGTGGTCGCAGCGATGAACTGGGCCTTTCCTGCGCTGCCTGATCCGGGCGTCTGTATCCTCGTTGGCTACCTTGTTGCGTTACCCGTCGGCGTGGCTGTGCTGGCTTGGTTCCTCACCAGGGCGAACGTTGCCTGATGCGGCACCAGGTCACGGTCCCCGCCATCGCCGCATCGGCACCTGGCACGACAGCCTCTGGTCCGGTACTCGGTCGACCGGCGCACATCACCCGGTTGGCCGGGTCTGGGGGCGCCGCGCCGGGGCACTCGACGGTCCGGTCCCGATGCGTGTTCCTCCAGGCTCGCACTGGGGCGCGAGGGCGGTGCCGCAGCCATCTCTGAGTCGACTGCGGCACCGTCACGAATACGGCGAGTGCGCCCGCCGGGTCAGAGCCGTCAGCTGATACCGGTGCAGGTGTAGGGAGTGAGCGTGGCCGGGCCGACGAGTCCGTTGGCCTGCGCGGGACGGCCGGACAGTGCGGTCGCTGGCCGAGCCGGCGGCCGAGATGGGGTGCTTGCGAAGCTCGCGGGATCGGTGGTCAGGGCGATGACCTGACTGTCGTCGCCGGGCAGGGACACGTGCACGGTGACGCCGTCCCGGTGGGTGGCGTACTCAGCCGGCGCAGTGACGGCACCGTACAGGTGTTGAGCAGGTACGGCGCGCGGACACCTCACCCGGGCACCGTCGAAGGACGAACACCACACCCGAGGCTGACGTGCACCGGCTTCTCCAGGTCGGCCAGCGCCCAGCCCGTCAGGGCATGTCAGGGGAGCTGCTCTTCGGCGCGGACCGGGGAATCCGACTCCATGACATGGGCGAGAGCGGCCCGGGAGCGCACTCCGAGTTGCGCGAAGATGTTGCGCAGGTGGTACTCGACGGTACGGGTGCTGATCGACAACTGGCGTGCCACTTCACGGTTGGTCGCGCCCTGTGCCACCAGGCCGGCGATCCGCGACTGCTGCGAAGTGAGCAGCGCCGGTGCTCCCGTCCCGGATGGCACGGCGGGTACTCCTGTGGGCGTCTCCCCCGCCGCTCTGAGCTCGGCGTTGGCCTGCTCCGTGGCCGTGTCGGCGCCCAGCTGGTCGAATCCCACGGCGGCGGCACGCAATTGGGCACGCGCCTCCACCGTACGGCGCCGACGCCGCAGCCACATCCCGTACGCGAGGTGGGTCCGGGCGTGCTCGTAGGGACTGTCGACCTTCTCGTGCTGCGCCAGGGCCGCGACGAAGAGTTCCTCGCTGCGCTCGTCACTGGCCACCAGGGCCCGGCAGCGCAGGACGACGGCGGGGCTGTGCGGGTCCGCGCCCCATGCGGCCCACTCGCCGTACTGATCGATCAGGTCTCCTACTTCCGGGTCGTGGCCGGCGAGGACCGCGGCCTCGACGTAGTAGGGGACGGTCATCATCCACAGGCCGAAGTGGCCCCGTCGCGGCCCCTCGTGCACGAGCGGGGCCAGTCGCGCGGCGGCGTGTTCGGCGTTGCCGTGGCTCAACTCCGCGCGGGCCCGGGCCCATTCGGCGAGCGTTCTGGTCTGGCTGAGCCCGTGGGCGTGGGCCGTGTGCAGCGCCGACTGGGCGTGCGCGGCGACTGCTTCCGCGTCGCCCGCGATGGAGGCAGTGAGGGCGAGGACCGCGGACAGGCCGGCTGCCACGTTGCGTTGTGGGTGCGCGGCGGCGGCTTCGAGACCGGCTTCGGCGTGTACGCGCGCCTGGTGGTAGCGGCCCTCGCGCAGTTCGGCGTAGGCGAGGTGTTCGAGGATGCGTGGCACGAGCGTCGGCGTCATGGAACGGGCGGTGGCCAGAGCCTGGCCGAGGACCTGCCGAGCCTCGGCCAGGTCGCCCAGCATGAGCGCGATGGTGCCGGCCGACAGCAGCCGCGAGGCGTCCTGCTGCGTCGTCAGTACGTGCCGTACCGGAGCGAGGAGCACCTTGGCGCGAGCCAGGTCACCGTGCAGGACGCGGTGGATGCCGTCGCGATAGGCGCGCCAGAAGGCCTCGACGGGATCGTCGTCGACGCCCGTGGGGAGTGACCCGGCAGAGGGATCGGGCGAGGGGCACAGCGCGTTGAGCGCGGTGAGGTATCCGTCGCGATCGCCTCCCAGCCAGGCTGCCATGGAGGCATGCACCGCCGCCTCGCGTGAGCGGGCCACATCGGTTGTCCGCAGGGCTCTGGAGGCGAGGAGCAGGAGGTTGTGGGCATCGGCGACGGGACCGTCACGCAGCAGATGCAGGCCGAGCGCCAACTCCTCGTGTGCGGGCTGCGGTTGCTCGACTCGCGCGAGGGGAGCGTCCGGTTGAGATCCGGGATCCGTGCCAGTCGCATCGTGCCCCACGCGCACCACCGTTCTCTGTGCCCTTGCTGTGCCGATGGTAGCGAGCGACCGACAGACGCGGGCCCTGTTCCGAGGCATTACTGACTGTCCGTCTAAGGAACGGGCCGGTGCTCGACTGGTGATTCCACCGATACGTGCGGGGCGTCGTGCTTCCTACGGTGCTGTTGCGCTCGGCTCACGGACCCTCGTGACGAGCGCGCGGACCACCGCTCAGGAAAAGAGGAACCACATGTCCCGTCATGCTTCGTCCCGGCGTCGTCTCACCCTGGTGTCCCTGGCGGGCGTGGGCGCGCTCGGCGCGGCCGGCATCTACTTGCTGCCGTCCATGGCCTCGGCCGCCCCGTGCTCCGACGTGGAGGTCGTCTTCGCCCGCGGTACCGGAGAGGCGCCCGGGCTGGGCATCACGGGTACCCCGCTCGTGAGTGACATCAAGAGTGGGCTGCCGGGTAAGACCGTGTCCTCGTACGCCGTCGCATACGCGGCGAACTTCTCGCAGACGAGCGCCGGGCCGGGCGCGACCGACATGACGCGACGGGTCACATCGGTCGCGGCCGAGTGCCCCAACACGTCCTTCGTGCTGGGCGGCTACTCACAGGGCGGCAGCGTCACCGACATCGCCCTGGGCATACGTACGCAGTTGGGCACCGGCCGCGCCATCCCCACCGACCTGGCCAATCGCGTCAAGGCGGTCGTCGTCTTCGGCAACCCCCTGCGTCTGTCGGGCCGCACCATCACCTCGGCCAGTGACGCGTTCGGCCCCAAAGCGGTGGAGTTCTGCAACACCGGTGACCCGGTCTGCGGCAACGGCAGCAACGGCGCCGCGCATCTGACCTACCACCTCAACGGAAGTGTCGAGCGGGGGGCGAAGTTCGCCGTGGATCGGATCAACCAGGGCCGACCCGGAACGGACGCGTCCCACGCCAGGCGGTGACGAGCGATCCGCGCGACGCGTAGCCGTATACCAAGGTGAGTGCGTGTTTCTGAACCGGCTTGGCGGACAGTCCCGGGCTCTACGCTGGCGTGGTGCCCGAGGACGCGGAGCGCGGCTGCGGCTGATACACCCCGAGATCACCATCGTCTGGGCCGACTCCGCCTCCGCCGGACAGTTCATCGACTGGGCCAAGAGGAACCTGAACCTGACGCTCGAGACCGCCAGCCGGCCGAAGGACACCAGCGGATTCGTCGTCCTGCCGCGCCGCTGGGTGGTGGAGAGGTCGCCGGCCTGGATCATGCACGCTCGCCGGCATGCCCGGGACTACGAACGGCTCATCCAGCATTCGGAATCGTTGATCACCTGGGCCGCGATCACACTCATGACCCGGCGCATCACGCGCCGGACCCCCCGCAGGAGCGGACAGCCGGCCTCCCGCGAAGCCGAGCGTGACTGATCGTTGTGAAGGCGGTGGCGGCCACCTTCACCCACAAGTGCCGCAGTCTGCGGAGGAGTCCACTCTCCCACCAAAGACCTGGCCCGCGACCGGCCCTTGGCCCGACAGCCGGTTATTGAGCCCGGGCGGGCCTGGCCCTGAAGAGCACGAGGCGCACGGTACCGCCGTGTCGTCTGGCGGCGTCTCTCCATTGCCTTGAGGCCCGGGGCATTGTCCACTCGCCCTTTTACACAGATCACCCGAGTCGTTACGGCGGGCGCGCTCCGGGGACGGGCGTGGACGTCCCCGGAGCGGCTGGGCCGTTCAGCGCAGTCGGCTGGCTCAGCGCTTCCAGTTGCCGACCATCTCGACGTAGTTCTTGCCGGTGACGTGCTTGCCCTCGTAGGTGCCGCTGAAGGATGCCGTGCCTTCGTACCGGCTGTCGCCCTCCGGCTCCTGGGCGTCGGAGCCCGTGATGCCGACGGCGAGGTGGGTCCTGAGGCTGGGGATGTCGACGGTCCAGCGCGTCGGGTAGGAGTTGCCGCTGGTGGGGCTGGTCCAGAACCTGTGGGCGCCGTCGGCGAGCGGCTTGACCGCGGCCAGGTCGTAGGAGCCGTCCGGGTGCAGCACCGTGGCCCAGGCGTTGCCGGTGCTGCCCGCGTAGTCCCAGACGGCGACCCGGTCGCCGTTGGGCAGACTGAGGTTCATCCATGTCCAGTGGAAACTGCTGCTGTTGAGGGACAGCGGGCCCCACTGGCGGTCGAGCCACGTCTCCCCGGACACCTTCTCGGTCTTGCCCTGGACGGTCAGGGTGCCGGTGGTGCGCATGGAGGGGAAGGCGTACTCGTACTGCTGGTTCCCGAGCAGGGAAAAGGTGCCGGTACCGGCGTATTCCATGACCGGGCGGCCCTCGGTCTGGAGGTGAAAGTCGAGGGCACCCCACGGGGTGGTGGCCTTGACCGACATGTTCTGCGCGTCGCCGGTCCAGGTCAGGCCGGGCATCGTGATGTCGAGTCCGCTCGTGCTCCAGTGGTAGTCGTTCTTGTCGATCGGGACCTCGTAGCTCTTGTACCAGCCGGTCTTCTCGTCGCTGACGGTGACGGCCAGCAGCCGCCTGTCCTGGTTCGGCATGTTCAGCGTGTGCACCAGCACCCCGAAGTCGTGGCCGCCGGCCTTCACCTGGCTGGTGAAGTAGATGGAGTCGGCGAACTGGGTCCCCGGAGCGGGGGACTGCGCGGCGAGATCGGCGGCGGGGTCGATCGTCGTCGGAACCCCGGAGTAGGGGGTGCTCAGGGTGCGGCGTGTGCTGGGGGTGCCGGCGTCGGCCGTGGCCTGGGCGGCGGGCACGGCGGCCGCGCCGAGGAGCGCGGCCGCGACGACGGCGACGCCCAGTCTGGTCCGGATGGTCTTCCTCACGGGGTCCTCCCTGATGCAAGGGGTTGGCTGCCGAGCGGCGATTCGCTCAACGGCTGTAGAGTCAATGTAGGCATGGAGGACGAACTGACTCAACAACTGTTGAGTGAAAGGAATGTGATGACCGACACCTCACCCTCCGGGAGGGCGGAGCGGCGCGCTCGTACCCGCGCGGCGATCCTGGACGCCGCACGGCAGGAGTTCGCCCTGCGCGGCTACCAGAAGGCAACGATCCGGGCGGTGGCCGACCGGGCCGGCTGCGACCCGTCGCTGGTGATGCAGCACTTCGACAACAAGCAGAAGCTGTTCAGGGCCGCGTCCGAGCTGAACCTGGACATGACGGACGTACTGGCGGGCCCTGCCGAGGAACTCACCGACCGGATGGTGCGTGTGGTCTTCCAGTACATGGACGAAAGGCCGGAGGCCACCACGTCCACACTCCGGTCCATGCTCACGCACGACGAGAGCGCCGAGGAGGCGCTCAAGCTGTTCAACCTGGAGGAGATGGTCAGTCGCATCTCTCCCGTCGGCGCATCCGACAGCGAAGCGAGGGAGCTTCGGGGCCAGTTGGTCGGAGCGTTGACACTGGGGGTCGCGATCGCGCGCTACGTGCTGAAGTTCTCCACCGTCAGCAGGGCCAGTGTCGATGATCTCGTGACGTGTCTGCGGCCTGCCGTCAACGCGATACTGCCGGACGCGCAGCAGACCCTTGAGCAGACGGGCCGGCAGACCGGCGCATCCGGAGGCTAGTGTGATGTTGCAGATTCAGACCGTAGGGCTGTTCTCGACTGTCTGGCCGGCCTGAGCGGCGATGCGGCGCAGCCACATGTGGGCCGGTTCCCGCTCATGCAGGGGATGCCACCACAGGGACTCCACCAAGTGGCCGATCTCGAAGGCAGGTTGCACGACGGTGATCGATGGTCCGGCAAAGGGCGCGGCCGCGGCCCGTTCGGGCATCAGGCCGATCCGGTCGGTCCCCGCGACCAGGTGGGGAATGGCCAGGAAGTTCTCCGTGACGATCTCCGCGTGCGGTTCGATGCCCTCGGCGTGCAGGCGGTTCAAGGGGGAGAAGACCGGCGACGGGTGGCGGTAGGGCAATACCCAAGGGCGTTGCGCCAGTTCCTCCCGTCCGAGGACAGCGGGGGCGCGGTCGGCGGACACCACGCACACCCAGCGGTCCTTGTACAGGTCGAAGGTGGGGATGTTCGACAGGATGCCCTGGGGCAGGACGAGGGCGTCCACCGTGCGCAGGTTGTCCAGCGCCTGCTGCACGACCCGTTCGGTGCTGTGCTGGAACCGCAGCCGCACGTTCGGCGCGGCGGTGCGGACCAGGTCGGCCAAGGCCCGCCCGAACGTGGGCAGTTGGCAGTCGGCCATGATCACGGTGAACTCGTGCCGGGCCTGCGTGGGATCGAAGTCGGGGCGCGTCTGGAGGACCCGGTCCGCCCAGCTCAGGGCCTGCTCGGTGTGTTCCACGAGTCGTTCGGCCAAGGGGGTCAGCTCGTAGCTGTTGCCCACCCTGACGAGGAGTTCGTCGCCGTAGTGCCGGCGCAGCCGGGCCAGGGCCGCGCTCAGCGAGGGCTGGCTCAGACCGAGCCGTTGTGCGGCGCGCGTCACACTGCGCTCCTGGAGGAGCGCGTCCAGCGACGGCAGCAGGTTGAGGTCCAGCGTCACGGCACCCACCCCGAATGATCATCAGTCCTGTCTATGCCCAGCATAAGCGATTTCGGCTTCCCTGATCCCCGGGCGGACGCGAGAGTGGTGGCACGGCTCGGCGGGAGTTCGTGTCAGACGGACCGCCGTCACCCCCAGACGTTCGCATGCTCGGGCCTGCGCCGATCGATGCAGGTGTTCCGAGCCCATCAAGGAGGCGACAATGCCGTCGTTCCATGTCCTGATCGCCGGCGGAGGCATCGGAGGGCTCTGTCTGGCGCAGGGTCTTCGCCGCGCGGGCATCAGCTGCACCGTCTACGAGAGCGCGCCGGGCATCGGGCGGGGCGGCTACCGCCTGCACATGAACGGCGCGGGTGGCCGCGCTCTTCAGCAGTGCCTGCCGGATGCCCTCTTCGAGCTGTACATGCAGACCTCGCGCGAGACGCCGCGCCGTGAGGTCATGGTCGTGCTCGACCACCAGGCCCGCGAACTGGGCGCCCGCCCCCACATCGGCCCGCCCAATGACCCGAGCCGGCCGCACACAGCGGTCAACCGGCGCACGCTGCGCCAGATCATGGGCGTGGGCCTGGAGGACATCGTCCGCTACGACAGCACCGTCACCGGCTTCGAGACGGACGGGGAGAAGGTGCGGGTGCTGCTCGACGACGGCACGAGCGAGACCGGGGACGTACTGGTGGGCGCCGACGGCATCAACTCCGTCGTGCGCCGGCAGTTGCTGCCCGACATTGCAGTCGTGGACACCGGAATACGCGGCCTGTACTCCATCGCACCGCTGACCGACGATCTGGCAGCGAGCCTGCCCGAGGCACTGTTCGACGGCTTCGCCATCGCCACGGGGCCGAACGGCGCGATGTTCGCGTACGGCGTGTACCGGCCGCGCCGGCCGGTCGCCGAGGCGGTGGCCGAACTGGCGCCCGGCGCCGCCGTCGATCCCGTCGCCCCGTACATCATGGTCAACCTCGGCCTTCCGCCCGGCAGCCCTGTCGCCGCCCAGGCTCCCGACCTGTGGGACAGCTCGGCCGAAACCCTGCACGCGCTGATGCGCACCGCGGTACGGGGCTGGGATCCCGCCCTGGCCGATCTCGTCGAGCACGTCGACGCGTCGACGATCTTCCCGGTGGCCACGCGGCACCTACAGCCGGCAGAGCCCTGGCCGGCCGGCCGTGTCACCCTGCTCGGCGACGCGATCCACGCCATGCCTCCCTCGTTCGGCTCCGGTGCCAACACTGCACTGCGCGACGCCGCGGCTCTCGCCCGGGCCCTTGAGCGCGCCGCCCACGGTGACACACCTGTGGCGGCGGCCGTGGCCGAGTACGAGTCCGAGATGCGCGCCGAGGTCTTCCCCATCCTGCGCGCCTCGGCCGACCCGCGGGGCCTCGACGCCGACTTCCTGCCCGACGACCTCCCCGTCAGTCACACCTGATCGCCGACTTCCCGACACGAGCCGCACCACGAGGAGACCCATGCCTGTCACCGAAGACATCGAGTTCCGAGTGTCGGAACTGACCCTGCGGGGCAAACTGTTCCGCCCGGCCGACGGCCCGGAACGCCCGCCCGTCGCCATCCTCCAGGGCGGCCTGGGCGGTCCCGCGGAATCCATGTTCGCCATGGCCGAGGGCTTCACCGACGCCGGTCTGGCCTGCCTGATCTACGACCACCGCAACACCGGCTACAGCGACGGCGAACCCCGTCAGCAGTTCGATCCCTGGCAGCAGTGCCGGGACCTGCGCGACGTCATCACCCATCTGACCCTGCGCGAGGACGTCGACCCCGACCGCATCGCCCTGTGGGGCATCAGCATCGGCGGCGCCAACTCCCTCTTCACGGCCGCCACCGACCGCCGGGTCAAAGCGGTCGTCAGCATCATCCCCCCGGTCAGCGGCTGGAGCGCACGCACCCTCCAACCGGCCGACACGCTCGCGGAGCTGGAAGCGCTCATCCCCGCCGACCGTCAGGCCCAGCTGCGCGGCGAGCCGGCCGCGAGCATCCGCCTGCACGGCGTCCCGGAACCCGGGGCCCCGGTCATGTTCAGCGACCAGGAGGGTCTGGAATTCGTCGAGAACATGATCCACGATCTGCCCAGTTTCCGGAACGAGATCACTATCTCGACCCTCGACCGCATCTTCGAGATGGAGGTGCGCGCCTACGCCGAACGCATCACCGCCCCGGTCCTGATGATCCTCGCCTCCAAGGACACCGTCGCCCCCGTCGAGGAGGCCCGCGAGATGTACGAGCGGATCCCCGACCCGAAGGAGGTCATCGAGTACCCGGGCCAGCACTACGAGATCCTCTCGAACCACTTCCCGGAGATCGTCACCCGCAGCGCCGACTGGCTGGCCGCCACCCTGCGCGGCTGACCGCCCCACCATCCGCTCCCGACCGGTCCGCCGGAGCCCGCGTGGCCCGGCGGACCGCCCCCGTCCCCCGACCACACAGAGAGGTGTCGTCGATGCGTCTGCTCGGACTTGCCTGCGGGCAGCAGGACGGCAGTGCCGAGGTACTGCTGAAGGCCGCGCTCACCGCGGCCGCGCGCGAAGGAACAGCCGTCGAGATGGTACGGCTGACCGACCTGTCCCTGGTGACCGCCGCCACCGCGGACGCCGGGGACGACGCGGCCTGGTTCTGCGACCGGCTGCTCGACGCGGACGGCGTGATCGTCAGCTCCCCCACCTACACCCGCAGCGCACCGGGCGCGTTGAAGCTCCTCATCGACCGCGCCTTCGGTCCGCGCACGGACGTCGTCTTCGTCCGTGAGGCCCTCGCCCACCGCGAACACGGCCCGGCCGAACAGAAGGAAACTCGCGGCCTTCTGGGCCTCGACACGGCCCCCGACCCGCGGGTCCTCAAGCCGCGCGTGGCCGGCTTCATCGCCGTGGGTGGCTGCCCGTCACCCCACTGGCGCACGCTGACGCTGCCCACTCTGCACGCGCTGGCCTTCCCCCTGCACATGGCCGTCGCCGACCAGATGGAAGTCCCCACCCCCGGCGGCCTGGGCGGCATAGCCACCGACCCGGCGGCCGTGGCGCGCGCCGAGCGGCTGGGCGGCGCGGTCGCCCGGCAGCTCGGCCTGCCCCACGACGAGGTCCGGTTCCTGGGCGAGCCCGGCACCTGTCCGATGTGCCACCTCGACCTGATCGTGCTGCGCGGTGGCCGCGCCGAATGCGGCACCTGCGGGGCCGCGGGCCGTATCGTCGTCGAAGACGGCGACATCCGGGTCGACTTCTCCCCCGCCGGCACCGCTTCCTCCGTCCACACGCTTACGGAGCTGGAGGAGCACTACCGGGAACTGCTGAACGCCGCCACACTGGAGCCAGACCCCCAGGAAATCGACAAGCACGCCGCCGCGTTCCGCGACAGCGTCCCCGTCCTGCGCCCACCACGACCGTAGACGACCGCTCGCGGGCTCTCGGGAACTGTGGACCGCGGCCGTGAGCGCCCGGGTCAAGGTGGCGGCGTCCCGCAGCGCGCTGTTGGCGCCGGTGCCGAAGCTGGGCGGCATGGCGTGAATGGCGTCGTCGAGCAACGTGACCCTGCTGGTGCTCCAGGGCTCCGCCGGCTCCAGGCGGCGTACGGCCACCGGGAAGAGAGTCGAGGCGCCGATGCGTTCGGCGGCTTCGGCCGGCGCCGGATGCCAGCCCCGCACAGCCCGGCGTGCCGACGAACACGTTTGCGTCAGGTCAGGAGGCGCGGCGGTAGAGGGCGGCGGGGCCGATGACGCCGGGGCCGAACTTCTCCCGCACACGGTCGACGGCCGCTTCCGCCACCAGCCGCGCCTCACGGGTGTCGTCGAAGGTGATCTGCCGAGCGACCTGGCCGGCGTCGACGAGGTCCTCGCCCCTGAGGGCCAGACTGGTCAGTCGGCCGCGCTGCAGGCCGGCGGCGTCCATCAGCTGGTAGGCGACCAGGCGCAGGTCGTCGTCGTGCGCGGACGGCTCCGTAAGGCGACGGGTCCTCTCCCACGAGGTGCCGCCCGCGAAGCGCAGGGTGAGGGTCAGCGCCCGGGCGGCCTGCTCCCGTCGGCGCAGACGCACACCGAGGCGTACCACCAGCTCCAGCAGGGCGGCGCGCACCTCGGCGCCGTCCAGGAGGTGCCGGTCGAAGGCGCGGCGGGCGGTCGCGGTGGCGGGCAGGGCGCGGGGGACGACCGCGCGCGGGTCGATGCCGCGGGCCCGGTCGGCGGCCGTACGCCCGGCGCGGCCACCCAGCAGCCGCTGCACCGTGGCGGCCGGCACCGCGGCGAGCAGGCCCACGCTGTGAATGCCGTAATCCCGCAGCACCTCCGCCTGGCGTGGACCGATGCCGTGCAGCGCCTCCACCGGCAGCGGTGCAAGCCAGTCGGCGGCCTGCTCCGGGGCCACGGCCAGGACGCCGCCGGGCTCGGGCACCTGGGCGGAGGCGGTGGCCGCCACCGTGATCGAGGGGCCGATACCGACGCGGACGTCGACACCGAGACGGCAGAGCGTGCGCACCCGCAGGATCTCGCCCAGACCGCGGGCGTCGGTGCCGTGGTAGCGCAGCGCGCCCTTGAGCTCCACCAGGGCCGCGGCCGGCGGCAGCGCCTGCACCACGGTCGACAGCCCGGCGAGCTCCTCCAGGACCTGCCCGTACAGCTCCCGCCCCAGCCGGTCCGGGCAGCGCACATGCATCACCGTCGCTGCCTGGCGCGCCCGTCCGTTCGTCATGGCCCACCTCCTGCAACCCATGTTATCGAACAGAAAATCGAACACGCCGCCCGGCGTCGGCGGATCCTGCTCCCGTCGCCTCCCGCATTCATGGGCCGCGGTTCGGTCCGGCCGGCGTGACGCGCGCTTACGGGCTCTCCAGCCAAGCGGTGCACCAGGAGCGGAAGCCGGGACTCACCGGCACGAAGCCGCCCCAGTCCGGATCGATCTGCCAGATCTCCCCTGCGTGCGGGCCGTTGAGGATGAGCCGTGTGTAGATACCGCAGCCTTGTTCGGCCAGCATGAGGGTGCCCTGGGTCAGATCGGCGGGCGATCCGATCGGGCCGGGCAGGGGGCCGGTGAGTCCCGGCTTCCGCTCCTTGCTCGCCCCGGGCGCGAGGCGGTCAACGGCATGATGCCGTGTCCGGGCCCGGCCGGGTCGTTGCCCACCTCCGCGACGAAGGACCGGTATTCCACCGGCAGAGTGATGCCGTGCGATGTCTCGAACGCCCGGATCTCCACCTCCGGAAGCTGCGGCGCCAACGCGTACCGGTGCGTGCACGCCCCGAAACGCAGCCGCTGCGGGTCCCGTGCGGCCATCTCCCCTATCCGCGTGCGAACGCCGCCCCCGTCCCAGATCGCCACTCATCGACCGTAACAACGACGTCCGCGCGCCCAGCAGGACGCCAAGGACCGGCGAACCTGTACGTGACCACCAGCACTCTATGCCGATCACACTTCGATGGCACAGGACAGGCACGCACGGGGTGGGCAGGGGTGGATCATGAGCATAGAATCAAAAATATGTTCGATGATCTGCCGCCCGATCTGGACCGCCTGCGTACCCTGCGCACCTGGCACGCTCTGTGGGTCCAGCGCATCGACGCCAAGATCGCGGCCGTACTGCGGCGGCAGGCCGAAGTCGAGCGCGGCCGACGGCGCAGGCCGCGGCCGCCGGAATGGGTCGTCGAACTCGGCATCGGAGCCGAACGCCGCCCCCTCCAGATCCACGCCGGGGACTGCCATATGACCGGCTCCCGCCGCCGCCCGGTCAGCCGGGACGAAGCGCGCCGCCTCCTGACGGGCGGTTTGCGTGCCTGCACCCACTGCCGACCCGACGTCCAGCTGGACGTCATCGGGTTATCCCGAGCGAATACGGCCGGCCGCCGCCGACTGCTCGCCGCTCGCCGCGTGATGCGTACCGGCCGAAGCAGAACGTTCCTCCGCGCCCCGCTCACGTCAGGGGCAGCTGCATGAGCGTCAGGTCGAGCCATCGGCCGAACTTCGTGCCGACTTCCGGCACCGTGCCGACGTGGTGGAACCCGAACCGTTCATGCAACCGGATCGACGAGGTGTTCTCCGCTTCGATGCCCGCGATGACGACGTGGTGGCCGGCATCGCGCGCCGCCGCGATGAGCGCGGCCAGCAGTGCGGAGCCGATGCCGAGCCCGTGGCTGCCTTCCCGGACGTAGACCGAGTCCTCCACCGTGTGGCGGTATCCGTCCAGCTGCCGCCATGGGCCGTAGACCGCGAATCCGGCGACTTCTCCGTCCACGTCGGCCACGAACGCCGAACCGCGTTCCAGGTGGGTGGCCAGCCAGGCAGCCCCTTCGGTGGGGGACTGCGGGGTCTGCGTCCACAGCGCCGTGGAGTGCTCGATGGCGTGATTGCGGATCGTATGGATGGCCTCGGCGTCGTCGAGGTGGGCGGGACGTACCGTCACGGTGCGGCTTCTCTCGTATATTGGATTCATGTCCAATATAGTAGATCCGCTGGTGGGCCAGATCGCGGCCCGTGTCCGCACCGAACGGGAACGCCGCCGGTGGACTCTGGCCCAGCTCGCGGACGCCTCCGGTGTCTCCCAGGCGATGATCAGCCGGATCGAACGCGGCGAGAGCAGCCCCACCGCCGTCGTACTGGGAAAGCTGTCGGCGGCCTTCCAGCTCAGCGTCGCCTCACTGCTCGCCCTCGCGGAGGAGACGCAGGACGCCAGGGACGCAGCCGCCGGAGTGCGCCGCCGGGAGGAGGCCACCGAGTGGCGCGACCCCGCCACCGGATACCGGCGCCGGCAGATCACCGGTGCGCGGTTTCCCGCGGAGATCGCCGAGATCTGCCTGCCCGCCGGCGCCCGCGTGCCGTATCCGGCCGCCGCCTTCGCCTTCGTACGCCAGGTCGTCTGGGTCCTCGACGGCCAGCTGACCTTCCACGACGGCGACGCGGTGCACGAACTCGCCGCGGGCGACACCATTGAACTGGGCGAGCCCGCGCCGCGCGTCTTCGCCAACACCACGGACGCCGCGTGCCGTTACGCCGTCATCCTCACGCGCAGCACACAGCCATGACCCAGCCCCTTCCCCGGGGCGGCACGTTCCTCCTCGCCGCCATCGCCGGAACCGCGATCGCGAACAACTACGCCATCCAGCCCGCGCTCACGCATGTCGCCGCCGACCTGGACGTCCCCCTGTCCGCGATCGGCCTGGTGCCGACCGCCGCGCTCACCGGCTGCATGACCGGCTTCGCCTTCCTGCTCCCCCTGACCGACCACCTCGCCCCGCACCGTCTGGTCACCGCGCAGCTCACCCTCCTGGCCGCCGCCCTCGTCCTCGCCGCGGCCGCACCGGGGCCCGCCCTGCTCCTGACCGCCTACCTGCTCATCGGCGGCGCCGCCAGCGTCGCCGCCCAGGCCGGCACCATCGCAGGCCGCCACGCCCCGCCCGGGCGCCGCGGAACGGGCGTCGCCGCCGTCGCCGCCGGCATGTCGGCGGGCATCCTGCTCAGCCGCCTGGCCGGAGGGACGCTCACCGACACCCTCGGATGGCGGCGCATGCTCCTCGTCTTCGCCGCCCTCGCCCTGCTCGGCGCGATCACGGCCCACGTCCTCTTGCCCCGGCAACGGCCCCGTTCCGACCACAGCTACCGCGCCACCCTCGCCTCGCTCGCCCTGCTCCTGCGCCACCACCCGCAACTGCGCCTGGCGGTGGTCACCGGCGGCCTGTGGTACTTCGCCTTCAACCTCGTCTGGGTCGCTCTGGCCATCGCCTTGGCCCAGCCTCCTTACGGGTTGGGGCCGACCGCCATCGGCATGTACAGCCTGGCCGGGGTCCTCGGCTTCGCCGCGCTCCCTTTCACCGGACGCCTCACCGACCGGTACACCGCCCGCACCGTGATCACGGCCGGCGTACTGGCTGCCGCCGCCGGAACCGCACTGCTGGTCACCGGCCTGAGCAACCCCGCGGCCACAGCACTCGGGCTCGCCCTGTTCGACGCGGGCTGCTTCGTCGCGCAGGCGGCCAACCAGAGCCGGATCATCGCGCTCGATCCTCAGCGCTCCGGCAGCCTCAGCAGCGTCTATCTCGTGCTGTACTTCACGATCGGCGCCGTCGGCACCGCCGTCGCCGCACCCCTGCTGAACTCCTGCGGCTGGCAGGGCATCAGCCTCACCGCCCTCACCGCGCTGCTCGGTGCCGCCGTCCTCGGGCTCACCGGCACAGGCAGACGCGTCACGGCTTGAGGCGCCACGGCGTGCCACCGCCGCACACGCCCGAGGTGCCCTAACCTGGCCTGCCAGACATGACGGGGGCGGAATGACGCAGCAGTACACACCACACTCCGGCAGCGGCATCTACGAGGAGAGGCACGGCGCCGCCCACGGCGGCACCGCACTCGGCGAAGGCTGCCACCGCACCCTGCACCGGCTGTGCGGGGAGGCTGTGTGAACACGCCCGATGCCACAGCTCCGGAGCGGGTGAACGCGGATGCCTGGCGGGAGTACGGGCGCCGGCAACTCGACCGCGGCTACCAGCCCGCGGAGGTCAGCGACATCGACTGGGGCTTTTGGGGCACGGGCCCCGGCTCCGGCGTCCTGGGCGAGATCGCCGGTCTCCGGCTGCTGGACATCGGCTGCGGTGCCGGCGTCCATGCCGCACACCTTGCCCGCGACCACGCGGCCTTCGTCGACGCCATCGACATCTCCGCCACCCAGCAGCAACGTGCCCGCGACCGGTTCGCCTCCGTGCGCGGCGTACGGTTCCTGCTCGGTGACGCCGTGGACCACCTGCGCGACGCCGAACCCTACGACCTCGTCTACTCCGTGCACGGCCTCGCCTACACAGACCCCCGCCGCCTGCTGCCCGTGCTGCGGACAGGGATCCGCCCGCACGGACGGCTGGTCTTCTCCACCCTGCACACCAATCTCGACGGGCGAGGACCCGGCGACACCGTCGCCGCCCGTCACGAGGAGGTGCGGCTGGCCGACACCGCTCCCATCCCGGTGCGGATGTGGGTTCTCGCCCCCGAGGTGTGGGAACGGTTGCTGGCCGAGCACGGCTTCGCCGTGGAGTCCATCGACCTCCTGCGCGCCCCCGGCGCCGACAACCCGGTCGTGGTGCAACTCATCCAGGCCCGCCGCCATCAACGGTTGACCCCGCGCCCGGTCGTCGCCCGGGAGCGCGGCGATCACCCGCCCCACGCACAGGCCGCCCTGGGCGTCGGCATCATCGTCACCGACGCGCACGGCCGCGTGCTGATGGGACAACACCGCCTGGGCACCTTCGAGTTGCCCGGCGGCAAGGTGGACGCCGAGGGCTCCAGCGGCGAGTCCATCGAGGCCGCCGCGGCCCGTGAACTCGCCGAGGAGACCGGTCTCGTGGCGCGCCCCGAGGACATCCGGGTGCTCGCGCTGCTCCTGGACGCACGGCACAGCCTCAACCGCCTCACGGCCGCCGCGCTGGTCCGCCACTTCCACGGCACCCCTACCGCCAGGGAGCCGGACGTCGTCGCGCGCTGGCAGTGGCACAGACTGGACGCGCTGCCCGGCCCCTTGTTCGTGCCCTCCGCTCAGGTCCTGCGCACCTGGCGCCCCGATCTCCCCATCGCCCATCCCCCCGCCCACTGCTACCCCGTGCATTTCCCTCAGCCCGCCACGGCCGCGCACTGACCACATGGCACGAGAGGAGCCCCGCAGTGACACCGGCGCCGCGTCGCAACGATCGTCGCGGCAACCGCGCCGTCTTCCCCGGGTCGCACGTGCATCCCAGGGGTTCGGCCGCTCCCTGATCCAGCCACGGCCGCGGCCCATCGGGTGCCGTGCCTGCTCGCAGCATCCCGGGAGTGCGCGGCCAACGCACGGCGGGTGACGGCCTCACGGTTTCTCGACGAGGTGCTGTCGCCGGGAACGACCGTGTGCGCGCAGAGGTCCGGTCACGCCCGCAGCCCGTCCACCGCCGTGTCGATCGCCGCCAGCGCCGCCGTCGTGTCGAGCCCCGCCCTCGACACGAGCGAGAGCCCCTGGACGACGTAGAGCAGGAGTTGCGCCTGCGCTTCGGGAGAGTTGGCGTCCGTGACCTCTCCGGCGGCCTGTGCGCGACGCAGTGCCTCGGCGACGATGTCGGTGAACCGGCGGTATGAGCGGGTGACGATCTGCGTCGCTTCGCTGTCCTGCGGGACGAGTTCGGCCGTCGTGTTGCCGACCAGGCAGCCCTGCGGCACCCCCGCGTCGGAGATCAGTTCGTCCAGCCGGGCGGGGTGGGTGAGGATCTCGCGCAGGGCGGGCAGGAGCGGGCTGGTGTCGAGCGCGGCCGTCAGATGCCGTTCGTACACCTCCCAGTAGAGCTTGACGGCTTCGAGGTAGAAGCGGCGCTTGTCGCCGAACGCGCCGTAGAGGCTGCCGCGTTCGACGCCAAGCGCGTCGACCAGGTCCTGGATCGACGTCGCCCCGTATCCCCGGGACCAGAACAGTTCGAGTGCGCGCTCCAGCGTCTGTTCCTTGTCGAACTCGCGGGGGCGTCCGGTGCGTGCCACGTGATCGATCCTACGACTTCTTGACTGGACGTTCAAGAAGTCGTAGCTTCCGTTGCACCACTTCTTGAACGGTTGCACAGAAGTCGGTCGCTCACTGGCCGGCACGAAGGGCGAAACCATGGAATTTGCAGGCAAGACGGCACTCGTCACCGGGTCCGGCGCGATCGGCGGACTCGGGCACGCGACGGCCAGGGTGCTGGCCGCGGGCGGAGCCGACCTGATCCTGACCGGCACCGATCCTCAGCGCGGCGCCCAGGTGGTGGAAGACATCCGGGCGGCCGGTGGCGGGTCCACGGGGACGGTGCGTTTCGTCGCTGCCGACCTGTCCGACGGGGCGGGCGTACGACAACTCGTCGAGGACGCCGGAGCCGTCGACATTCTGATCAACAACGCGAGCGTGATGACGTTCTCCCCGACGA
This sequence comes from Streptomyces sp. 7R007, assembly GCF_054850255.1. Taxonomy (NCBI): domain Bacteria; kingdom Bacillati; phylum Actinomycetota; class Actinomycetes; order Kitasatosporales; family Streptomycetaceae; genus Streptomyces; species Streptomyces sp. 7R007. The sequence continues at coordinate 18,899 of NZ_JBTWMV010000013.1, read as the reverse complement.
CCCTGCAGGACCTCGCCGACTACGACGCCGCCTTCGCGGTCAATGTGCGCGCCCCGTTCCTGCTCACCGCCCGGCTGGCGGAGAAGATGGCGGCGGGCGGCGGCGGCAGCATCGTCAACGTCAGCTCCACCGCGGCCGGCCTCGGCATGCCGGGCATGGCCGTCTACGGCGCCACGAAGGCGGCGCTCGAATCCCTGACCCGCACCTGGGCGGCGGAGTTCGCCGAGTCGAACGTCCGGGTCAACGCCGTCGCCCCGGGCCCGATGCGCACCTCGAAGGTGCTAGCGGCGATGGGCCCCGACATGGGCGGCATGGGCCTGACCACAGCGCTCAAGCGCACCTCCGACCCGGCCGAGGTGGCCCATGTGGTCGCCTTTCTCGCCGGCGACCGGGCCAGTTACATCACCGGGGCGATCGTGGCCGCCGACGGTGGCCGCACCGCGATCTGAAGAGAGGCGCAACCATGGATCGTCTTGCCGGAAAGCACGCACTGATCACCGGGGGAACGAGCGGCATCGGCCTGGAGACGGCCCGCGAGTTCCTCGCCGAGGGAGCGACTGTCGCCATCACCGGCCGCTCAGAGGAAAGGCTGGACGCCGCAGCACGGCATCTGGAGGGACCGCTGCTGACCATCGTCAGTGACGCCGGCGACGTACCCGGCCAGGCCAAGCTCGCGGCGCGGCTGCGCGAGGAGTGGCCCAAGCTCGACATCCTGATGAGCAACGCCGCCGACGTCACCCACCTGCCGATCGAGGCATGGACCGAGGAGGCGTTCGACAGGCTCCTCGCGACCAATCTCAAGGCACCGTTCTTCCTGATCAGGGACCTGCTGCCGCTCTTCTCGCAGCAGTCCTCGGTCATCCTCGTCGGCTCGGTCTCGGCGTACATCGGACACGAGAACGCGACGGTCTACGGCGCGGCCAAGGCGGGCCTGCTCTCCTACACGCGCGGACTGACCTACGAGCTGAAGGACCGGGGCATCCGCGTCAACGGGCTGAGCCCGGGCCCGACGATCACGAACGTGTTCGCCCCCCTCGGCCCCGAGCGCCAGGCCGCCCTCTACGAGGAACTCCGGCAGACCGTGCCTCTCCATCGCCTGGGAACGGCCACCGAGTTGGCGAAGGCGGCGGTGTATCTCGCCTCCGACGAGTCCGCCTACACAGCGGGAACCGTCCTGCGCGTCGACGGGGGCATCGGGCAGCTCGCGTACTAGCCGCTGATCGGCCTGGGGCCTCGAACGAGGTCTCCCGCCTGATCGGCCTGGGGCCTCGAACGAGGTCTCCCGCCTGATCGGCCTGGGGCCTCGAACGAGGTCTCCAGCCTGATCGCCCGTCTCGGCGAGGTGTCCACGCATCCCGTCCGGGCGCGGATGCCGCGGCGTGTGACCTGGTGCGTCAGCTCACCACGGCTCCCGGACTCGCCTCGCCACGGTGGCCCGGGCCCACCGCGAGCTACAAGCGGCCGGCCGGGCTGGTCAGGAGCCCGCGCGGAGCGGGCACCCGGGCCACCGTGCCGGCCCGCCCCGGGCCCTCGGTCGACGACCGGCTCGCCGAGGGCGCGCGCCTCCGTCAGCACCGCGCGCCGCGCCGGTGCCGGCGACGAACGACTCCTCGCGACGGTCCGCCTCGCCCTCAACGAGGCACCCGGGTGAGGGGACATCACGTCGCGTGGCGCAGGCGTCCGCTGGCAGTGTGCCCCTCATGGATCACACGGAAGCACTGCTCATCGGCGGACGGGCCGGGGTCGGCAAGACCACCGTGGGGTGGGAGGTGTCGGTCTTGCTGCGGGTGGCGGGGGTCGCCCACGCGATCGTCGAGGCCGACTACCTGGGGCACGTGCATCCGGCCCCGGAGGGGGACCCCCGACGGTCGGAGATCACCGAGCGCAACCTGACCGCCGTGTGGGGCAACTTCGCCCGGCTCGGGTACCGGCGGCTGATCTATACCAACACCGTGAGCGTGCTGGCCGAGTCGGGCGGCATGTTCGAGCGGGCCATGGGAGCGGACGTCGGGCTCATACGCGTGCTGCTCACCGCCTCCGACGAGACGGCCCGGGAGCGGCTGACGGGGCGGGAGATCGGGTCGGAGCTCGCGGCGGAGCTGGCGAACAGCCACCGCAAGGCACGGTTGCCGGAGGCACGGACACCGGCCGTGACCGTGCGGGTGGTGACCGACGGGCGGTCCGTCGGGGAGATCGCCCGGGAGGTGGTGGGCGCCACCGGGTGGTGCGGCGGCGCGAGTTGAAGGGGTAGTACAGCGCCGTGTGTCGGCACTCGTGGGAGGGGCCTCCCGCCCAGCACGCAGGTCACACTCGGTCGGTCTCGATGCCGGGCAGGCACAGCGTGCGGAACATCTCGTCGATCTCCTCCGGCGAGCTCTGCGGGCTTTCGGTCAGCCACCACTCCAGGCAGGCGAGGTGTGCGGCGACGACGAAGCGGACGACCGCCTCGCGGGGCACTCCGCGGGGAGTCGTGGAGGGGATCTCGTCGCGGACGACATCGGCGAGGAGTTCCTCGATGTGCTTCAGCACGGGGCGCAGACCGCTCTGGGTGAAGACGGCCTGCGCGAGGTTCCGCTGCTCCTGGATGTGACGTAGGAACGGCAGGCTGAATCGCAAGGGGTCGCGGTTCGGTGCCGCGGTCGCGTGCGGCGGCTGATGCCCGATCAGGGATCGGAGGTCGGCGAAGCCGTCCTTGAGCAACTCGTCCTTGTTCGAGTAGTGGTTGTAGAAGGTGGACCGGCCGACATCGGCTCGGTCGATGATGTCCTGGATGGTCACGCTCTCGTAGCCCTTCTCCGCCATGAGCTGGAGCAGGGCGCGCTGGAGAGCCTGCTGTGTGCGGCGGACCCTTCGGTCCGGCCTTGTGACCACGATCACACCCCTGTTCCTGGACGTTGAGTGCGGATGCTGTTCGATTCGGCACACCGCTCCCCGGCCTGCTTCTTGTCCGGCCTGTGTTTCTGGACCTTAATCCGTTAGTGAACACGCGTCCAGAAAAACTGGCCAAGGATGAGGTGGTGCCCCATGTCTCCCCCGATGGGAATCTCCGCAGGTGATCCGGTGATCGCCGCTCGTGGACTCGTCAAGACCTATCCGCTGCCCTCGGGTGAGGTGACCGCGCTCGGCGGCGTCGAACTGCACGTCAGTGCAGGGGAGTTCGTCGCCGTGGTGGGCCGGTCGGGCAGCGGCAAGACCACGCTGCTGAACCTGCTGGCCGGGATCGACCGGCCCACCGCCGGAGAGATCCTCCTGGCAGGCACGGCCGTCCACACGCTCAAGGGCTCGCAGCTCGCCGCATGGCGGGGCAGGTGCATCGGCCTGGTCTTCCAGTTCTTCCAGCTCCTGCCCACCTTGACCGTGGCGGAGAACGTCATGCTGCCGATGGACCTGTGCGACACCGTCCCCGCACGGCACCGCCGCGCCCGGGCCCTGGAACTGCTGACCGAGGTCGGGATCCGCGAACAGGCGGACAAGCTGCCTTCGGCACTCTCCGGCGGGCAGCAGCAACGCGCCGCCATCGCACGGGCCCTGGCCAACGAGCCCCCCGTGCTGCTGGCCGACGAACCGACCGGCAACCTGGACTCGGCCACCTCGGACAGCGTGCTGGACCTGTTCGCGCGGCTGGCGGCGGACGGCCGGACCGTGCTCATGGTCACCCACGAACGCGATCTGTCCCGCCACGCGACCCGGCACATCACCCTCGCCGACGGCCTTGTCAGCAAGGACACGGCGACCCTGGGCGCCCGGCAGGACGTGGTCTCGTGACCCGCCTGCGCCTGCGGAAGCTGCGCCGCGACCTGTGGGCGACCCGGTCGAGGGTCGCGATGATGACGGTCGCGATCGCGGTGAGCGTGCTGGCGGTCACCGCGTTCCTCTCCGCCCGGTCGATCATCGGCCGGGAGATCACCCGCAACTACCGGGCCACCCACCCGGCTTCCGCCACCCTGCACGTGCCCGGCGGGGTCGACAAGGCCGCCCTCGCCGCCGTCCGCGCCCAGCCCGGCGTCCTGGACGCCACGGCCCGCAGCACCCTCCAGGCCCGGATCAGGGTCGGTGACGGACCCTGGCGCACCCTGGTGCTCTTCACCAGTGACCCGGCCGATCCCCAGCGGATCGCCACGGTCGCGGTGGAGACCGGAAGCTGGCCCCCCGCCCGGGGGGCTGTGTTCCTGGAGCGGACCGCCCTCGGCTTCCTGGGGGTGAAAACCGGTCAGCACGTCACGGTAGAGACACCCGGCGGCGCGCCGACGACCATGACGGTGGCCGGTTCCGTACACGACGGCGGAGTCGCGCCGGCCGGGCAGGAGCAGACCGCCTACGGCTACGCCACCACCACCTCACTGGCCCCCCTGGGCCGACCCCCGGCCCTGGACCAACTGCGCGTCGTCGTCGGCGACCACTCCACGGCCTCCACCAGTTCCCCGGCCATCGACCGCACCGCGCAGCGCGTCGCCGCCCGGCTCAAGGCGCTGGGTCACCCGGTCACCAGCATCGACATCCCGCCCCCGGGCCGACACCCCCACCAGGGACAGATGGTCATGGTCGGATTCGTGCTCCTGGCCTTCGGACTGATGGCGCTGCTGCTGGCCTCGATCCTGGTCGCCACGATGCTCGGCGGCATGCTCACCGCGCAGATACGGCAGATCGGCGCGATGAAGGCGGTCGGCGCGCGCACCGACCAGATCCTCCTGATGTACCTGGCCCAAGCCGCCGTCATCGCGGTCACCGCCACCGCACTCGCGCTCGCACCAGGACTCGCCCTGGGGCGCGTCCTGGCCGGGCAGGGCGCCCGCCTGCTCAACCTCGACATCGCCGGCGAGTCCGTGCCCGCCTGGGTGTACGCGGTCGCACTGGGCGCCGGGATCGGTGTACCCCTGCTGGTGGCCCTCGTGCCGCTGCTGCGCGGCAGCCGGATCACCGTCCGCCAGGCCATCGACGACCACGGGGCCGACTCCGGTGCCCTGGGCGGCCTCCTGGAACGGTTCCTGACGCGCCTTCGCGGCCCCAGCCGGACCCAGTTGATGGCGCTGCGCAACATGTTCCGCCGCCGCGGACGCCTCGTCCTCAGCGTCGGACTGCTCGCCGTCGCCGGCACCATGTTCCTCACCGGACTGAACACCGCGGGCGGCTGGAGCTCCCTGGTCACCCAGAGCATCAGCCAGCGCCGCTACGACATCGAGGTACGGCTCGACAAGCCCTACACCGCCGACCGACTCGTGGCACTCGCACGCGCCACCCACGGCGTGGCGGCCGTCGAGGCGTGGGGCCGCACCACGGCCACCGTGCACACGGAGGGGAAGGTCGACGTGGCGCGCGTCTACCCCGACGAAGCCCACGACAGCTTCACGGTGCTGGCGCCCCCCGCGGGCACCCGCCTGATGCGCCTGCCGCTCCTGGCCGGCCGGTGGCTGCGACCCGACGACACCGACGCCGTCGTGCTGAACAACCTGGTGCCCGCGCAGCAGGCCCCCGGCACGACCGTCGGGGACACCGTCACCGTCACCATCGCCGGACACGCCGTCACCCGCCGCGTGGTGGGCATCGTCTCCGACTTCGGCACTCTCGGCGCCGCCTACCTCACCGACCGGGACTACACCGCCGTCACCGGCACTGCCGGCCGCACCGAGATGCTGCGCGTCGTCACCGACCGCCACGACCCCGCAAGCCGGCAAGTGGTCCTCGACCGGCTGGACAAGGCCCTGACCCGGGCGGGCACGGGCATCCAGCAGGCCACCACCATCGACACGCTGCGCGTGGCACTGGACGGACACGTCCTGGTCCTCGCCGACGCCCTGATCGCCCTCGCCGTCGTGATGGGCTTCGTCGGACTGCTCGGCCTCGCCTCGGCGTTGAGCACCAGTGTCCTCGAACGGACCAGGGAGTTCGGCGTGTTGCACACGCTCGGCGCCACCGCGTCCGTGATCCGTGGCGTCGTCGTCACCGAAGGTGTCCTGACGGCCGCGCTCAGCCTGCTGCTCGCGACGGCGGCGGCCGTGCCGCTGACCCGGGTGTTCGGGGACTTCATCGGCAACCAGGCGTTCCTGCAGGATCTCCCGTTCGACTTCTCGCTCCCGGCCCTCGTGCTGTGGAGCCTGCTCACCCTCGCGGGCGCCGCCGTGGCCAGCGCGGCAGCCGCCCGGCGCGCCTCGCGGACGACCGTGCGCGAAGCCCTCGTGAGCCTTTGACCCAGTCACCACCCAGAGCACCGTCCCGGAGGACACCCACCATGAGCCGTACCCGCAAGATCCTGCTGACCGTCGTCTGCATCGGCCTTCTGATGGCGGCCATCCACTTCTCCATCAACGGCATCCCGGCGCTCAGCAGCCTCAACCCCCACGGTCACTGACCGGCCACCGCACACCCACGCAATCCCGAAGAGGCGACTCGTGCCCTATCTTGACAACCTCCCCGACCAACCCGCCCCGATCCCGGTGGGAGACCGCACCGTCGTGCCCCTCGTGGAAGCCGTCGGGCCGGCCCTGCCCGCCCGTGCCACCTTCCCCCGACTCGGGCAAGACGAGCTGCGGGACCTGCTCCAGGCTTACGGAGACACCTACAGCGACCACTCCCGGACCCGCCTGCGCATCGTCTGCCAGGGCTTCGCGATCCTCGGTGCGGGACGGGTCATCCTCGTCGACACCTGCCTCGGCGGGCCGAAGCCCGACCGACCGCATCCCAGAGGCGACTTCGTCTCCCGCTGGCCCTCCGTCCTGACCGCGGCGGGAATCAGGCCGGACCATGTGGACACGGTGATCAACACCCACCTGCACCACGACCACGTCGGCTGCAACACCACGTTCGAGGCGGGACAGCTCAAGCCGACCTTCCCCAGAGCCCGTTACCTGACCACTGCGGCAGAGTACGCCCACGCCACCCGCGGCAAGCCACAAGCCCACATCGTCGGCAGCCTCCTGCCGCTGCACACCTCGGAACAGCTCGACATCTGCGACCCCGACACACGTATCGACGCAGAAGTCACCCTCGTCCCGGCCCCCGGACACACCCCCGGCCACGTCCTGGTCGAGATCGACAGCGGCGGCCGACGCGCCGTACTCGCCGCAGACCTGATCCACCACCCCCTGCAGCTGCGCCGCCCCGACGTGTCCGCCGCCTTGTGTGCCGACCCTCACCAGTCCGCCGTCACACGCAGGCAGATCCTCGGACGGTACGCCGACACCGGCACGCTGTTCCTCCCCAGTCACCTTCCGCAAGGCGGCTACCTGCACAGTGCCGGCGACGGTTGGAGGCTGACGGAGATGCCGTGAGACCGGGCCACCGCGCCCTCAAGCCATGAGTGAAAGGGTGCGCTCAGGTGCGGGACACCCGCGCCGTGAGCGCACCCGTGCGGGGCAACCCGTGCGCGAGTTCGCCCCGACGCCACCCTCGCCGGGGAACCGCTCCTGGCGGAGCGGTACGGCCGGTCAGCGGCCGGGACCTGCGGGGCCCGTCTCGATCGGGCGGGCAGGCTCAGTGCTCGTAGAGGGAGAACTGCCGTTCGTAGAGCTGCTCGTTGTGCTCGTCGACGAAGAACTTGCGCTCCTGCATGAGCTGGTCGCGGAATTCCCTGGCCTGGTCGAGGGTCATGGTCGAGGAGTCGGACCACGGTTGCTGCGGTGGCACATCGGATGTCGAGACGATCTTCGCTGACGGATCCACCAGGAAGTACACGAGAATCTTGCGATGTCCCGGGCGGGTCGGATCCGCGAGGCGGAACGGACCGACGCGGTGTTGCAGGATGTTGGGGAACGCCAGGCAGCGGTCCGCCGGGGTCGAAGCCGATCCCAGGACCTGGTTCAGTGCGTTTTCATCCTCCAAGCCGTAGACCTCACGCACACCCTCGTCGTCGCTCTGCTCGTACTCCGGTTCGGCGAGCGCCGCACGGAGACTCAGGTGACTTTCGGTGATGTTCTCGCTGTCCCAGTAATAGATGCCGGTCGAGACGATCCGCTCGTTCATCATCCCCTCGACGTGCCAGGAGCCACCGGGGTACTCGGGTCTGTCCGGGGTGAGATGAATCGCGGCGATCTTGACGATGACCTGGAGAGAGCGGCCGAGCAGGTCGATGCGGGCGGACTCGTCGGGTATCTCGGGCGGGGTGAAGGCGGGGGCGTCCGGGATGACCGGCCGGCAGTTCACCCACCAGTCGCCGTGGGCTTCTTCCCATGCCCGGACTGCTTCAGCGAACGCCTCCCCCTCACCGTAGGAGGACTTGTCCGGGTATTCCCGCTCCGATCCGTACCACCCGTAGGGATCTGCCTCGATCCGCACAGGGCGCGGCAGCCACTGGAACTTCTCCGAGAACTCGTACTTCGAGTATCGGTTCGTGGGATTGCGCCAAGCCCGCTCCGGTTCACCGCTCACCCCTCGCGCCAGGCACCGCCTCGCGCAGCCGCGAACGCAGCTCGTCGTCGACGAGGTGTCCGACTGCCACACTCCGTCGACGGCGGACACCTCGATGCCGGTACGCGCGTCGCGCAGCGCGGCGTAATGCCGCAATTCGGCGAGCACGTACTGCACCTGCGCCTCGGTGAGGCCCTGGGCGATCGCCTCCTCCCTCCATCTGGCGACGATGTCGGCGTCGTCCATCTTGTCGAACCAGCGCGGCTTCGCCCGGATCTGCGCGCTGCACTCCAACATCTGAAGTTCCTGCAGCGTGCGCGGTGTCGCGAGCGCGACGGAGTGGGAAGCGTGAAACGGCAGCGGAAAAGCGGCTAGCTCAGTCAACGGAGCTCACAGCCCGAACGCGGCGGTCACCTGCTCTTCGAGATCGTCTTCGTTGATGGTGGTGTCGACCTGAATCGTGCGCAGCCGAAGACGCTCGGCCTCCCGCTGAAGGCGTTGGGTGAACATGCGGTCCCGTTCAGCCATATTGCGACGCGCCTTCGCCGGGTCGCTGGTCCTGCCGACGAATCCGTCCCCTGGCAGGGACCGGCTCTCGATGGCCGCCTGGCGGAAGTCAGGTGTGGGAAGGAGCCAGACAGCGTGCTCGGGAACGGCGAGGAGAGGTCTCACGAGGTGCGGCAGCAGCCGGAAGCCCTCGACGATGACGCACGGTTCCCGCGGCAGGCGCAGAAGGTCTTCGACGATCAGATCGAAGCCCTCGCCCCGATACCAGTGGAATGTCTCCAGCATGGTGTGCGGGGACCGGTTCACCCAGCGCTCGTCCATGTCCATGGCCATGAACTGGTGCAGGAAAGGGGCCTGCTCGGGCGTGGTCCGCCCGGCGTGATCCGGCATCACGTCGTCGGTGGCGTACAGGCGCCAGCCGAAGCGGTCCGCGAGCCGGCGGGCGATCGTCGACTTGCCCGCCCCGCTTCCGCCACCCACCCAGTACACGTGCCGCAACCGCGCGGCATCAACGACTCCTTCACACCTTGCGGGCCGCATTCCCCTCCCCTCGAATCCCCTCGAACCGCCATCAGCGTACGCACATCGGCTGGCCGGCGCGGACTGCCCGCGGGCCTCGGGCCAGATTGTCGAGCCCGCAAGGTACCTGGCGGCGCGAGCGCGGTGCCGTCAGCCCAGGCTCGGCGCGCTCCAGTCGGCGTGCCGCAGGATGGCCCGGACGGTCATGCCCGAGGGGGCCAGTCGCAGTCCGGTATTGCGCACGGCCACGGCCAGCGGGTGGGACAGCTGCTGGCCCAGCCGGCCGGCCTGGCGCGCGGCGCGGGCCACGGACTGGCTGCGCGGGCGGCGTTCGGCGTCGTAGCGGGCCAGTGCTGCTTCGACCGTGGGCTCGGCGGCGAGCGCGGCGGCCAGGGTGGCCGCGTCTTCCAGGGCCTGGCAGGCGCCCTGGCCGAGGTTGGGGGTCATGGCGTGGGCCGCATCCCCGAGCAGCGCCACCCGGCCCTCGGTGTACGCGGGCAAGGGCGTCGCCAGCTCGCGGATGTCGTGGTGCAGGACGGCCTCCGGCCGGGTCGCCTCCAGCAGCGCCGGGATCGGATCGTGCCAGTCGCCGAACCGGCGGCGCAGGACGGCCAGGGCATCGGCATGCCGCACGCCGGGCGGCGAGTTGAGCACCGCGTGCCACTCGGCCCGGCCGTCGGTGAAGGCGATGTGACCGAACTCGGCGCCCCTCCCCCAGGTCAGCTCGAAGTCGGTGCGCAACGACACCGGACGCTCGGTCACGGCTCGCAGCACCGTCGATCCGCTGTAGACGGGGGCGGGGTGGCCGGGGAACAACTGGCGGCGCAGCCGGCTGTCCACGCCGTCGGCCGCCACGACCAGATCCGCATCCAGAACTCCGTCCCCGACCGGCACCCGCACTCGGCCCGGCTGCGAGCGGTCGACGCGCGTCACTTCGGCGCCGATGGACAGGCACTCCGCGGGCAGCGCCTCGCGCAGCAGGCGGTGCAGCACGGCCCGGGGAATACCGACGATCGGCGTGCCCAGCTTCCGCTCCAGCACGGCTCCGTCCATCCGGGCCAGCCACCTGCCCTCAGGGGTGCGGGTACCACCGGTGTACTGCGGCCGGGCGGCCGCGCGGACCGCCTCGCCCACGCCCAGGACGTCCAGCGCGCGGATGCCGTTGGCGTGCAGGGAGATGCCCGCGCCCACGTCCGCCAGGACGCGGGCGCGTTCGACGACCGTCACCTCCCAGCCGATCCGGCGCAGCCCAATCGCCGCGGCCAGCCCGCCGACACCTGCCCCGACCACCACCGCGCTGCCCGCCATGCCCAGCCCCTCTCCCTGCCACCCCACACGGCTTCTACAGATGTAGAAGAAGGGTATCCCCGGTCTCTACCGGTGTAGAAAGAGGGGGTGCCCGACGACCGACGTACCGTCCTTGCCGACACGGCGATCACCGTGCTCGCGGAGGCCGGAATGCGAGGACTGACCCACCGCGCCGTGGACCGGGCCGCGGGCCTGCCGTCCGGCACGACCTCCGCCTACTACCGCACCCGCCAGGCACTGCTCACCGCACTCGTCACGCGCCTGGTCGCCTTGGACCAGACGGAACTCGAAGACACCGGAAACCGCACGACGATGCCGCACAGCGCCGAGGAACTGGCGGCAGCCATCACCGCCTTCATCCAGCAGCGGCTGACGGGAGAAGGACGGCGACGCTCCCTCGCCCGCTACGCCTGCGCCCTCGAAAGCGTCCACCACCCCGAACTACGCGAGATCCTCCGCCCGCGCCACAACGCCGGGCGGCAACTCGTCCACGACTTCCTCACCGCCCACGGCGTCCCCGACCCCGAGGCCCGCACCGTCACCCTGCTGACGTGCATAGACGGGATGGTCTTCGACCACCTGGTCAACGGCGGAAAGCCCTCCGCCATCCAGATCCGCACCCTCGTGGCGCAGACACTGCGATGAGCCGTCCCACACCGCGCGACCCCATCCGCCTCGCCGCGAAGAACGGCAGATCGCCGGCCGCCGGGTTCCGCCCGGACTCACTACATGATGAGACGCCGGGGACAACCGCCGGCGGCTGAGGGTGTCGAGGGCGACAACTCGACGAGGGTCTGCCCGCGCGCATCTCAGTTCCGCGACGTCTGTGACTCCTGCCAGCGACGGTGCGCCGAGAGAACATGCGTCCAAAGTCGCTCACGCCTCTCCTCGGCCACTGTGTCCAACCGCAGGTCGAACACGTCGGCGAGCAGGTCGAACCACTCCGTGCGGCGCGTGACAGGCTCGTGCGTGTGCGCGCCGTCGCCGATCCGGCTCAGCACCAGGCCGCGGACGACGTCCGCCCCGGTCGCGTCGCGGCGTTCGGCCATCGGCACCTGGACGAACCCCGACTCCGGCGACGTCGACAGCCACTGGTGCTGCGCCTCGAAGTCGGCCAGGTGCGCCTGAGCCGTGGTCCAGGTCATCCCGGTGAACCCGCCGTCCGGGTCGTGGGTCAGATGCCACGCGGCGCCGTCGGTGGCCTGCTCCAGCTGGAGCACGAACGGTGGCTGATCATGCCTTCCGGCGATCAACGGCAGCGGACCGTGGAGGGCGTCGCCCAACCCGTTGTCGACGTACCACACACCGCCGGGGTTCGTCTCGCTCGGCAAGTGCTCCACCGTCAGCGCGAGGTGGTTGCCCATCACGGCGGGCCGAGGGCCCTCCGGGCCGTGCACTCCCCCGACGTGGCCGCGCACCGCGTAACCGAGCGAACCGAGCAGCAAGCCCAGCGCTCCGTTCATGTGGTAGCAGTAGCCGCCGCGGCCCTGGAGAGCGATCCGCGCCGCGGCCTCGTACGGGTCGACGCTCCACGCTTCGCCGCTCTGGATCCACAACGTCTCATACGGCACCCGTTCAGCATGGCGTCGTACCAGCAGATGCAGAGCCTCCACGGACGGCGGTGCGGCCTCCACCCCGAGGCGGGCGAGGTACGCATGCTGGACATCCGGGTCCAATCGCACCATCGACTCGAACATGGATCTATTGTCGCTTGGTCGTCCGACAACGGCCTGAGCGGCCTCGCGGTGAGCGGCGGTGCGGTCGCCCCCTCCACACCTTTCCCGCTGTACCTACTAATGATCTTCACGCTACTCTAACGCTTCTTTTACTTTGCGTGTCCGGCCTGTACAAACGGCCGACACGTCAACAAGAGGAGCACACAGGTGAGACGGATATCGCGGCGCGGAAGAGCGCCGCGAATCAAGAGCGCCGGCTCTGGCCTCTGGGGCCGGACCGCGCTCGCGGTGGCTGCACTGCTCGCCGCCGAATCGGCGCTCGTGGCCATGGAAACGGGGACCGCCTTCGCCACCGGCCTGACCGGAGGCGCATCGCTCGCACCGGTCGCCTCCACCAAGGACGACGCCAAGGCGTCCACGGCGGACTCGGTGGCAGCCGCGCTGCTGACTGCGCGGCTGCGGCACCGCAAGATCGAGGTGCTGTCGGAGCGTTCGGCGACGTCGACGACATACGCGCTGCCCAGCGGAAAGCTGCAGACATCCACGTACGCCGGGCCGATCCGGCAGAAGGTGGACGGCAAGTGGCAGGACATCGACACCTCCCTGTCGGACACGGGTGCCTCGCTGGAGCCCGACGTGGCGGCGGCGGACATCGCCGTGTCAGACGGCGGTGACACCTCACTGGTGTCGGTGGACAAGGGGGACAAGTCCTTCGGGCTGGGCTGGGAGACGAAGCTTCCGACGCCGTCGGTGAAGGACGACACCGCCTCCTACGACCTCGGTGACGGCCAGAGCCTCACGGTCACCGCGCTGGCGCAGGGCTTCTCGCAGAACGTCGTCCTCGACAAGGCCCCGGACAAGCCGCTGGAGTACCGGATCCCCCTGGATCTGAAGGGACTTGAGCTCTCCGAGGCCGCCTCCGGGCACCTGCTGCTGAAGGACTCCCACGGCAAGCTGGTCGCCGAGGCGCCCGCGCCGATGATGTGGGACTCCTCCACCGACAAGGCATCCGGCGAGTCCAGGCACCAGGCCCCGGTGGACACCAAGGTCGAGACGGCCGACGACGGCTCGCAGACCCTGGTCCTCAAGCCCGGCGCGGACTACTTCGACCAGGACCTGACCTACCCGGTCACCGTCGACCCCACCTCCACCCTGGCGGTGACGACGGACACCTGGGTGGCGACGAACTACACCGACTCGCAGGTCTCCTCGACCGAGCTGAAGTCGGGTACGTACGACGCGGGCACCACCAAGGCCCGTTCGTACCTGAAGTTCGACGTGTCGGCCTTCAAGGGCAAGCACATCACCGACACCAACCTCGCCCTGTATTCCTACTACTCCTCGACCTGCTCCACCTCCGGGGCGGGCACACAGGTACGCCGGATCACCTCGACGTGGTCGTCCTCGGACATCACCTGGGCCGACCAGCCCTCCACCACGACGACCGGCGCGGTGACCAACAAGGCCGCGCTGGGCTACAGCAGCACCGACTGCCCCGGCGGCACGATGAACTTCGATATCGACTCCATCGTGCAGTCCTGGGCCGACGGTTCAGCCAACTACGGTCTGCGCATCGCCGCCGCCGACGAGACCGACAGCCTGACCTGGCGCCGGTTCCGGTCGGCGAACTACGTCTCCGGAGACGGCTCGACCGAGCCGCACCTGACGGTGACGTACAACTCCTACCCGGCCGTGCCCAGTTCGCTCGCCATCGCGCCCTCGCAGGTCAACGCCTACAACGGCAAGCGGTACATCACCACCTACACGCCGACGCTGTCGGCGAAGGTGACGGACGCGGACGGCTCCGCGGTCAAGGCACAGTTCGAAGTCACCAACGACCCCGCCTACAGCAGCGAAACTGCCTACTCCAACACCGTGACCAGCTCCAGCGTCGCCTCCGGCGGCACGGCCAGCTACACCGTGCCCAGCACCGGCGCGCTGCCCGCCCAGCACCTGCGCATGCGCGTACGCGGCTACGACGGCACCGACTACGGCGCCTGGTCGTCGTACCTGTACTTCGTGCCGAACGTCGCCAAGCCCGCCGCACCCAGCGTGGTGTGCGACGCGTACCCGCAGAGCGGCTGGACGGCCAAGGCCGACAACGCCGTCTCCTGCACCCTGGACACCACCTCGACCGACGGCGCGGGCTTCCACTGGGGCCTGGACGACAGTAGCCTGCCGAACAGGAAGCTGGACACCACCGACGGCACCGGCGGCGACGCGCAGACGATCAGCATCGACCCCGCGAACGGCTGGCACACCCTCTACGCACGGACCGTCGACTCCGGCGGAAACCTTTCCTCAGCCACCACCGCCTACAGCTTCGGCGTCGGCGCGGACGGCGCGGCCATCCTCTCGCCGCAGGACGGCGACACCACCGCCCGCCGCCTGACCCTCGCCGCCAAGGGCCTGACCACCTACACCGGCGTGACCTGGCAGTACCGCCGGGGCGAGACCGACTCCTGGCACACCGTGCCGGTCGGCGACGTCACCGCCTCCGGCAGCGCGGTGTCCGCCTGGCCCGTCACCGTCACCTCCGGCACCGCCACCAAGCTGGTCTGGAACACGGTGGGTTCCCTGTCCGAGGACGGTGTCCTGGACCTGCGGGCCGCGTTCACCGACGGCACCACCACCGGCCACTCGCAGACCGTCGAGGTCACCCTCGACCGCGACGCCGGCGACGCGCCGAGCGCCGCGGTCGGACCCGGCTCGGTGAACGAGCTCACGGGTGACTACACCCTCTCGGCCACCGACGCCTCGGCGTTCGACGCGAGCGTGGGGCGCACCTACTCCTCCCGCGCCAACACCACCGACACCGAAGGCCAGGCGCAGATCTTCGGCCCCGGCTGGACCTCGTCGACGGGCGGCGAGTCCAGCGACTACACCCAGCTGCGCAAGACCTCCGACACGTCGCTCGAACTGCTCTCCAGCGACGGCGGCTCGGTAGCGTTCACCGCGAAGTCGGGCGGTGGCTGGACCCCGGAGAAGGGCGCCGAGTCCCTGGTGCTGAGCGGCACCCTGAGCGGGTCGACGTTCACCCTGACCGACTCGGACGCGAACACCACGGTGTTCACCAAGGCCGCGACCGGCGCCGTCACCTGGACGCTGTCCTCCTCCGCCTCCGCGGTCGACGACTCCACCCTGACCGTCGCCTCCGAGACCGTCGCCGTCGGCGGCGAGACCCTCGCCCGCCCGAAGTACGCCATCTCCCCGACCGAGGCGGTCACCGCGGCCACCTGCCAGGCCACGCCGTCCACCAAGGGCTGCCGGGTCCTGGAGTACGTCTACGCGTCCAGCACCACCGCCACTGGTTCGGCGCCCGGTGACTACACGGGCCAGGTCAAGGCGATCAAGCTGTGGGCGACCGACCCCGGCGCCTCCGCCGCCACCGCCGAGACCCTCGCCTCCTACACCTACGACGGCTCCGGCCGGCTCCGCCAGGTCTGGGACCCGCGCATCAGCCCTGCGCTGAAGACGGAGTACACCTACGACTCCGACGGCCGCGTGATCACGCTCACCGAACCCGGCGTCCTGCCCTGGACGTTCACCTACGGCAAGGCCGGATCGGCCCTGACCGCCGGTGACGGCATGCTCCTCAAGGCGTCCCACCCCGCCCTCGCGGAGGGCTCCAACACCACCACGTCCGGTACCGCGGCCACCTCCGTCGTCTACGACGTCCCGCTCTCCGGCACCTCGGCGCCGTACCAGATGGACGCCGCCACGGTCGCGACCTGGGCCCAGGACGACGCCCCCACGGACGCCACGGCCGTCTTCCCCGCCGACACGGTGCCGTCCTCCCACACCGGCGGTGACCTCACTTCCGGCGCGTACACGAACGCGACCGTCACCTACATCGACGCCGACGGCGAGGAGGTCGACGTCGCCGCTCCGGGCGGTGCGATCACCGCCACCGAGTACGACGCGTACGGCAACACCGTCAGCGAGCTGACCTCCGGCAACCGCGCGCTCGCCCTCGGCACCTCCGACGGCGCGGACGGGAAACTGGCCGCGCTCGGGCTGACCGGCCTGTCCACGGCGGACCGCGCCCAACTGCTGTCCACCGTCTCCGTGTACGCACCGGACGGCGGACACCTCACCGACCAGTACGGCCCGCTGCGCCCGGTCACCCTGGTCGGCGACCTCACCGGCGCGACGGCGGACGCCACGCTGGCAGCAGGTTCCACGGTGCTGGCCCGCGACCACACCACGTACGCCTACGACGAGAACCGGCCCGCCGAGGCCAAGGTGTCGGACCTGGTGACCTCCACCACCGTGGGCGGTGCGGTCGACGGCTACGGCACGGACGCCGACCCGCGCACCACACACACCACCTACGACTGGACGACCGGGCAGGAGACCGCGACCACGCAGGGCAGCGACGGCAAGTCCGTCACCTACACGACGTACGACACCAAGGGCCGGGTGCTCAGCACCCGCACCGCGGCCTCCACCGGCGCCGACGCCGGCACCCGGACCTACACCTACTACACGGCCGACGGCAGCGGCGCGTGCGGTGGCCGGCCCGCGTGGGCGGGCCTCCTGTGCCGGACGGCACCGGCGGCGACGGTCCTCGACCGCGGGACCAACCCCGCGGAACTCGTCACCACCGTCTACACCTACGACCGCTGGGGCCAGGACGCCGGCCGCACGGAGACCGCCAACGGCACCACCCGGACCACGACGATCACCGTGGACGCCGCGGGCCGCACGGTGAAGACGGCCGTCACCGGCGGCACCGGCGAGGCCGTGCCCCCGGTCACCCTGACCTACGACCAGGGCAGCGGGCGGGTGACCTCCCAGAGCTCAGGCGGGCAGACGGTCACCTACACCTACGACGCGCTCGGCCGCCAGACGGCCTACGACGACGGGGCGGGCAACACGTCCACGACGACGTACGACCTGCTCGGACGCCCGCTGAAGGTCACGGACTCCGTGCCGTCGAGCACCACCTACACCTACGACGCCGCGGGCCGGACGAAGACCATCACCGACTCGGTGGCCGGCACCTTCACCCCCGCCTACGACACGAACGGAGACCTCACCGGCGAGAGCCTGCCCGGCGGCTACCGGCTCACCGTGGACTCCGACACCGCGGGCAACCAGACCGGGGTCCACTACACGGACTCCAGCGGGACCACCGTGCTGTCGGACACCGCCGACCTCACGGTGCACGGCCGGCAGGCCGCGCACACCCAGACCGACGGGTCCACCACCGAGACGGCGTTCTCCTACGACACCTTCGGACACCTCGTGCGGGCCGCCGACAGCACCGGAACGGGCTGCACGACCCGCGCCTACACCTTCGACGCCAACAGCAACCGGACGGGTCTGACCACGACCTCCGACGACTGCGACAGCGCCACGGCGGACACCACCTCCACGACGGCGTCGTACGCCTACGACGCCGGCGACCGGCTCACCGGCTCCGGCATCACCTACGACGCCTTCGGCCGGACCACCGCCAGCGGCACCACCGCACTCACCTACTACGCCAACGACGTCGTACGCAGTGAGACCGTCGGCACCGCCCGTCTGCTGTGGTCCCTGGACGCCGCCGGCCGGTTCACCCAGTCCACGGCGCAGAGCCAGGCCGGCGACGGCACCTGGAGCACGACGAGCACCTCGGTCAACCACTACGACTGCGCGTGCGACACCCCTGCCTGGACAGCGAGTTCCTCCGGCGCGATCAGCCGGAACGTCGCCGACGTCACCGGTTCGCTGCTCGCGACGACCACCGCCACCGGCGGTACCGTCCTGCAACTGTCCAACCTGCACGGGGACGTCGCCGTCCAGCTGCCGCTCGACACCTCGGTGGCGGCCACCGTGCAGCACTACGACGAGTACGGCAACCCGCAGGACGGCACCAAGGCGGCCACGTACGGCTGGCTCGGCGCGTACGAGCGGGACAGCGGCACCCTGAGCGGCATCACGATCATGGGGGCCCGCCTCTACGATCCCGCCTCGGGCCGCTTCCTGTCCGTCGACCCGGTGTACAGCGGCAGCTGCAACAGCTACGAGTACGCGTGCGCCGACCCGCAGAACAAGTTCGACCTCGCCGGAACCTCCCTCATGGAACGGGTCCAGCAGAGGTGCACGTACTACACGTGCGTGCGGCTGCGGCGGATCTGCAGCAAGTCCTCCCACAAGTGCTCGGCGCAGTGGGACATGTGGTTCCGCAAGGGCTGGCGCTCGGCCTGGATCTACGCGGGCTGGGACTACTACCTCTACGTGCGCGGGACCCGGGTCAAGAAGGGGAACTACTCGCACGGGGAGAACGGCAGGTACAACTTCCACGGTTACTGGTACGGAAACGGTGACGACACCAAGCCGGGCGACCGCGGCAAGCACAAGTGCTGGAAGGGCACCTGCTACTTCGACCCGGGCGACTCCTTCCAGTTCTCCGCCAACGGCCTGGCACACCTGGGCCACACCAAGTACTACTGGAGCATCTACCAGTCGTTCAGCGGCGGAGGCTCCTACCGGGGCTGACCGTCTCCCGCGCTAGCGGGAGAGAGAATCGGGGTGGTGCGGACGGGCTCGACGCCTGTC